>NZ_JBWKCM010000018.1:30003-148364 GCF_056436485.1 Streptomyces sp. NPDC043746 | reverse complement strand
CCCCCCCCCCCCCCCCCCCCCCCCCCCCCCCCCCCCCCCCCCCCCCCCCCCCCCCCCCCCCCCCCCCCCCCCCCCCCCCCCCCCCCCCCCCCCCCTCGACCGCGCTTCCGCCACAGCTACGGCTGCACCACGATCTTGCGCCCCACCCCCGCCCTGAACTGGTCGATCGCCTCCGGATACTGCTCCAGCGGCAGCCGGTGGCTGATGAAGACGGCCGGGTCCAGCACCCCGCCGGCGAAGAGCGCGGCGGCCCGCTCGTAGCTGTGCAGGACCGCCATCGAACCGGTGATGGTGATCTCCTGGTTGTAGATCCGGTACGGCTCGATGACCGCGGTCGTGGCGTAGTCCGCCACCCCGAACTGGAGGAACGTGCCGCCCTTGGCGACCCGGCCCAGGCCGTCCTGGATGGCGCCCGCGTTGCCGGTGGCGTCGATGACCACGTCCCAGCCGCCGGGGCGGTCGAACTCCTCGGCGCGGGCGGCCGCCCCCGTGCAGCCCAGGAGCGTGGCGGTCCGAAGGCGCTGCGGGTTGACGTCGAGGACCTCCACCGAGGCGGCGCCCGTACGCTTGGCCAGCTCCAGCATCATCAGGCCCATGGTGCCGGAGCCGTAGATCAGCACCTCGGCGCCCAGGTTGCCCCTCAGCACGTCGTAACCGCGGACCGCGCAGGAGAGCGGTTCGATCAGGGCGGCGTCGGCGACGTCGAGGTGGTCGGGGAGTCGGACGCAGTTGGCGACCGGGGCGACGGCGAACTCGGCCGCACCCCCGGGAACGGTGACGCCGATGGCGGCCCAGTTGTCGCAGAGGTTGCCGCGGCCGGAGCGGCAGTAGCGGCACTCGTGGCAGTGGAGAGAGGGGTCGACGGCCACCTTGTCCCCGACGGCCAGTTCGGTGACGTCGGTGCCGAGGGCGACGATCTCACCGGCGAACTCATGGCCCGGCACGATCGGCAGGGTGGGGGCGAACTCCCCCTGGAGGATGTGGAGATCGGTGCCGCAGAGCCCGCAGGACGCCACCTTCACGACCACGTCACGCCGACCGGGCGCGGGGTCGTCGACCGTGGCGACCGACACCTTGCCGGGGGCCTCGACGATGGCTGCCCTCATTTGACTGCTCCCAGGGAAAGGCCCTGGACGAGTTTGTCCTGGGCGGCGTAGCCGGCGACGAGCACCGGCAGGGACACGACCACCGACGCGGCGCACAGCTGGGCGAGGAAGAGGCCCTGGCTGGTGACGAAGGTGGTCAGATGGACGGGGGCCGTCCCGGCTACCACGCCGGTCAGCACCCGGGCGAACAACAGCTCGTTCCAGCTGAAGATGAAGCAGATCAGGGCCGTGGCGGCGATACCGGGGGCGGCGACCGGGGCGACGACCCGGCCGAGGACGGTGGGCAGCCTGGCCCCGTCGACCTGGGCCGCCTCGATGATGGAGACGGGGACGTCGGCGAGGAAGGACTGCATCATCCACACCGCGACCGGCAGGTTCATCGAGGTGTAGAGCAGGACGAGCAGCCAGATGTTGTCCAGGAGACCGGTGTTCTTCGCGAACAGGTAGAGCGGCAGCAGACCGGCGACCACCGGCAGCATCTTGGTGGAGAGGAAGAAGAACATCACGTCGGTCCACTTGCGCACCCGGCGGATGGAGAGCGCGTACGCCGCCGGAAGCGCCAGCAGGAGAACCAGCACGGTGGAGAACGCCGACGCCATCAAGGAGTTGACCAGCGGCGGCCAGGGGGTGGGGCCGCCTCCTCCGCCGAAGAACGTCCGGTAGCCGTCGAGCGTCAGCGCGGCGGCCAGGGAGGGCGGGTTGGCCGCCGCGTCGGCCTCCGAGTGGAAGGAGGTCAGCACCATCCACAGGGCGGGCAGACAGAAGACCAGGCCCACGGCCCAGGCGGCCAGACCCAGAGCGGTGGAGCGCCTGCGGACCCGGTTCCTCGGGGCGGCGGATCTCGTGGTGGCGCGGGGGCGGGCCGGTGCTGCGGTCGAGGCGCTCATGCGCGGCTCGCCTCCTCACGGAAGAGGGAGGAGACCACCCGGAGCGCGAACGTCGCGATGATCACGGTACCGATCACCACGACCACGCCCACGGCGGACGCCAGTCCGTACTCATGGGCCCGGTAGAAGGTCTCGTAGACGGTGTACGGGAGGTTGGCGGTGCCGAGGCCGCCCGCGGTGATGGTGAAGACGGCGTCGAAGTTCTGCACGATGTAGACCGAGCCCAGCAGGACGCCGAGTTCGAGGTAGCGGCGCAGATGGGGCAGGGTGAGGAAACGGAACATCTGCCAGGGGCCCGCGCCGTCGAGCCGGGCGGCCTCCATCATCTCGGCGGGGCGGCTCTGCAGTCCGGCCAGCAGGATCAGCATCATGAACGGCGTCCACTGCCAGACGAGGGCGGCGGCGATCGCCATCAGGGGCATCTGGGAGGTCCACTCCGGCTGGGCTGGGGAGTCGATGCCGAAGAGATTCCCGAACCAGGTCAAGGCCCCGTTGAACAGCCCGTATGCAGGGTTGTAGAGGGCGTGCTTCCACAGCAGCGCCGCCGAGACCGGCACGATCAGGAACGGGGTGATGAGGAGGGTGCGGACGAAGCCCCGGCCGAAGAAGGTGCGGTCGAGCAGAAGGGCGAAGGCGAGGCCGAGGACGACGCTCACGATGACCACGGTGGCGGTGAGCAGGACGGTGGTCAGGACCGAGTCGCGCAGGGCCGGGTCGGTGAAGACCGAGCCGTAGTTGGCGAATCCGGTGAAGTGGCGCTGGTCCGGCTTGAGCGGGTTCCAGTCGAAGAAGGAGATCACCAGCGTTGCCACAAAGGGCAGTTGGGTGACCACGATCAGGAAGACGAGGGCGGGCAGGAGCGGTGCGCGGGTCGCCCAGGCCTTGGCTCTGCTGCCCGTGGGGCGCTTGTCGGCGGGGGCGGGACGGGGCGGGGTCGGCCGCACGGCCGTCGTGGCGGTCATCGGTACTCCTCCGCGACCTTCTCGGCCAGCCTCTGGGAGGCGGCGAGCGCGGCGTCCACCGACTGGCGGCCCGCGATGGCGGCGCTGATCTCCTGCGCCACCTTGGTTCCGAGGTCGGTGAACTCCGGTACGCCGACGAACTGGATGCCCGCCGTTGGGCGAGGCTGGGTGCCGGGGTTGTCGGGGTCGGCCTCGGATATGGCCTGCTGGGTGACGTCCGCGAACGCCCCTGCTTCCTTGCGGTAGTCGGGGTGGGCGTAGGTGGACGCGCGTTTGCCCGCTGGGACGTTGGACCAGCCGCTGGTGGCGCCGACGAGTTCCTCGTACTCCTTGCCGGAGGCCCAGGAGATGAACTTCCAGGCGTCGTCGGCCTTCCTGGTGGCGTTCTGCATGCCCCAGGCCCAGGTGTAGAGCCAGCCGGAGCTGTCGGTCCGCTCGACGGGGGCCGGTACGTACCCGATCCTGCCCTTGACGGGTGAGCCCTTGGCCTCCAGTGATCCGGCGCCGGCGGTGGCGTCGTACCACATGGCGGTCTTGCCCTGGGTCATGTTGTTGAGGCACTCGGCGTACCCGGACTGCGGGGCGCCGAGCTGTCCGTGCTTGCGCACGAGGTCGACGTAGAACCGGGTCGCCCTCTTGAACTCCGGTGCGGTCAGCTGCGGTTGCCAGTCCTGGGTGAACCAGGTGCCGCCCATGGTGTTGACGACGGTGGTGAGCGGGGCGATGACCTCGCCCCAGCCGGGCAGTCCACGCAGGCAGATTCCCTTCATCCCGCGCCGCGAACCGTCGGCCGCGGCGGCGAGTGCGGCGACCTCCTGCCAGGTGGGTCTGGCGGGCATGGTGAGCCCTTCCTCCTCGAAGACGTCCTTGCGGTACATCAGGAAGGAGGACTCGCCGTAGAAGGGCTGGGCGTAGAGCCTGCCGTCCTTGTGGGTCAGCGACGCGCGCAGCGGCGGGAGGATGTCCTGCTGGTCGAAGTCCGGGTCGGCCTCGACGTATTCGTCCAGCGGGCGGAGCCAGCCGTTCTCGGCGAAGAACGGCAGCTCGAAGTTGGAGATGGTGGCGATGTCGTACTGACCGGCCTGGTTGGAGTAGTCCTGGCTGATCTTGTCGCGGACGTCGTTCTCGGGCAGCACCGTGAAGTGGACGGTGATACCGGTCTCCTTGGTGAAGTGCTCCCTGGTGAGCTTCTGCAGTTCGACCATCTGCGGGTTGTTCACCATCAGGACGTTGAGGGCGTCACCGCCCCCGAAGGAGGTCCCGCCCGCTCCGGCGCAGCCGGTGGCGAGCAGGGCGAGTGCCGTGGCCACGGCGGCGGCGCGCGGCAGGCGGCGTGGTCCGTGCCGTCGGCGGGGGTGGTGGCGCATGGGGACTCCTGATCAGTCGTAGCGGCTCGGTGATCCGGTCGGTCGAAGGCGGCAAGGCGGCGAGCGATGAAGCGATGGGGGAACAAGGGGATACGGGGATGCCGGGTGGTCCGATCGGGGTGTACCGGGGCAGGGCCGACCGCGCCCCGGCGGGGGCGGGGTGCGGTGGTACGGGGGGTGCGCGGCCGGTACGGGACCGGGGGCGCGGGGTCAGACGCGGATGACCTGGGGGCCCAGGAGGGAGTAGCGCTGGGCCTCGGCGGAGGAGAGCCCGGCGTCGGTGACGATCGTCTCGAAGTCCCCGATCCCGGCGAACCGGCAGAAGCTCACCGCGCCGAACTTGGCGTGGATCCCGACGAAGGCGCGCCGCCGGGAGCTGCGCATGGCCTGGGCCTTGACCTCGCTGACGGCCGGGTCGGGGGTGGTGAGGCCGTACTCGCGGGAGATGCCGTTGGCACCGACGTACGCGAGGTCGATGACGAAGCCGGCGAGCATCCTGGAGGCCCAGTGGTCGACGGTGGCCATCGTGGAGCCGCGGACCCTGCCGCCGAGCAGGATGACGGAGATCTTCTCGGCGTCAGCGAGGACGGTGGCGACGGCCAGGGAGGCGGTCACCACGGTCAGCGGGCGGTCCCGGGGGAAGGCCTCGGCGACGAGCTGGGGGGTGAAGCCCTCGTCGACGAAGACGGTCTCGGCGTCCCCGAGCAGATCGGCGGCGGCGGCCGCGATCCGCGACTTCTGCGGGACGTTGCGGGTGGTGCGGACCGCGAGCGTGGTCTCGAAGCCCGCCGACTCCACCGGGTAGGCGCCGCCATGGGTGCGGCGGACGAGGCCGTGCTCCTCCAGTGCGTGCAGATCGCGCCGGACGGTCTCCTTGGCCACCTGGAAGAGCGCCGCGAGCGCGTTCACCTCGACCGAGCCGTCCCGTCGGGCGGCATCGAGAATTCCTCTGCGGCGTTCGTCGGTGTCCACGACACACATCCCTGGCTCTTGCGGCGGCGCTTTCGGGGGGCGGCCCGGTCCGTTCGGGCCCATGTGACGTTTCTACAAGCAGGGTCAGCCGCTCGACCAGGCTCTTCGCCGGATTCCCTCTGCCCGTTCGTGCCCGAATTCCCGGCGGGCCGCCGCTGCTCACACGCCTGTCGGCGGGTCTTCCGGGCGCTCCCGGTGCCCGCTCGGCGGGGGCGGGCGCCCGAATCGCGCCCGGTCCGGGGAACGCGCCCGTCGGACAGGGCCCGCTCCCCGGGGAGGCACGGCTCCCGTTCTCGCGGAAGGGTCAGACGGTGGTCTCCTCCTCCAGCCCTTCGAGGCTGTCCATGAAGGAGCTGACGGAGAAGACGGCCCGGCCGGGACCCGCGGGGCCGTAGCCGGGCGGGGAGTTGAGGCCGAACTCCTCCAGCGTCGCCCGGTAGGCCTGGAGCAGCCGGATGTGGTACTCCAGGGGCGCGCCGAGCGGGTTGGCCTTGCCGAGGGGAGTGGTGGGCTCCGGGCACCAGGTGGTGAAACGCGGCACGACCCCGTTGGACATGAAGAACCGCAGCCCCTCGGTGGTCGAGTCGATGGCCTCGCTCACCTTGGTGAAGCCGAAGGGCTCGGCCATCTCGATGCCCGCGACGAAGTTGGGGATGACGTTGCGCGGCCCGAACACCTCGGCGGAGTCCAGGATGCGGCGGTGCCACTCGTCGCGGCCGACGTACCGCTCCTTGCCCGGGCAGTGGAGCTGGAAGAGCCGACGGTCCCACACCTCGAAGTTGGGGTGGTAGATGCGGATGCCGTAGTCGTGGAAGCGCTGAACGTCCTCGCGGGGCAGCGCCTGGGCGACCACCTTGCCGGTCCAGCGGCCGGGGAAGCGCTCCTCGATGGCCTTGGCGTAGTGGCCGTAGAAGTCGGCCTCGTCGCGTCCCCCGACCTGGGAGGTGATCGAGCCGCCGGTGAGGGTGTAGGCGCGGGAGACGCCCGCGGTGTCGTACCGGTCGATGATCTCCAGGGCCTCCAGCACCTCCTCGACCGGCTTGACCCCGGTGTACGGGCGGCCCGCCGCCTTGTGCTGGCGCCAGTTGTGGTTGATGTCGCAGAACTGGCACTCCTCCTTGGCGCCGAAGTACTGGCACACCCGGAAGACCGTCAGGTAGATGAGGTAGCCCCACTGGATGGTCGGGGCGACCTCCATGACGGACTTGCCGTTGGAGAGCTGGTGACGGTAGTACTCCGGCATCGGCGGAAGGCCGACGTCCGCGATCCGTGCCCCGTCCAGGTAGAGGCCCAGCGTGCCGTCCTCGCCGCCGCGCACGACGTAGGGGGAGTCGGGGTTGACCCGCACCGAGACCACCGTGCGGCGCAGCCCGTAGGGTCCGCCGGTGAGGACGACCTCCTCCGGCGGTCGGTTGAGCGCGGCGGCGCCCAGCTCGGGCAGGGTGCGGTGGTCGAAGGAGAAGATGAAGTAGGACTTCGGCTTCACGTCACCGGTGGCGCCGCCGATGGATCCGCTGAGCGCGGACTCGTCGAAGGCCATGCCGCCGCGCAGCAGGTCTTCCTTGATGACGGCTTCCCGGGGCACCTCGGGGAAACGCCCCATCAGGTCCTCGACCAGTGCCGTACGACTGCTGCTCGGCATGTACGCGAACCTCCGTTGTCACCCCACCCGCGACTGCGCACGCACGGGTGGGCAGGTCTGTCCAGTCAGGCTGGCAAGCCTACGCCAACGGCTTCTCCCACCTGCATTGACCAGGTGGAAACGGGCTGCGGGGGCGGTTCGGCAGGTACGTCACCGCCGTGGCCGGGGCCATGCGGGAGAGGAGGCGGGTGCCACGCGTGGGCCGAACACCCGGCGCCGCGCCGGGCCGGCACACCGGCCGCCGAGGGCGGGGACCGGACGCCTCGTGGTCACGGCCGCTCCTCCGCCGGGACCGTGATCACCGGGCAGGGGGCCCGGTGCAGCAGCCCGTGGACGACCGAGCCCAGCCGCATGCCCGTGTAGCCGCCGTAACCCCGGCGGCCCACCACGAGGGCCTGTGCGTGCTCGGCGGCCTCCGCCAGCGCCTCGACCGGGGAGCCGGTCACCACCTCATGGCTCACCCGCACGCCGGGGTACTGCTCGGCCCACCCGGCGGCGGTCTGGGCCAGCAGCCGACGCTCGGTGTCGAGGGGAGCGTCCCGGCCCCGGAACGAGAACACCGGCGGCTGCCACACCGCCACGGCCCGCAGGGCGCAGCCCCGCAGATCGGCCTCCTCCAGGGCCAGCGCCAGAGCCGCCTTCGAGGGCTCGCTGCCGTCGACGCCCACCACCAGGTACGGCGGCTGCCCGGTGCTCCGCGCCCTCTGGACCACGACGGCCACGGGGCAGTGCGACTGCGCGGTGACCGGGACGACGAGCGAGCCGGCGCTGAGGAACTCCGCCATCCGGCCCAGCTTCCGGGAACCGAGCACCACCATGCGGGCTTCGCGGGTCAGACCCGCCAGGGTGGGCGCGGGGATCCCGTCGAGGAGCGAGGCGGTGGTCCGGATCCCCGGCTGCCGCTCACCCGCCCAGGCGTGGGCCGACTCCAGGGCGTGGGCGGCGGACTCCTCGAACTCGCGGTGGCGGGGGAGGTCGCCGGGGCGGCGGGGCTCATGGAGCGGCGGGACGGCGACGACCAGCCGCAGCGGGAGACCGCGGCGGTGGGCCTCGTCCGCCGCCCACCCGACGGCCGGATGCCAGTCCTCGCGGGGGTCCACGCCGACCACGATGTGCTGGCGTGTCGCCGAGCTGCTCATGAAGGGTTCCTCCTGCCGCACGGGACCGCATGTTCTCCTGGGCTCCCGGGCTGGTACCTGTTCTCCGGGCTTCCCAGTGTGGTACGGGAAGGACCGGAGGGCGCCCGGACCGGCACGGGGACGATTTCGGGTTCCCAGGCTCGTACGGGGACGCGAGCGGCGGAAAGGGCCGCTGGGGAACCGGAAGGGGCCCGGCCGGTCCGGGGGCAGGGCCGTTCGGCCCCTCCCTCCGCGGGCGGTCGCGGCGGAGGGTGGAGCTGCGGGAAGAGGAGCGCAGGAGGAAGCCATGCCCACCACAGACGAACTCGTGGAGACCGTGACGGCGCTGGTCGAGGACGCCGTCACCGCCCCGTCCATGCACAACGCCCAGCCGTGGAGGTTCACCCATCACGTCGGCACCCGTTCGCTCGCCCTGTACGGCGACCCGTCCCGCACGCTGCCCGCCGGCGACCCGGAGGGCCGCGGGCTGCATCTGGGGTGCGGGGCGGCGCTGTTCAATCTGCGGGTGTCGGCCGCCCACCACGGTTGGCACGCCGCCGTCGAGCTGCTCCCCGACCCTCACGACCCCTGGCATCTGGCCGATGTGGTGCTCCAGGAGCCGGACCGGGGGGAGCCGGGGCTCGCGGGGCCGGGGCTGGCCGACCTCCACCCGGCGCTGGCGCGGCGCCACACCAGCCGCTTCCCCTTCTCCGACGAACGGATTCCGGGCGAGATCCTCGACGGGCTGCGCGGTGCCGCCCTCCTGGAGGGGTGCCGGCTGATCGTGCCGGGGTCCTGGCACTCGGACGCCGTCCTGGACCTGGTGCGCGACGCCGAGCTGTTCGAGTCCGCCGATGCGGCACTGCGCGAGGAGATCGCCTCCTGGACCCGTACGGGCAGGGCCGGTGAGGGGCCCGCCACCGAGGGCATCCCGTCGTACGCCTTCGGCCCCCGCCAGTACGGTGTGACCGCTCCGGCCCGTGACTTCGACCCTGGGCGCGGCCTGCCGGGCCGGATCGCCACCGACTTCGAGGAGCGGCCGCAGATCGCGCTCCTGGGCACCCTGGACGACTCCCCGGCCGACTGGCTGCGGGCGGGGCAGGCCATGGAGCGTGTACTCCTCCAGGCCACGCTCGACGGTCTGTCGAACTCGCTGATGTCGCAGCCCCTCGAATGGCCCGAGCTGCGCGCCCTGGCCCGTGAGCCCGGCTCGCCGACGGGCTTCGTCCACATGCTGTTCCGGTTCGGTTACGGGCCCCGGGGGACACGGACGCCGCGCCGGCCGGTGGGCGAGGTTCTGACCGTGGAGTAGGAGGTCGTCATGCCGTCCGCCTCCGCACAGGCGGGCGGTTCCGGTGGGGTGAGGCCGACAGGGGCGGCGGCGCCGACGGAGAGGGGCCCGGGAGGGACTCGGGGCGGTTCGGCGCGTGACGGCTCCGCGTATCAGCTCAGGGCTTCCGGGGCGGTTCCGCGTGTCAGCTCATGGCTTCCGGGGCGGTTCCGCGCGTGTCCGTCGCGCTGAAGCCGGGCGGGATGATCTGGACCGGGCAGTGGCCGTGGTGCAGCAGGGCGTGGGTGACCCGGCCCAGTGCGGCCCCGGAGCCGAGCATCCGGCGCCGGGTGCCCATCACCAGCAGGTCGGTGAGGGTCGAGGCCTCGACGAGGATGCCCGGCACACTGGTCCCCGTCTCGACGTCGTGGGTGACCGTGAGGCCGGGGTACCGCTTCCGTACCTCCTCGGCCACGGCAGCCGTCTCGTGCACCTTCTCCTCGGTGATCTCCCCGATGCTGTCGAGCATGGTGGTGAACCTGCCGACGTAGGCCAGCACGTTGCTGACGCTCAGCAGCCGCAGGGACGCCTCGCGCGCGTCCGCCTCCGCCGCGGCGATCAGCAGCCAGTCCAGATCGGACGTGCCCCGCACGGCCGCCGTGACCACTCCGGTCGCCGGCCGGTCGGTCTCGCCGCGTACGACGACCACCGGGACCTCGGTCCGTGAGGCCACCCCCAGGCCGACGGAGCCGAGGGTGAGCGCGGCGAACCCGCCCAGCCCCCTGCTGCCCACGACGATCGTGCCCCGGTCGCCGGCCGCCGCGTGCAGGGAGGCCACCGCGTCCCGGTTGCTCAGTTCCTTCGTCACGGTCAGGTCGGGGTAGGCGGCCCGGACCGCCTCCGCGGTCCCGTCCAGCAGTTCCTTCCCCGTCTCCCGCAGGGCACGGAAGGTCTCGGCCGGGGTGAAGACGGACCGGCCCTCGATGTCGGCGGCATGGACGATGTTCAGCGGCCGCCCGCGGTGGTCGGCCTCGGCGGCGGCCCACAGGGCGGCTGTCCGTGCCTGCGGGGACGCGTCCACTCCGACGGCGACGGCGCCGAGTTCCACGGGGTCGGAAACGTCGCTGGTCATGGCTCCTCCTCGGGGTGGCCATCATCGACGGGTGGGCAGGGGGGCCACCCCTCCACGGTCGCACCGCGGGGCGGCCCCCGCAGAAGGGCCCTTCGGCCCCGATCGGGCCCTGTCGGCCCCTGCCCGGCGCCCGCCCCGGCGGGGAGGCTGGAACCGTGGTTCCACCATCGAGAGCCCGTCCGTGGTTCCGCCCCCGGAACCCGGCGCACCGAGGAGGCCCTGGTCATGACAGCCCGCGTCACCGTCGGAATGGACGAGTCCCCCGAGAGTCTCGCAGCGGCGCGCTGGGCCGCGGAGGAGGCCTGGCTGCTCGACGTTCCGTTGCACCTGATGCATGTGGAGGAGTGGCCGATCACCACCGAGGTGCCGGTGCTCGCGGCGGAAGCGCTGGTCGAGCGGTACGGGACCCTGCTGCGGAACACGGTGGGCCGGCTCAGGCGCGAGCGCCCCGGCCTGGAGGTGACCACCGAGATGGCCCGGGGGCGCGCGGACGCCGAGCTGACCGCTGCCGCCGCCGAGTCCGAGGTGACGGTGCTGGGCTCGCGGGGGCTCGGCGGTGTCGTCGGCTTCCTGATCGGTTCGGTGTCGCTCGCGGTCGTCGGCCGGGCGCGGCGGCCGGTGGTGCTCGTGCGGTCGCCGGAGGACACCCGTGCGGACTCGTCCGTGCCGAGCGCCGACGGCTCGCCCTCGGGCATCGTGCTGGGGCTGGACATCGACCAGCCGGGCGACCCGGTGCTCGCCTTCGCCTTCGGGGAGGCCGCCCGCAGGAAGGAGGAGCTGCGGATCGTCCACTGCTGGGCCCCGTCACCGGTCTACGGATACGCGGCCCTCCTGGACCCGGGTGCCGGCAGCGGGGTCGGTCGGCGGGCCGCGGAGGTGCTGGCCGACGTGGTGCGGCCCTGGCGGCAGCGGTTCCCCGCCGTCCGGGTGACCGAGCGGGCGGTGGTGGGGCCGGCGGCGGCCGAGCTGGTGGACGCGTCCCGGGGGGCCGGGCTGCTGGTCGTGGGGCGGCGCAGTCGGCGAACCCCGGTGGGCCCGCACCTCGGCCATGTCGCGCATGCCGCGATCCACCACAGCCCGGCACCGGTCGCGGTCGTGCCGTTCGAGTGACCCGGGGCGCCGCGCCCCGTGGAGGCCGGGGCGTGTCAGCGGGTGTCCTCCGGGGCGTCGGCCACGATGATCCTGCGCCCGGTGGTACGCCGGGGCGTGAGGATCATGACGTGTTCGCGCCCCTCCCCCGCCCAGGGACCCGAGTACGCCGTCTCCCTGAGCCGGAGCGCCTCGCTCTCGTCCTCCACGGCCCGGACGGTTCCCACGAGCAGCACGCTCCAGCCCTTGCTGAAGGCGTCGTCGATGTGGTCGGTCTCGAAGGCGACCTCCGTGCCGGCCGCTCCGGCGAGCAGGGAGCGGTCCCCGGTGGTGAACATGACCTCGCCGTCCAGCACCTGGTAGTTGACCGGCAGGACGACCGGTCCGTCGCCCCCGGTCAGGGCCACGCGCCCCACCCCGTGGTCACCGAGCAGCTCCCGGCATTCCGCCTCGTCGAGTTCGACCATCCGGGCCGCACGCGCCGGCCGGCCGAGCCCGCCCGGCAGGTCCACGGTCCCGCCGGTCAGCTCCTGGACCGTGGTCTCCAGCGCGTCCGCCAGCCGGAGGAGGAAGCCGATGCCGGGGGTGGCGGACTGCTCCTCCACGTACTGGATGTAGCCGGGTGCGGCACCCGCCCGCAGGGCCACGTCCTGCCGGGAGAGATCGAGTTGGTGGCGGCGCGCCGCGACGCGTCGGCCGATGTCGCCTCGCGGCGACTGCGGTGCTCGGGACATCGTGTGGTCCTTCGGCTCGTGGGGCTTCGACTCATGGGGCGGGGCCCTACGTGCCCACGCTAACGAGAGCCCGGAGCTGGCGCAGTCCGGAAACCCGAGCCCAGAACCCCCTAAGGTTAGGCTCGCCTTATGCATGATGGGCCCGGCCCTTCCCCATCCCCTCTCGCAAGGAGATGTTCATGCGCCTCGCGGCGGACGCGACCAGCCCTTTCACTCCCTTCGGGCTCCCCGGTGAGCCCGGCACCGACGCGTTCTGGGCCTCGGCCCGGACCCCTGCCTCCGTCCCCTCGGACGACGGCTGGAGGACCCTGTTCCTGTGGCGAGGCTCGCCGGCCGACCTGGACTTCGAGAGCTGGTCGGGGCCGGTCCCGCTGCGGCGGTGGGGTGACACGGACTGCTGGTACGCGGAGGTCCCCATGCCCGCCCGGCTGCGGGTGACCTACCGCTTCCTCGTGGACGGCGAGGCCCGCGCCGACCCCCTCAACCCGGCCGGGGCGGGCGGTGACCGGTCCATCACCGCGACCCCGGACGCCCCGCCCCAGCCGCACTGGCCCGCCCTCGGCCCGGACGCCGTGCTGCCGCTCCCCCGGACCCGGCTGCGCTGGAACAGCGAGCGGCTCGGCGGGCGGCGGACCGTGCGCGTCCATCCGGTGGGCGGTGGCGGTCCGATGGTGCTGCTGCTGGACGGGGACGACTGGCTGTACCTCCACCCGGCGATGAGCGCCTTCGCATCCGCTGTGGCCGCAGGGGAGTTGGAGCCCGTCACTCTGGTGTTCCTGCCGGCCGGGAACCGGTCGGCCGAGTTCGGGTGCCGGCCCGAGCTGTGGGAGGCGGTCCGGGACGAACTACTGCCGCTGGTGGCCGGGTCCGGCGTACCGGCCGACGGGGGCAGGCTGGTGGTCGCCGGGCAGAGTCTGGGCGGGCTGAGCGCGCTCTACGCGGCGCTGGCGTTCCCGGAGCTGGTCTCCCGTGTCGCCTGTCAGTCGGGGTCGTTCTGGTGGACGCCCCGCGCCGAGGAGTCAGCGGACCCGCTGGGCGGGCCGGTCGGCGGGACGATCGCCGGACTCCTGCGCGAGCGGCCCCACTTGTCCGGGCTGCGCTGCGCGTTCGACGTCGGCGAGCACGAGACGCGGATGCTGCCCCACTGCGAGCTGATCGAGTCGCTCACCGAGCGGGCCGGGGCGACCGTACGGATCTCCCGGTCCGCCTCGGACCACGACCGCGCGGGCTGGCGACAGGCGCTGCTCCGGGATGTCGCCTGGGCGCTGGACTGAGCGGTGCGTCGCCGGGCGCAGGGGACGGGCGAGGCCGGAGCGGGCGAGGCAGGGGCGGGAGCCGTACGGCGGTGCGTCCCGGGGGCCCGGCTCCGGCTCCGTACGGCGGCGGGTCCCGGCCCCCGGCCCTGCGCCGCCCCCTCTCCCGCCGACGGCCTACCGCGCCACGGCCCGGCAGTACGCCTCGTCGCTCGCGAGCAGATTGCGGTGGGTGTCCTCCGCGGTGATGACCCCCTCGTCCAGGACCAGCACCCGGTCGGCCGCGTCCAGGAGCGCCGGGCTGCTGGTGATCACCAGCGTGGTCCGGCCCCGGCGCAGCTTGGCGATGTTGCGGGCGATGAGCTGTTCGGTGACCGCGTCGACGGCCGTGGTCGGGTCGTGCAGGACCAGGACGTCGGTGTCGGCGGCCAGCGCCCGGGCCAGGGAGAGCCGCTGGCGCTGCCCGCCGGAGAGGTTGGCCCCCCGGTCGCGGACCGCGTAGTCGAGCCCGTCGCGGTGGAGGGCGACGACATCGGTGAGCAGGGACGCCTCGACGGCCTCGGGGAGCGTACGGCTGCTGCCCGACGGGTCGATGTTGGTCCGCAGGGTGCCGCCGAAGATCTCCGCGTCGTACGGGTTCACCAGCAGGTGTTCCCTGACCGCTTCCACCGACAGCTCCGCCAGCTCCCGGCCGCCCAGCCGGACCGTTCCCTCGTAGGCGGGTGGCGGCACGTTCACCGCGAGCACGGCGGCCAAGTCGGCTGCCGCACGGGGCTGGTAGGGGGCGATTGCCACGAACTCACCGCTGGTGACACGGAACTTCACCCCTCGCAGGGCCCCGTGGCGTACGCCGTCCACCTCCAGGTCCCCGCCGGGCTCGGGGCGTTCGGCTCCGGCTTGGGCGACCGGCGGGGCGGAGAGGACCAGGGCCATGCGCTCGGCGGAGGCGCGGGCGATCATCACGTACTTGGGCATCTCCGAGAACATCTTCAGCGGCTCCATGATGAACTGCGCGAGACCCACGGCCATGACGAGTTCACCGATGGAGATCTGCCCGCCGAAGGCCAGCCAGCCCGCCGTCAGGGAGACCGCGGCGGCCAGGACCGCGTTGAGGGCCAGTGCGGTGCCCGCGTACGCGCCGTTCACCCGGGCCACGGTGATGGCCTGCCGCTTGGCGTCGCCGCTGACCCTGCGGTAGGAGCCGAACGCGGCGTGGTTGCCGCCGAAGCCGTGGAGCGGGCGCAGCCCGATGATGAGGTCGGCGACCTTGGCACCGGCCCGCGCCACCTTCGCCTGCTGCACCTGGGTGCTGGAGCCGATCCGCTGGGACATCACCGCGAGGACCGACAGGATGCCGACGGTCCCCACGATCACCAGCAGCCCGAGCCTGATGTCGGCCAGGCTCAGCGCGACCGCCGCGACGACCACCGCGACCAGGGAGCTGACCAGCAGCGGCACCACCTCGATGATGTCGGCGGTCTGGTCGGCGTCCTCGGTGGCGATGGTGAGGATCTCGCCGGACTTGAGGCCGTCCACGTCGCGGGCCACCGGCTGGAGCCCGCAGGCCGCGACCTGGACCCGCCAGCGGTGCGCCTCGGTCGTGTTGACCTTCTGGAGCACCCGCATGCCGAACCGCCACGACAGGGAGACCGTCGTGATGATCACCGCGAGGGAGCCGATCGACACTCCGAGCGAGCCGAGGCTGCGGTCCTGCATCGTGTGCTCGACGATCATGCCGAGGGCGATGGGGAACGCGGTCTCGGCCGCCTGGTAGAGGCCCATGAGGACGGTGCCCGCGATCATGGCGCCGATGTTGCGGCGCAGGGCGGTCCGCAGGATGGCGGCACCGGGGCGGGGCCGCTGCGTGTCAGTCTTCATCAGGGAGTGTCAGTTCTCATCGAGGTGGCGGGCGATCGCTTCAGGGGTGCGCAGGGCGAACAGATCACGGATGGTGATCACCGGTCCGTACTCCCGGCGGAGCAGCCCGATCAGCCGTACCGCCAGCATGGAGTGTCCGCCGAGGGAGACGAAATCGCTCACCGCGCTCACCTCGTCGTCGTCCAGGTCCAGTGCCTCGGCGAAGAACTCGCAGACCACGCTCTCGGTCTCGGTCTGGGGCCCGCGCTCCCCCGCCGTGGTCAGCGCGCCGAGCGGCCGGGCCTCCGGCAGCGCCTTGCTGTCGGCCTTCCCGTTCACGGTCAGCGGGATACGGTCGACCTGGGCGAAGTGGGTCGGCCGCAGGAAGTCCGGCAGCCGCCCGCTCACTTCGCCCGCGACGGTCGCCAACTCCGCCCCCTCCAGCACCAGATAGGCGGCGAGCCGGTGGCCTCCGTCGACCTGCGGGTCGGGCTGGGCGACCGCGGCGACGAACCGGACCGCCGGATGGGCCGCGAACACGGCTTCCACCTCGCCCAGTTCGACCCGGTGGCCGCGGATCTTGACCTGCTGGTCGGTACGGCCCAGATAGGCGATGTTCCCGTCGGGTCGGCGGATCACCAGGTCCCCCGTTCGGTACATGCGCTCGCCGGGCGCGCCGAAGGGGCAGGCGACGAAGCGGTGCGCGGTCTGGGCGCTCCGGCCCAGATAGCCGCGGGCGATGCCGACGCCCGCCACGTACAGCTCGCCGGGGACCCCGTCGGGCAGCGGGCGCAGCCAGGGGTCGAGGACGTACACCTCGGTGTTGTCGATGGCGACGCCCACCACCGGATCGGGGCATTCGAAGGTGCCGACACCGAGGGTGTTGATCGTGTACTCGGTGGGGCCGTACAGGTTGTAGCCGACCGTGCCCTCGGTCTCGGCCAGCCGACGCCAGAGCGTCGGGGTGACGGCCTCGCCGCCCAGCAGTACGAGTGCGGGGCGCCGTTCGGGGTTGTCGAGCAGCCCTTCCGCCACGAGTTGCTGGGCGTACGTCGGGGTCACGTTGACGACGTCGATGGCCTGCTCGCCGCAGTACTCCACCAGCCGGGGGGCGTCGCGGCGCAACTCCTCGTCGCAGATGTGGACTTCGTGGCCGTCGGCGAGCCAGAGCAGCTCCTCCCACGACATGTCGAAGGCGAACGACACGGTGTGCGCGATGCGGAAGGTCCGGTGGCCGTGCTCGGCGAGTACCGGTTCGAAGATGCGGCGCTGATGGTTGATCAGCATGTTGGTGAGTCCGGCGTACTCGGTCACCACGCCCTTGGGCTTCCCGGTCGACCCCGAGGTGTAGATCGTGTACGCGGGGTGGCGCAGCCGGTCCGGATCGTCGGGGGCGAACGTCGCGTACGGTTCGGCGGGCGGCAGCGGGCGGTCCAGTTCGATCAGCTCGCCGCGCAGCCTGGGGGACACACTGCTCACGGTGAGGACGACCTCGGGCCGCGCGTCCTCGACGATGGTCGCGATCCGCTCGTCCGGGTGGTCCAGCTCCAGCGGTACGTAGGCGGCACCGACCCGCAGCACGGCGAAGAGCGCCGCGACCCAGTCGGGGGAGCGCGGGATCGCCAGGCCCACGGTGGCCTCCGGCCCGATGCCCCGTCCTGCGAGCACGCCCGCCAAGGTCCGGCTCCGGTCGCGGAGTTGGCCGAAGGTCAGGGTGGCGCCGTTCGCGACGAGCGCGATCCGGTCGGGGTGACGGTCGGCGGCCAGGTCGAAGCGGTCGACGACGGTGTCCGTGCCGATCCCGGTGCGCGCGGCGGGCTCGGGGTCCGGCCCCAGGCCCGGGAGCGCGCCCAGCGGCCCGGTCGCCCGCGCCACGTCCTCCAGTACGCGCAGGTAGTCGTGCAGGAGGCGGTGGGCGGATGCGGGGTCGCCGTGGCGGTGCTCCAGCTTGACGGTGAGCCGGTCGCCGGGGGTGACGACCCAGGTGTACGGGTAGTGCGTGGAGTCGTCCGCCCGGACGGAAGTGATCCCGTGGCGGGCGTTCATCGCGGCGAATGCCTCCGGGTCCAGGAAGTTCTGGAGGACGAAGAGGTTGTCGAAGAGGGTCTCGTGGCCGCTGGCCCGCTGGATCTCACCGAGCCCCAGGTGCTCGTGGTCCATCGCCGCCACCCGGGCCGCCTGCACACCCGCGAGGTAGGCGCCGACCGTCTCGTCGGGCCGCGCCCGGGTCCACATCGGCACGGTGTTGAGGAGTACGCCGACGATGTCGCCGTGCCCCGCGCCCTCCCGGCCCGAGACGGTCACGCCGAACACGGCGTCGCTCCGCCCGGTGCGGGCCCCGAGCAGCAGGCCGAACGCCCCGGTCAGCACCGCGTTCAGGGTGACGCCGTGGACCCGGGCCGCCTCCTTCAGCAGCTCCGTCAGCTCGGTCGAGAGCGTCTCCACGATCGGCTGCGGCAGCTCCTCGCTCAGGGTCGGGGCGGGTCCGGCGAGCAGCGTCGGACCCGCCAACCCGGCCAGATGGTCCGCCCAGAAGCGTTCCGACGCTGCGGGGTCCTTGGCGGCGAGCGCCCGGGCGTACTCCTCGAAGCCCGGCACGGCCGGGGTCGCGTCCCACGGTTCGCCCGCCACGACGGCCTCGTACGCGTCAAACAGGTCCCGCAGCACGATCTCCCGGGACCAGCCGTCCCAGAGCAGCAGGTGGTAGCTGAGCAGCAGGCCGTCCCGGCCGCCGGGCAGCGTTACGACGGTCAGCCGGATCAGCGGCGGCTCGCCGGGGTCGAAGCCGCGCTCGCGGTCCCGGGTGCGGAGGCCGTCCACCTCGGCTTCCGTGGCCAGGTGGACCGTGCGGACGTCGACGCGCCTTCCGGCCTTGAGGAGTTGGACCGGGCTGCCGTCGTCGTCGGTGGTGAACCCGGCGCCGACGACCGGGTGGCGGGCGATGACGTACGCCATCGCCTCGGCCAGGGCGTCGGTGTCCAGGCGCCGGTCGAAGGCGAAGTAGCTCTGCGCCACGTAGTGCCCGGCCGCTCCCGCCAGTTGGGCCTGGAAGAACAGGCCGCGCTGGAGCGGGGTGACCGGTGCCGTGCGCTCGGCGGTCACCGCGGCGGTGGCCACGCGGGTGAGGGCGGTGAGCCAGTGGTCGGTGATCGCGTCCGGGATGCCCGCGGCGAGGGTGAAGGCCGCGTGGAGGCTGCCGGTCGCCTCGTCGGTCCAGGCGTTGACCTCGACGGCGTACGGGCTGTTCTGCTCACCGCCGGTGATGTGCGGGGTCTGCGACTCGCCGCCCCGGCCGAGGTAGTTGAAGAGCACCTGGGGGTGGGCGGTGAGGAGAGGCGACGTCTGGGGGTTGAGGTGGCGGAGTCGGCCGTACGCGGCGTGGCCGTGCTCGTCGGGCTGGCGGGCGGCGACCTCGCGGGCGGCGGCCACGGGGTCGGTGTGCGGGGTGAGGCGGACGGGGGCGATGGAGGTGAACCAGCCGACGGTCCGGGTGTAGTCGTGGTGGCCCGCCGCCGGGACGCGGCCGTGGCGCTCCAGGTCGATCGCCAGGTCGGTGGGGTCCGGCTGGACCTGGGTGAGCGCGGTGCGCAGGGCGCCGCAGAGCAGCTCGGTGAGGCCGACGCCGAGCGCGGCGGGGGCGCTGCGGGTCACCAGGTCGCTGACGTCGGACGGGAGGACCGCCTCGATCTCACGCAGCCCCGTGGGCGCGGGCAGCGGTGCCGGGGCCTGGAGGGTGGTGATCCAGTGCCCGAGCCCGTCGGCCGACTCGGCTCCGCGCACGGCGAGGGCCTCGGCGTACTCCGCGTACGGGGTGGTCGGCGGCGGCAGGGCGGAACCGGCGAGGGCGGTGGCCAGGTCGTCCAGGAGGATCAGCCAGGACACCGCGTCGACGGCGAGGTGGTGCGCGGTGACGACCAGGGTGCGGCTCGCCGCGAGCCAGGAGAAGGCGATCAGATCGCCGGTCCCGGGGTCGAGCCGTCCGGCGGCCTCGTTGGCGGCGGCCGTGGCGTCGGTGGTCTCCGGCACGGTGACCGTGGCCTCGCGGGCGGGTTCGGTGCGCAGGGCCCAGACGCCGTGCTCGATGTGGAGCCGGAGCCGCAGGGCCGGGTGGGCGGCCAGGACGGCGTCCGCGGCGCGCCGGATGTCGGGCAGGCCGGTGGTGTCGGGGGCCTTCAGGGTCCTGGCCTGGGCGAACCGGTCGAGCGATCCGCCCAGCTCGCGCTGGCGCAGGATGATCGGGGTGAGGGGCAGGGGGCCGTCCGCGCGGGGGGCCGGCGGTGCCGGCGTGGTCTGGGGGGCGCTGGTGGCCAGGTGTGCGGCGAGGGCGCGGGGGGTCTTGAGGAGGAAGACGTCCCGGGGTGCGATCGGCAGGCCGAGGGCGCGGGCTCGGTTGATGACGGTGATGGCGACGATGCTGTCACCGCCCGCGCCGAAGAAGTCGGTGTCGGCGTCGACGGTGGCGCCGGGCAGCGCTTCGGTGAAGATGGCGACCAGTGCGGCGAGTCGGGAGTCGGTGGCAGCGACTCCGCCGCCGTCCCGCTCCGCGGCGGCGCGGTCGGTGAGGGCCTTGCGGTCGAGCTTGCCGTTGACCGTCAGCGGCAGTGCGTCGAGAGCCAGCACCCGGGCCGGGACCATATGGACGGGCAGCTTGGCGGAGATACGGGCGGTGAGGTCGGCAGGCGCCTCCCCCACGACATGGGCGACGAGGTGGTCGCCGCTCTGGGCCACGGTGACGGCGGCATCGACGACGCCGTCCACCTCCCGTATCACGCCCTCCACTTCACCCAGCTCGACCCGGAACCCCTTCAGCTGCACCTGGTCGTCGGCCCGGCCCGCGAACTCCAGCTCCCCGTCGAGCGTCCGGCGGGCGAGGTCGCCCGTGTGGTACATCCGGGAGCCGTCGCCCGCGAACGGGTCGGCCACGAACCGGCTCGCGGTGAGTCCGGGGCGGCCCAGATAGCCGAGGGAGAGCTGATCGCCCGCGACGTAGATGGCGCCCACCCGGCCGGGCGGCACCGGCCGGAGCCGGTCGTCGAGGAGATAGGTGGTCAGACCGGGGATGGGGCCACCGATCGGGCTGACGTCTCCTCCGCGGGCGAAGTCCCGCCCGTCCAGTACCCGGTGGGTGACGTGGACGGTGGTCTCGGTGATGCCGTACATGTTGACCAGCTCGGGGGACGCAGTGCCGTGCCGCTCGACCCAGCCGCGCAGCCGCCCGAGGTCCAGCGCCTCGCCGCCGAGGACGATCCGGCGCAGAGCGGTGACCGGTTCGTCCGCGTGCAGGTCGGCCTCGATGAACTGGTAGAAGGCTGAGGGGGTTTGGTTGAGGACGGTCACGCCGCGCTCGCGGACCAGCCGGTGGAAGTCGACCGGTGAGCGGGTCAGCGCGTACTCCGGCACCAGGAGCTCGCCGCCGTGGACGAGGGCGCCCCACAGCTCCCAGACGGCGAAGTCGAAGGAGAAGGAGTGGAACTGGACCCAGACGTCGCGCGGCCCGAAGTCCATGTCCTGCCGGGTGTTGGCGAGGAGCGCGACCACGGCGGAGTGCGGGACGACGACGCCCTTGGGGCGGCCGGTGGAGCCGGAGGTGTAGATGACGTACGCGGGGTCCTGCGGGCGCGCCTCGGCCACGGCTCCGTCGGCCTGCGGGAGGCCGTCGTCGCCCTGGACGAGCACACGGGCGTCCACTCCGGCCCGGTCCAGCAGCCGGGTGAACCGCTCGCGCTGCTCCCGGTCGACCAGGACGACCTGCGGGGCGGCGTCGGTGAGGATGTACTCCAGCCGCTCGTCGGGGTAGGCGAGGTCGAGTGGTACGTACGCGCCTTGGGCACTGACGACGGCGACGAGGGCGACGACCTGCTCCAGAGAGCGCGGGACGGCGACGGCGACCCGCTGCCCGGGCCGGACTCCGGCCGCACGCAGCACGGAGGCCAATTCGTCTTTCCGCGCACGGAGTTCACCGTACGTCAGGGAACGCGAAGATCCGTCCAGGGCGCACTGGGTGACGGCGGTCGCCGCGGGGTCGCGGTCCGCGGCGGAGTCGAACAGCTCGTCCAGGGTCGCCGCGGTCACCTGCTGCGGGGCCCGGTCCGTCTCGGGTGTCAGCTCGTCGACCCGGGCGTCCGGGCGGCTCAGCAGCTCGGTGAGGGTCCGGGTGAAGGCGGCCAGGATCGCCTGGGCGCTCTCCCGGCGCAGCAGCTCCCCGTCGTAGATGAGGTTGAAGCGCGGGCGGCCGTCGGGCGACCGCTCGACCACGAGTGTCAACGGGTAGTGGGGGGCACCCTCGTTGACGATGTCGGTGATGGCGAGGGTGTCGTCGGGGCCTCGCAGGACGGCCACGTCGGGGGCGACGTCGAAGACCACCAGGGTGTCGAAGAGCGAGCCCGCACCGGCCGCCTGGCGGCCGGTCCTCGCCAGGGAGACGTGCTGGTGGGCCAGGACCGCGCTCTGGTGTTCCTTCACCCCCGTGAGCAGGTCGTACGCGGTGTCGGTTGCGGACCAACGGGCCCGTACGGGGATGGTGTTGATGAACAGGCCCACCATGTCCCGGATGCCGGGGACGTCGGCGTCGCGTCCGGAGACGGTGGAGCCGAAGACGACGTCCCGGCGGCGCAGGAGGGAGCCCAGGGTCACCGCCCAGGCGCTGTGGACGGCCACGCTGAGGGGGACCCCCGCCGAGCGTGCGGCGATGTCGATGTCCTCGGCGGGTTCGGTGGCGACATCCGCGAACTGCTCGGAGGGTGTGTGTCCTTCGGCGACCAGACAGGGGCCGGGCAGCTCGGCGAGTTCTTGGCGCCACACCTGGTCGCTGACGTCCCTGTCCTGTCCGGCGAGCCAGCCGACGTAGTCGCGGTAGCCGCCGACCGGGTACACGGAGCCCGGTGCGTGGTACTCGGCCAGCAGGGCGCGGAGCATCGGCACGACGGACCAGCCGTCCGCGACGATGTGGTGCACGGTCTGGACGAGGACGGCGCGGCCGGCCCCGGTGCGGATGAGGGTGTAGCGCATGAGAGGGCCGGTGGCGAGGTCGAACCCGGCGCGGCGGTCCCGCTCGGCCAGTCCGCGGATCTCGTCGTCGGTCATGGCGGGGCGGTCCAGCGTGACGAACGGCGCACGGACGCCGCTCTCGAGGACCGAGACGACCCGGCCGTCGGCCAGGGCGGTGAAGCGGGCCGCGAGGTTGGGATAGA
Organism: Streptomyces sp. NPDC043746; assembly: GCF_056436485.1. Taxonomy (NCBI): domain Bacteria; kingdom Bacillati; phylum Actinomycetota; class Actinomycetes; order Kitasatosporales; family Streptomycetaceae; genus Streptomyces; species Streptomyces sp. NPDC043746. The sequence goes on along the minus strand of NZ_JBWKCM010000018.1, from coordinate 125,785 downwards.
GGGTGAGCAGCCGGGTGGCCGCCGCCGCGAGCCGGTCGGCGTCCACCTCGCCTTCCAGCGTGAGCAGTTGCTGCTCGACATAGCTGCCGGTGGTGTCGTCGTCGAAGACCGAGTGGAAGTAGAGGCCTTCCTGGAGCGGAGTCAGCGGCAGGATGTCGCGCAGTTCCGCACTGTCCAGGTCGTCGACGTCGGCCTGGGTGAGCGGCACCAGCGGGAAGTCGCTGGGGGTGTGACCGCCCTCCTCCAGCGCGGCGAGGGTGGCCAGGGCCGAGCGGAAGTAGCCGCCGAGCGTGGTGATGTCGCCGTCGGTGAAGACGCCCTCGGGCCAGGAGAGGGTGGTGACGAGTCGGTACGCGCCGTTCGCGTCCGGTTCGGCGATGGCGTTGAACTCCAGGGCACGCGGCAGCCGCATCCTGGGGTCGCGCTTCTCGCCCAGCTGCCCGGTGGTGCCGGTGGGCCGCCAGTCCTCGGCGGCTCCCGCGTCGAAGCGGCCGAGGTAGTTGAAGAGCACCTGGGGTGCCGGGCCGGTCGGCGGGGTGTCGGTGAGGTAGCGCAGGGCGCCGTAGGAGACGCCGTTGCTCGGGACCCGGGCGAGGTCCTCCTTGACCGCCTTGAGGGCGGCGGCCAGGTAGCCGGGCGCGGTGAGGTCGAAGGCCGCGCCGGGGTCGACGGTCACCGGGAAGAGGGTGGTGAACCAGCCGACCGTACGGGAGAGCTCGGGTTCGAACCCGGCCGATTCCGCGACGATGCGCCCTTCGCGGCCGTGGCCTTCCAGCTCGATGTGGGCGAAGGTCTGTTCCTGCCCCCGGTCCCTTCGCCACCGGGCGAGGGCGACGGCCACGGCGGTCAGCAGGACGTCGTTGACGCCCGCGTGGAACCGGGCGGGGACCTCGCCCAGCAGTGCGGCCGTCTCCTCGGGTCCGACGGTGACGGTACGGGTCCGCTCCCGGGCGACGGTGTCGGCCCCGGTGAGGGGGCGTCGGCCGATCGGCGCGTCCGGGCCGGGCAGGGCGCGCTGGAAGTAGGCGCGGTCCGCGTCGAAGGCCGTGCGCCCGAGCAGCTGGGTCCAGCGCCGGAACGATGTTCCGGCGGGCGGGAGTTGGACGGTGGCGCCCGAGGTGTACTGGCGCCAGGCGGCGGCCAGGTCGTCCATCAGGATGCGCCAGGAGACCCCGTCGATCACCACATGGTGGGCGACCAGGACCAGTTGGCGTGCCTCCCGGCGCCAGACGGCCCGCAGCATCACGCCGTTCTCCGGGTGAAGCCCCTCGGCGGCCTGTTCGACGCACTCCTCCAGCGGCCGGTCGCTCTCCTGCCACCGCACGGTGGTCCGTCCGGCCGGAGGGATGTCGAAGCTCCAGCGCTCGCCGCGCACCAGCCGGGCGCGGAGCATGTCGTGGCGTTCGAGGAGAGCGGTGAGAAGGATGTCGAGGGCGTCGGCTGTCAGTTCGGCCGGGGTGTTGAGGACGACGGACTGCACGAAGCCGTCGATCGCGTCGGTGGTCTCGCCGAGCCACTGCACGATGGGCGATCCCACGACGGACCCGGTGGGGGTGTCCCCGCGGTCCGCGGTGGAGACGTCCTCGCGGCTCGCGACGGCCGCCAGGGCGCCGACCGTCCCGCAGGTGAAGATCTGGCGGGCCGTCACATAGAGGCCCTCGTCCCGCAGGGCACTCAGCAGCGAGATGGCCAGGATGCTGTCGCCGCCGAGTTGGAAGAAGTCCTGATCGACGCCGACGTCGTCGAGGCGCAGCACACCGGCGACGGCCGCGCACACCAGGCGCTCGTTCTCGGTGGTGGGTGCGGTGGCGCCAGCGGCGGGCCGGGCCGGTTCGGGCAGTGCGGCGCGGTCGATCTTGCCGTTGGCGGTGAGCGGGAATGCGGTGAGGACGACGAGGTGGGCGGGGACCATGTACTCGACCATGTGGGTGGTGGCCCAGGCCGTCACCTCCTGGGCCGTCAGCGCCTCGCCGCCGCTCGTGGGGATGACGTACCCGACCAGGTAGGTGCCGCCCGCGCTGTTCTTCCGGGCGACGACGCAGCTGTGCCGTACGCGGGGGTGCTCGGCGAGAGAGGCCTCGACGTCCTCGATCTCCAGCCGCATCCCGCGGATCTTGATCTGGTTGTCCGCTCGGCCGAGGAAGTCCAGGGAACCGTCCGGGGCGTACCGGGCCAGGTCGCCCGTGCGGTAGAGCCGGGAGCCGTCGGTGGCGAAGGGGTTGGCCACGAAGCGGGAGGCGGTGAGGCCGGGGGCGCCGACGTAGCCGCGGCCCAGCAGGAGCCCGCCGACGTACAGTTCGCCCCCGACCCCCACCGGGACCGGGCGCAGCTCGTCGTCGAGCACATAGAGCTGGGTGTTGGGGTTGGCCCTGCCGATCGAGGTCGACAGGCGTTCCGCCGCGCCCCGGTAGATCACGTGGGAGACGCCGATGGTCGTCTCGGCGGGGCCGTACCCGTGGTACAGGGGGATGTCGAGGCGGGTGCGGAACCGCTCGTACAGCTCCGGGGTCAGCACCTCGCCGCCGCACCAGACGTGGCGCAGGCTGTCGAGGCGGCCGGATCCGCCCTCGATCTCCAGGAGGACGTCCAGCATGGAGGAGACCAGGTAGGTGAAGGTGACGCGCTGCACGTCGATCACGCTGAGCAGGTGGTGCGGGTCGCGCTCGCCGCCGGGGCGCAGGATCACCAGCCTCCCGCCGGAGACCAGTGGGAGGAAGATCTCGTTGATGGAGATGTCGAAGGAGAGCGGCGCCTTGAAGAGCGAGGCGTCGTCATGGCCGAACCGCAGGATCTCCTCCCGCTGCCACAGCAGGCGCTCGCTGATCGCCTCGTGGCGGATCATGGCGCCCTTGGGCCGGCCGGTGGAGCCCGAGGTGAAGATGACGTACGCCAGTGAGGTGGCGTGGACGGCCACCCGGGGCGGCTCGGCCGGGTAGGAGCCGTACGCCCAGTGGCCGAGGTCGACGGGGACGGCGTCCGGTTCGGCGGGATCCGCGTCGGCCGAACCGCTCAGCTGGAGTACGACGTCGGCGTCCTCGATGACGACAGCCCGGCGGGCGGCGGGCCACTGGGGGTCGAGCGGGACGAACGCACACCCGGCCCGGAGGACGGCGAGGAGGCCGATGACCATGTCGGCGGAGCGGCCGAGGGAGATGCCGACGACCTGCTCGGAGGTGAGCCCGCGCTTGATCAGGTGGTGGGCCAACTGGGCGGACTTCTCCGCCGCTTCACGGTACGTCAGGGTCCGGTGCTCGTCGGTGATCGCCACGGCGTCCGGCCTGGCACGTGCCTGCTCGTGGAACAGCTCCACGATGGTGGGGCGGGCGCGGTCGGCCCGGTTGTCGTTCCACCGGGCGAGGGTCTCGATCCGCGCCGCGATGCTGTCGGGCGCGATCGCACCGACGGGCCGGTCCGGGAAGTCGGCCAGGTCGTCCAGGGCGAGCTGCGCGTCGGCGGGCCGGACGCCCTCGGGGACCGAGATGCTCAGGCCGTCCGCCGCGACCTCCCAACCCGGGCTTTCGCCCCCACTGTTGTCGACCCAGCCCAGGACATCGGCGAAGGAGGTGCCCGGGGTGAGGTCGACGCCCTCGGGGCCGCGGCCCGTCGCCCAGTAGGCCAGGCCTATGGCGCACGCCCGGGCGATGGTCCGGTCGCCGTGGTCGCTGCCGATCCGTCGGCGTACGGAGGTGAAGTGGGCGGGAGAGAGACGTACGTGAGGAGCGGTCGGTCCCGTCATCGAAAACTCAGCACCCTTCCAAGGTACGCAAGTTGGCCTGCCCTTACTGAGGTTGACCTAACTACCTTCGCGCCACGCACGCCACAGCCGGGCGTACATGCCCCCGAGCGCCACCAGCTCCTCGTGCGTCCCCTCCTCCACCACCCGGCCCGCGTCCAGGACGGCGATCCGGTCCGCCGCCATGGCCTGGGTCAGCCGGTGGGCGACGAAGAGCGTGGTGCGGCCCGCGCAGGCGGCCAGGACGGCACGCTCCAGCTCGGCGGCGCCCTCGCTGCCCGCCTCGGCGGTCGACTCGTCCAGGACGACCACCGGAGAGCGGCTCAACACGAGGCGGGCCAGGGCCACTTGTGCGACCTTCGTCACATCCAGTCGCTCACCGCCCTCCCCGACCATGGCGTGCAGCCCACCGGGGAGCAGCTCGACCCAGCCGTCGGCGCCGACGGTGCGCAGCGCCTCCATCAGCTCCTCGTCGCTCGCCTCGGGGGCGGCGAGGCGCAGGTCGTCGGCGAGCGGCCCGGAGAAGACGTGCGTCTCCTGGGTCAGGATGCTCACCAGGGACCGCGCCTCGGCCTCGTCGAGCCCGGCCAGATCCCGCGACCCGATGCGCACGGCTCCCGACTGCGGGGTCCCGATGCCGGCGATCAGCGCGGCCAGGGTCGACTTGCCGGCCCCCGTCGCGCCCACCAGCGCCAGCGAACCACCGGCCGGAATGGCCAGGTCGACCTCCCGCAGCACCGGTTCCTCGGTATCGGGATAGCTGAAGGTCAGGCCCTCGACGGTGACCGCGTACGGCACGTCCTCGGCGCGGGCGACGGAGGCGTCGCCCACGAGCCGCTGCTCCGCCGGCTCCCCCAGCACCCCGACCAACCGGGTGAGGCTGGCGCCGGACTTCTGGGCCTCGTCGAAGGTGAACATGATGGCGCCGAGCGGTGTGAACAGCCGGTGGAACATCAGCGGGGCGGCCGACACCTCACCGAGCGTCGCCGCCTCAGCCTCCAGCAGGGCGTATCCCACCACCAGGATCAGGACGAGGCCGATGAACTCGGCGCGGTTCTCCCGGCCGACGAACCGGCCGAAGAAGCGGAAGACCTCGATGCCGAGGTTGCGCACCCGCCAGGACTCGGCGGTGACCTTCTCGCGGACGTCGCCCTCCAGGCGGTAGGCCCGTACGGTGTCGATCCCGTCGAGCCCGCTGATCAGCGCCTGGGCCCGGTCCGCCTGGGCGATGCGCTGGCTGCGGTAGAGGGGCGCGGAGCGGGGCAGATACCAGCGCAGGGCGAAGGCGTAGGCGGGCAGGGCGCAGGCCCCGGCGATGCCGAGCCGCCAGTCCAGGCCGAACATGCCGAGCGTGGCGATGGCGACCAGCACCCCGGCCGAGAAGACCGTGGGGATGGCCTGCCGGATGCCCTTGGAGAGCACGGCCACGTCGTCCCCGACCCGGGAGAGCACATCGCCCCGGCCGACCTGTTCGACGCGGGCGCTCGGCATGCCGAGCACGGCCCGGACCGCGCTCTCGCGGAGCTGGGCGAGCAGTTCGGCGCCCAGCCGCCCGATGAGGTACGTGGACGCCGCGGTGGCCGCCGCGCCGAGCAGCGCGGCGGCCCCCATCAGGATGCCGACGGTGACGAGCACCGAGCGTGGTTCGCCACCGACCACCCCGTCGACCACCCGGCCCAGCAGGAGCACGGGGACCACCTGGAGGGCTGCCCCGGCCACGGTGGTGAGCACGGTGGAGAGGGTGAGCCACGGGGCCCTGCGGCAGTGTGCCGCGACCCACCCGGTGGCCTCCCTCCCCGTCGCCGTACGCAGCTTCGTCGGGGCCACGGGGGTGTCGGTGACGGTCACGCGATCGCCCGTTCTCGGTGGGGGGAGGGCAGTCCGGCCGCCATCGCTACTGGGCCGACTTCACGAGTTCGTCGATGGCGTAGGGCAGGGAGAGCAGGGTGCCCTGGGACATCGCGGCGCCGATGGCCGGGCCCTCACTGTCCAGCAGGTAGGACACCTTGCCGTTCTTGACGGCGGGGAGGTTGGCGAACAGCTCGAACTTCTTCAGCGCCTCCGTGTCCGCCTTGTCGTTGATGACGAAGATGCGGTCGACGTCGATCAGGTCGATGCGCTCGGGCGAGAGCTGGGTGGAGAACGTGCCGCCCGCGACCTTGTCGATCTCGGTCTGGTAGGGGAAGCCGCTGCCCGTCACCAGCTGGCCGCGCACATCGGTGGAGGTGAAGGGGTGCACCGCGTCCTTGTACCAGGAGAGGGCGACGGCCTTCTGGTCCGCGAACTCGGGGTTGGCCTTCTTGGCCGCGTCGAGCTTGGCCTGGATGCCCTTCACCAGCTCCTTGCCCTCGGTCTCCTTGCCGAGCGCCTTGGCGATGTGCACCGCGTTGTCCTGCCAGGGAGCGCTGAAGGGCTCCTTCTCGGCCTTGGTGCGGCCGACCGTGGGGGCGATCCTGGAGAGTTTGTCGTAGGCGGCCTGGTCGACCTCGGAGTAGACCGCGATGATCAGGTCCGGGCGCAGGGAGGCAATCTTCTCGAAGTTGGGGCCCGCGTCGCCGTTCTTCATGACGACCTCGGGGCGGGTGTCGCCCCACTTGTCCTTCACCCAGGGCCACTGGGTGTTGATGTCGGGTGTCTGGCCCACCGGGTTGGGGTACTGGTCGACCATGCCGACCGGCTTGATGCCGAAGGCCAGGACGGCCTGGTCGTCCGTGTAGCCCACGGAGACGACCCGCTGGGGGGCCTTCTCCACCTTCGTCGCCCCGAAGGCGTGCTCCACCGTGACCGGGAACGCGCCGGCGGCGGCAGCCGGGGCGTCGTCGCTCCTCTTCCCCTCCGTCTCGGTGCCGCAGCCGGTGAGGAGGCCGACGCCGAGCGTCGCGACGGAGAGCGCCGCGGCCAGCCGTCGTCGCGGACGGGCAGGCGTCGTTCGATGGAGAAGCATCCAGGATCCCTTGCTTTCGCACTGTCCACTGCGCCCCGGTACGAGGGCGAACACACTTTATCCCGCCCAAGTGAGGCTAGCCTAGCCTTACTTGAAACTTTCCCTCGTCCGAGTCAGGCCGGGTCGAACAGTCACATCCCTCAGCCGCGGGCCCGCCCCACCGGCCCGTCGACCACCGGTTCGACCCGTACGTGCGTACGTCCGATCGGGACGATGAGCGGCCGGTCGCCCACCGGGTCGTCGATCACCGCGGCCTGCAGCCCGAAGGCCTCGTGCAGCAGCTCGGCAGTGATCACGTCGCGCGGGTGCCCCTGCGCCAGGATCCGGCCCGACCGCATCACGACGAGGTTGTCGCTGTAGCGGGTGGCGAGGTTGAGGTCGTGCAGGACCATCACCACGGTGCACCCCGACTCGTGCAGATCGTCGACCAGATCGAGCACGTCGATGGCGTGGGCGAGGTCCAGGTAGGTGGTCGGCTCGTCCAGCAGCAGCAGGTCGGTGCCCTGGGCCAGGGTCATGGAGATCCAGACGCGCTGGCGCTGGCCGCCGGAGAGCGAGTCGACCGGGCGGTCGGCCAGGTCGGCCACGCCGGTCATGGTCAGCGCCCGCTCCACCACCCCGGCGTCGTCCGACGACCACTGGCGCAGCCAGCTCTGGTGCGGATGGCGGCCCCGCGCGACCAGGTCCCCCACAGTGAGCCCCTCGGGCGCCACGGGCGCCTGCGGCAGCAGGCCGAGCCTCTTCGCCACGTCCCGGGTGCGGAGTTTCGCGATGTCCTCGCCGTCCAGTACGACCGTCCCGTCGGCGGGCTTGAGCAGCCGGGTCAGAGTGCGCAACAGGGTCGACTTCCCACAGCCGTTGGGGCCGATGATGGTGGTGACCACACCCGGCGGGATCTCCACGTCGAGATCGTCGATCACCGCTCGTCCGCCGTAGCCGACGGTGACGCCTCTCGCGGCCAGCCGCGCATCCCCCTCGGCCCCGGTCCGCTTCTCGGTGATGAACTGCGTTGCCACAAGCCCCCCTTGGTTTAGGCTCGCCTAACCTTAGTGCCTCCGGCGGGAGTTCGTCTCCGTACGGCGGGGAGGCCCCTGTGCTGACGGAGGTTGGCCCGGACCAGCAGATAGACGAGGAACGGACCTCCGATCGCGGCGGTGACGACCCCCACCGGCAGGGTCACCGGCAGCGCCGTCCGCGCGACGAGGTCCGATCCGATCAGCAGCACCGCTCCCAGCAGGCCGGACGCCACCAGCGGCGGTGTCGGGAACCGGGCCAGCCGCATCGCCACCTGGGGCGCCACCAGCGCGACGAACGGTACGGGCCCCGCCGCGCTCACCGCGACGGCGGCCAGCAGCACCGCGCAGAGCAGGAGGACCGCCCGCACCCTGGTGTGACGGACGCCGAGACCGGCGGCCACGTCGTCTCCCAGGTGCATGGGCTTGAACGGGAACGCGGCGGCGGCCACCACCAGGAGCAGGGCCAGCAAGCCCCAGGACGCCACCTGGACCTCGCTCCAGGACCGGCCGTCCAGCGAGCCGACCAGCCACACCTGCGCCCGGGCGACGTCCCGGATGTCGGCCGACACCAGCAGCCAGGTCGTGAGCGCCTGCATCACGGCGCTCACCGAGATCCCGATGAGGATGAGCCGGAAGCCGTCGATCCCGCGCCGCCACGCGAGGAAGTAGACCAGCAGCCCGGTGCCGAGGCCGCCCAGGAGCGCCGCCGCCGACATCCCCACCGAGCCGACGACCGCTGCGGCGGCCCCGCCCGACACCGTCACCAGGAAGACCGCCACCGTACCGGCCCCGCTGGTGATCCCGAGGATGTCGGGGCTGGCGAGCGGGTTGCGGGCGACGGACTGGGTGATGGCCCCGGACACCCCCAGGGCGATGCCCACGACCAGACCGGCCAGGGCACGCGGCATCCGCAGGTCCATCACCACGAACTCGTCGACCTGTTCACCCCGGCCGGCCAGGGTGGCGACCACGCGTGACAGACCGATGGGGAAGTCGCCGACGGCGATGGAGAGGCAGAACACCAGGAACGCGGAACCGGCCAGCACCAGGGTGACCAGGACGAGCCAGGGCCGCCAGACGAAGGACACCTGCCCGAGCCGCACACCCGCCGCCAGCGCGGGCCTCGTCTCCGCCTTGCTCATGTCCGCCCTGCTCATGTCTGTTCCGCTCATGCGCTCTTGAACTTTCCTCGCCAGACGAGAACCGCGAAGAAGGGGGCGCCGAGAAGGGCGACCACGACTCCGGGCTCCAGCTCACCGGGGCGCACCACCAGGCGCCCCACGATGTCGCAGACCAGCAGGACGACGGCGCCGAGCAGCCCCGCGTACGGCACCAGCCAGCGGTAGTCGGGGCCGGTCAGATACCGGGCCACATGGGCGACCATCAGTCCGAGGAAGGCGATGGGCCCGCACGCCGCCGTGGCCGCGCCCGCCAGCAGGGTGACGGCGACGATGCCGACGGCGCGGCTCAGCACGATGTTCACGCCCAGGCCGCGCGCCACGTCGTCGCCGAGGTTGAGCAGGTTGAGGGAGGGCAGCGTGGACAGTGCCAGGACGAGGCCGAGGGCGATGAACCCGGTCACCGGCCAGATCACGTCGAACCCCACCCCGACCACGGAGCCCGCGTTCCAGAACCGCAGCGCGTTCAGCGACTTCTGGTCGGTGAGTGCCACCGCGGTGGTCATCGCCATGAGGAAGACGGTGACACCCTGCCCGGCCAGGGCGAGCGTCAGCGGGTTGCCCGCCCCTCTGCCGATGCTGGCCAGCCCGAAGACGACGACTCCGGCGAGAGCCGCCCCCGCGAAGGCGAACCAGACGTACTGGAAGGGGTTGGTGAACCCGAACACGGCGATCGCCGTCACCACGGCGAAGGAGGCCCCGGTGTTCACGCCCAACAGCCCGGTGTCGGCGATGGGGTTGCGGGTGTACCCCTGGATCAGCGCCCCTCCGACGCCCAGGGCGATGCCCGCCACGACGGCGAGGACCGTGCGGGGCACCCGTACCGTCTGCACGATGAGCCTGATCTCGGTGAGCCGCTGATCGGGGTCGGCCGCCGCGAACAGCCCGTGCCAGACCTCTGCCGGGCTGAGCGCGCGGGCACCCACGGCCAACGAGAGGGCCGCGACGACCGCGAGGACCACCGTCAGCGTGCCCAACCCCACAACCCGCCCCCGGCGGACCTCCGTTGCACCCCTGGTCACGGGGCGCTCGACTGCAGTCGTGCTCATATGGACGTACGTTATCCCTGTCGATCGTCTTCCCCGTCGATCCCGCCGGAACGCATGACCGGCCAGGGGCGCACCCGGGGCCGGGTGCGCCCTGTTCGGCTGCTAGCCGAGGGCGCCGCCCGCGCCGTCCGGGACGGGCCGGGCCTCGTCGGAGCTGGACTTGACGCTCCGGTCGAGGAGGGAGTCCAGGATCTCACCGACGCGTATCGCGGTGTTGGACAGCAGGGACGTGGTGATGCCGTGCGTGTGCTCCGTACCGCCCTGGAGATAGATCCCACAGGTCAGGGCGGGGTCGGTGGCGATGCGATAGTCACGCTCCACCTGGACGCGGCCCTCGTCGTCGAGCAGGCAGCGGTCCGCGACCTCGCCGAGGAGGCCGAGCGGGTCGGCGGGGCTGTAGCCGGTGGCGAAGACGACGATGTCGGCGTCCAGGGGGGTCTCCTCACCGGTGACCAGGGACTTCACCGTCGTACGGACCCCGTCGGGCCGCTCCTCGACATCGGTGACCCGGGACACGTTGAGGAAGCGCAGCCGTTCGGTGCCGAGGACCTTCTCCCGGTACATCTCCCGGTAGAGGTCGTCGATCAAGTCGATGTCCACCACGGAGTAGTTGGTGTTTCCGTGATAGGCCATGAGCTGACTCTTGACGCTGGCGGGCGCGGCGAAGTAGTCGTCGACCGCCCCGGGATCGAAGATCCGGTTGGCGAAGCTGCTGTCATCGGCCGGGCTGTAGCCGTAACGGGAGAAGACCGCGCAGACCTCGGCTTCGGGGAAGCGGCGGTGCAGGTAGGCGACGTTCTCGGCGGCGCTCTGGCCGGCTCCCACGACGACGAACCGTGAGGGCGAAGTACCCTCAAGCGCTTCGACGTTGCGCAGCAGGTCGCAGTTGTGCCAGACGCGGTCGCCGCGCCGTACGCCTTCGGGCAGGAGCGGGCGCAGTCCGGTGCCGATGACGAGGTTGCGGGTCCGGTGGACTTCCAGGCCGCCGCCCGACCGGACGGTCACGTCCAGGTACTCCACGGTGCCGTCACGGAGTAAGGGCGTCACGGAGACGACCTCGTGTCCGTAGGAGACCAGGTCGTCGACCTTGGCCGCGGCCCACTCGAAGTAGTCGTGGAACTCCACGCGCAACGGGAAGAGGTTCTTGTGGTTGATGAAGTCGATCAACCGGTCCTTGCTCTGGAGATAGCAGAGGAAGCTGAACTCACTGGCCGGGTTGCGGAGTGTCACCAGATCCTTGAGGAACGACACTTGCATGGTCGCGTCGTCGATCAGCATGCCGCGGTGCCAGCCGAACTCCGGCTGCTGCTCGAAGAAGCGGGCGGTGACCGGCTCCTGCCCGCCGACGCGTGTGTTGTGCTCTCTGAGCGCGATCGCCATGGCCACATTGGAGGGGCCGAAGCCGATTCCGATGAGGTCGTGGACCGGTGGTGCGTCGCCAGGATGAACCTGTGACATGTCACTCCCATCGTGCGGGAAAGCCGCCTGTCAGGCGCCGGGGAAGGTGGGCGAGACGGGCACGCCGACAGAGCGACCCAGCTCGACTTAGGTGAGCCTAAGCTAATCAATTCGCGGCTGTCGATAGGGCAAAGGGGACACCAACCAACTGACGCTTCATCAATTGGCCCGCACATCAGCCCCCTTACGGAAGGCGGTGGCCAAACGATCACCTTGCGTGACAGTACGGTGGCGGGGCGGGTGGGCCCCCCTGAAAGGCGCGGGCAGTTCGAGGAGGGAGAGGGCCGTCGCCCGGCTAGAGTTACCGCGATGACACCACGCCCGTTCAGGAAGTGACGCATGGGGCCGACCGGACACCAGCCGATTCGCGTGCCGGTCGGAGAGGGCGCCGAGCGCTGGACGAGCCGGTCGTCGCCCCGCACGGTGCTGCTGGTGGTGCACAACGTCACGTCGGCCGGGCGGTTGCTGGACGTCCTCCCGCTGTTCCACGACGACTTCCGGGTTCAGCTCCTGGTCACGTCGACGGGCTCCTCCCCCTTCCAGGGCGGTGTCCGCGAACTCTTCACCGACGCGGGCCTGCCCGTACTGCCCTGGGAACAGGCGCTGTCGACCCCGGTGGATCTCGCGATCTCCGCCAGCTTCGGTGGTCAACTCGACCGCATTCAAGGCAAGTTGGCCATTCTGTCGCATGGTGTCGGATACACTAAGAAGATGGCGAGGCCGGGAGCCGGGAGCCGGGAGCCGGGAGCCGGGAGCCGGGAGCCGACCTTCGGGCTGTCGGCGGAGTGGCTGCTCAGCGACGGCAGACCGTTCGTGGACGGCCTGGTGCTCTCCCATCCCGAGCAGCTGGCCCGGTTGCGCCTGGTCTGCCCCGAGGCCGTGGCGGCGGCCGTGCTCGCCGGGGACCCCTGCTTCGACCGGATGCTGGCCGCCCGCCCCTACCGGGACCGGTTCCGGCGCGCCCTGGGCGTACGACGGGGCCAGCGTCTCGTCGTCCTGAACTCGACCTGGAATCCGGAGGGGTTCTTCGGTGACGGCGGTGGGCAGGACATCCTCCCCGCTCTCCTCCCCAGGCTCGCCGCCGAGCTGCCCGCCGACGGCTACCGCCTCGCCGCCGTGCTCCACCCCAACATCTGGCACGGGCACGGACCGGGACAGATCCGGGCCTGGCTGGACCGGGCCCGGCGCAGCGGGCTGTCCCTGATCGACCCCGTACACGCGTGGCGGCAGGCCGTCCTGGCCGCGGACCTGGTGCTCGGGGACTTCGGGGCCGTCTCCTACTACGCGGCGGCGCTCGGGACCCCCGTACTCCTGGCCACCGGCCATCAGGACAGGCTCGACCCCGACACCCCCCTGGCGGCGTTCGTACGGCAAGCACCGCGGCTCGATGTCCACAGCCCCCTGCGGGAGCAGCTGGAGAAGCTGCTGACCGGCCACCCCCCGCCCGCCGGGCCCGCCGCGTTCGTCACCTCGGCCCCGGGATCCTCGGCGGCCCTGCTGCGCCGCCACTTCTACCGGCTGATGGAGCTGCCCGAACCCACCGCCCCCGCGCTGCTCGAACCGCTGCCGCTGCCGCCGTACACCCCTCCCCGGCGGACGCACCCCCTGCGGGTGCTCACCCGGGTCCAGGGCCGCGATGTGGTGGTGGAGCGGTCGACGGAGCAGCCGTACGGGGTGGGCGGCGCCGCGCACCTCGCGGTGCACGAGGAGACCCGCGACCCCGGCGACCTGGAGTCGGCCGACGTCATCGTCCGCGACGGGGCACCGGACGACCCGCGCCTGGGCGGCCCGGCGCGCTGGACGGCGGACGTACTGCGCAGGCATCCGCACTGCTCGGCCGCCGCGTATGTGTGCGGGCCGGACGTCTGCACCGTGCGTGCCAGGGGGCACGGCCTGTTCCGGCTGGCCGCCGACCCGGGGGCGGACGCCGACCCGGCCGCATACGCCTCGGCGTTCCACGCGTGGCTGGTGAACGGCGGAAGGGTGCCGCCCGGGGGCACCACCCTGCGGATGCACACGGCCGAGCAGGTGCATCCGATGCGGGTGGAGGCTCTACGCGACGGCCTCGCAGCGCAGCCGTAGGGCGGCCAGATACATCCGGTGCGGGACCGCGGCCGGGGTGAGCAGCCGCTCCGCCAGGGCGATCTTCGCGAGCGCCTGGGCGTTCTCGCCCGCTTCGTGGAGCGCCTCGGCGAGGTCGGTGAGAGAGCGCGCCTGGTTGTACGCCTCCCCCTGTTCCTCGAAGAAGGCGGTGGCGGCCTCCAGCAGGGCCCGCGCCTCGCCGGTCCGCCCCATGCCGCGCAGGGCACGCCCCTGGTGCCGCCGGACCAGGGCGAGAGCGCGGGGCAGGTCGACCTCCCCATCCTGGCCGGAAGTGATCCCCCGATAGATGGACTCAGCCTCGGTGAACCGCTCGTGGGCGGCCTCGTACGACCAGCGCCCCATGCTCAGCAAGCCCTGCAGTTCGACGGAGGAGGCCTCTCCTCGGATGTGGCCCGCGGCCCGCTCGCAGGCCACCGCGGCGCCGGCCGCCCGGTCCGCCTCCTCCTCGCGCCCCAGCTCGCCCAGGCAGTGGGCGAGCTGGAAGTGCAACGCGCCGGCCATACGGGAGTCGGGCCGGTGCTCGTCGGCGGACCGGGCGGCGGACCGCAGGGCGGGCAGTACCTCGTCCCAGTACCCGGCCTTCAGCTGGAGCGGCCACAGGGCCCGGGCCAGCCGCAGCGCGGTGTCGATGTGCCCGTACTCCTCGGCCACCAGGACGGCCCTGACGACGTTGCGCGCCTCTGCCGCGAGCACGGCGACCCCTTCCGCCTCGTCGCGGCAGGCCGTTCCGCTCTCCGGCGCCGGCTCGGTGCGCCAGCTCTGCGGCAGCGCGGCGTGCGCCGCGTGCAGCACCTGGTTCAGCAGGGCGTCGAGAACGCGCTTCACGGCCGCGGAGCACTCGGCGATGCCGTGTTCCGGACCGGCGGTGTCCGCCAGGCAGCGGCGGACCTCGGGGCGGAAGCGGTGGCGGCCGTCCGGGAGCGGTTCCAGCAGCTGGGCGTCCACCGCTTCGGCGAGCATCCGGGCTGGGGGGGGGGGGGGGGGGGGGGGGGGGGGGGGGGGGGGGGGGGGGGGGGGGGGGGGGGGGGGGGGGGGGGGAGGGGGAGGGGGGGGGGCGGGCGGGGGGCCGTGCTTGAGGATGGTGCCGCCCGGGGCGGGAAGGGATGGTGGGTCTCGCTGCCGCTCCCGTCCCCTCGGCCTCCGGCAGCGAGGTGGGCGTCGATCGACGGCCAGCCGCCCAGGGCCGTCAGCCGGCAGAGCCGTGCCGTCTCCGGCGCGAGCCCCGCACAGGCACCGCGCGTCGTCTCACGTACCGGATGGCCTCCCGGTCGTCCTGCCGCCGGATCGGCCGTCGCGGTGGCGGTCGGACCGGTCGTGGGATCGGCGGGGAAGACTCCCTCGGCCACCAGGCGGAGCGCGGCGGCCCTGAGGGCGAACGCGTTTCCGGCGCATCGGGTCAACAGGGCCGGCAGCTGGTCCTTGACCCGCGCGATCCGCTCGCGGCCGGCCACCTTCCGCAGCATCTTCAGCGCGTGGCGGTCGCTCATCGGCGGGACCGGGACCGGGAGCGCGTCCAGGGCGAAGGGCCTGCCGGAGACCACGACGAGCAGGAAGACGTCCGGGCTGGACGGGACGAGGCCGCGGACCTGGGCGACCGAGGACGCGTGGTCGATCACCACCAGGACGCGCCGTCCGGCGGTGAGCCGCCGGTAGAGGTCTTCCCTGGCCGATTCCGTCGGGGGCATGCGGCTGTGCTCGACGCCCATCTCCCGCAGGAGGCGGTGGAGGACGGCGGCCGGCTCCGGCCCTCTCTCGCCTGCGGCGTCGCGGAGGTCCACGTAGAACCGCCCGTCGGGGAAGCGGGGGTGGAGCACCGCGCCCGCGTGGAGGGCGACGGCGGTGGTCCCGATGCCCGGCGGCCCCGAGAGCTGGGCGCACCGCGGCCGCCCCGCGGCGGGCCGGGTCGCCTCGCGCTTGAGCCGCCTGACGGCGCGTTCGCGGTCGGTGAAGCTGCGGGGAGCGGGCGGCAGGGTGCCGGGGGCGAGCCCGACCGGCTCCCGCCGCGGGACGCTTTGTACGAGGGACGCCCATTCGGCGGCGCGCCGGGGGTCGTCGCCGATCCGCGCGTACACCTGTCCCGCCAGGGCCTCCAGCCCGTCGGGGCCGGTCGGCAGCGGGGTCTCCCGCCCCAGGGTCCGGCCCACGAGCGCGCCCGTCGACAGGAGCAGTTGCTTGCCCATCTCACCGGCTGCGCCGTTCCCCGCCGCGGTGAGAAACGCGGTGAGCGCGCTGAGCGCCACGACCTCCAGCACGTCGGCCCCTCCCCCTGATGGTCCCCGATCCGGCCTTGGCCGGACTGTATCGCTGCGGCCGCGCGGAGGGGGCTCGTTTCGGCCCGCGGAAGCGGTCGGCAGCGGAGCGCCGCCCTCCACTCCACCGGTGGGCGGTACGTCCCGTTTCCGCCCTCCTCCTTCCGCGTTCCGGGATGCCTTTTGATCCCGTTTAGGTCTCGGAATGACTCCAGGAGTTGACCCTTAGGTTAGGCAAACCTTAGATACATGTGACCGTTCGTTGAGAAAGGCTTTGCCATGAGACGCACCACCTTCCGTCGTATCTCCGCTCTGGCCGCGGTCGCCCTCCTCGTGCCGCTCGCCGCTGCCTGCGGTTCCGACGACAAGGGCGCCAAGGACGGCGGCACGTCCGGCACAGCCGCCCAGGAGAAGGCGACCGGACCGCTGGTCATCTACTCCGGACGCAACGAGCAACTCGTCGCCCCGCTGCTGGAGCGGCTGGAGAAGGCGACCGGCACCAAGGTCGAGGTCCGCTACGGCGACAGCGCCGAACTCGCCGCCCAGCTTCTGGAGGAGGGAGACCGGACCAAGGCGGACATCTTCTTCTCCCAGGACGCCGGTGCCCTCGGGGCCCTGGCCAAGGCGGGCCGGCTCGACGCCCTGCCGCAGGGGACCCTCGACCGGGTCGACAAGAGGTACCGCGCCGAGGACGGCAGCTGGGTGGGCGTCTCGGGCCGGGCCCGCGTGATCGCGTACAACAGCGACAAGGTGGCCGAGGCGCCCAAGAGCGTGAAGGACCTCACCAAGCCGGAGTGGAAGGGCAAGGTCGGCTACGCCCCGACCAACGCCTCGTTCCAGGCGTTCGTCACCGGCATGCGCGTCCTGGAGGGCGACGACGCCACCCGTACCTGGCTCAAGGACTTCAAGGCCAACGAGCCCCAGGTGTACGAGAAGAACGGCGCCGTCCTCACCGCGGTCAACGACGGCAAGGCCGAACTCGGCCTCATCAACCACTACTACTGGTACGAGAAGGCGGCCGAGGAAGGCGCGGACAAGCTCAAGGCCGCGCTGAGCTTCCCCAAGAAGGGCGACCCGGGCGCGCTCGTCAACGTCGCGGGCGCCGCCGTCCTCAAGGGCAACGACCAGAAGCCCGCCGCGCAGAAGGCCGTCGACTTCCTCCTCGCCGAGGAGGCCCAGACCTACTTCGCCGACAAGACCCACGAGTACCCGCTGGCCGCCGGTGTCACCAGCAAGGACGAGCTCCCCGAACTCGACACCCTCGGTGTGCCCGAGATCGACCTCGGCAAGCTGGAGTCGCTCGAAGTGACGCTGGAGATGCTCCGGGAAGCCGGGATGGTCTGACCCGTATGAACGACCCGGGTAGCCGGGGCCCCAAGGCCCCGCCGGCGCCCGCCCGCACCGCCACCCGCCCGGACGCCGCACCTGCGGCGTCCGGGCGCGGGCGTGCCGGGCGGAGGCCGCCTCTCGTCCTGATCCTCTTCGCCTCCCTCGCCGCCGCCCTGGCCCTGCTCCCGCTGATCTATCTGGGCGTACGGGCCCTGGAGCGCGGGCCCGCCTTCGCCTGGGGGGTCGTGGCCACCGGCCGTACCGGCCAGCTCCTCGCCCACAGCGTGGGCCTGGCCCTCGTGGTCGTCGTCGCCTCCCTCGTGCTCGGCGTCTCCCTCGCCTGGCTCACCACTCGCACCGCCCTGCCCGCCGCCCGCACCTGGTCGGTGCTCGCCACGCTGCCGCTCGCGGTGCCCAGTTACGTCGCGGCCTTCGCCTGGGTCTCCGCGCGCCCGGACCTCGCCGGGTTCGGCGGCGCGGCGCTCGTGCTGACCCTGGTCAGCTACCCGTACGTCTACCTCCCGGTCGCGGCGGCGCTGCGCGGGATCGACCCCGCCCAGGAAGAGGCGGCACGCTCGCTCGGACACGGCCCCTGGCAGACGTTCCGGCGCGTGACGCTCCCCCAGCTGCGGCCCGCGGCGGCGGGCGGCGGACTGCTGGTCGCCCTCTACGTCCTCTCCGACTTCGGGGCCGTGTCGATCATGCGGTACGAGACGTTCACGCTGGCCGTCCACACCTCGTACAAAGCGAGCTTCGACCGCACCCCGGCCGCCGCGCTGGGGGTCGTCCTGGTCCTGATGACCGTGCTGCTGGTCGCCGCCGAATCCCGTACGCGCGGCCGCGCCGGGTCGGCTCGGACCGGCTCCGGAACGGCACGGCCGACGGTGACCGCGCCCCTCGGCCGGCTGCGGCTGCCCGCCCTGGCCTGGTGTTCCGCCGTCGCCGCGGCCGGGGTGGTCTTCCCGCTCGGCACCCTGGTGTACTGGCTGGCCGTGGGCAGTTCCGCCACCTGGGAACCCGCCCGGCTGCTGGAGACCGGGACGACGACCCTGCTGGTGGCCGCCCTCGGCGCGCTGCTGACCACCGTCCTCGCCCTGCCCGTCGGGGTGCTCGCCGCCCGGCACCGGGGGCGCGTCGTGCACTTCCTGGAGCAGGCGGCGTACGCGGGGCACGCCGTGCCCGGTATCACCGTCGCCCTCGCCATGGTCTTCCTCGCGGTGCGCTACGCCTATCCGCTGTACCAGGAGCTGCCGTTGCTGCTGATCGCCTACGCGGTGCTCTTCCTCCCGGTGGCCGTCGGCGCGACCCGGGCGGCGGTGCTCCAGTCGCCGCCGGTGCTGGAGGACGTGGCCCGCTCGCTGGGGCGGGGGCCGGTACGGGTCCTGCGCGAGGTCACCGTGCCGCTCGCCGCGCCCGGCATCGCCGCGGGGGCCGCGCTCACCTTCGTCGTCTGCATGAAGGAGCTCCCCGCCACCCTGCTCCTGCGCCCCACGGGCATGGACACCCTGGCCACCCGGCTGTGGACCGAGACCGGCACCGCCTCGTACGCGGCGGCGGCCCCCTATGCGGCCGTTCTCGTCCTGATCGCCGCCGTTCCCGCGTACCTCCTCGGAAGGCACCGCACATGAGTGACCTGCACATCACCGGCCTGACCCGGTCCTACGCCCCCGGGGTCCGGGTCCTGGAGGGGCTGGACCTCACCGTTCCCGGTGGACGACTGGCCGCGGTGCTGGGCCCCTCCGGCTGCGGCAAGACCACGATGCTGCGGATCGTGGCAGGCTTCCTGCGGCCGGAGGCGGGTTCGGTCACGCTCGGCGGGCGTGCCCTCACCGGCCCCGGCGTCCATCTCCCGCCGGAGCAGCGCAGGATCGGGATCGTCCCGCAGGAGGGAGCGCTCTTCCCGCACCTGGACGTCGCCCGCAACGTGGCCTTCGGGCTGACGGACCGGCCGCGCGCCGAGCGCCGTCGTCGCACCGAGGAGATGCTCGAACTCGTCGGCCTGCCCGGCTACGGCCCCCGGATGCCCCACGAGCTCTCGGGCGGCCAGCAGCAACGCGTCTCCCTGGCCCGTGCGCTGGCCCCGGCGCCCGCCCTGGTGCTGCTGGACGAGCCGTTCAACGCGCTCGACAGCGCTCTGCGTGCCGGGGTGCGGGCCGATGTCCGGGCCGCGCTCCGGGCGAGCGGGGCCACCGGCGTCCTGGTCACCCACGACCAGCAGGAGGCGCTGTCGACCGCGGACCTGGTCGCGGTCGTCCGGTCGGGCCGGGTCGCCCAGTGCGGGACGCCGGAGGAGGTGTACCGCAGGCCGGCCGACCCGTGGGTGGCCGGCTTCGTCGGCGGTGCCGTGCTGCTGCCCGGCACCGCGGAGGGCACCACGGCACGGACCGCCCTCGGCCCCGTGCCCCTGGATGTCCCGGCCGACGGGGGCCGCGGAACGGTCGTGCTGCGGCCCGAACAGCTCGCTCTCACCGCCCCGTCGGCCGGTGCGGCGCGGGCCACGGTGGCGGAGGTCTCGTTCCACGGGGCCGACACGCTGGTGAGCGTCAGCGTGCCGGGGGTGGACGCCCCGGTGCAGGTGCGCGCCACCGGTCCGGTGGACCGGCGCCCCGGCGACCCGGTCGGGATCGTCGTCACGGGCACGGCCACCCTCCACGGACCGGGAGAGCACCGACCCGTTTTGGACAGCTTCGGGCCGTGAGCGAGGCCACACCCTTCGGCGTTTGACGGGAAGATCTTCACGAAATCGACGTGCGATGCGCAGAAATTCCCGATGCGATCCCGTTCTGTCGACCGAACAGAAAGATCAACTTCGTTGAAGTCCGCACGGTCCACTTCACCCTGTCCGTATGGCGGTGAACCGGGCGGCCGCGACTACACCCTCCCGCGCATATGGCTATAGGCATATGACAACACGGCCCACCGGACGTGCCGACCCTGACCGAGTCGAGGGCACGGCCGGTGACGCGCCATCACTCAAGGGGAGTTCGGGGGCAGCCGTTCTCGAACTCCCCCATGCCACTGCCGCACTTGGGGGGACTTTCCCATGCCTCAACTCACCCGTCGCCATGCCCTCGGGGCCGCCGCGACCGCTCTGACCGCCCTCGGCCTGGCCGGCCTCGCGCAGACGGCCGGCGCCACGTCCGGCCCTCGGGCCACCGGCCGTACACACCCCGAGGGGCACACGGCGCATGACGGCCCGCAGCCCTTCAGCGAGACCTTCCGGGGGCGCCGCATCGAGGGCGCCCCGTCGCACACCGACGGGCACCACGGCGGCTACACCGTGCGGATCGACGGCGAGGAACTGCATGTGATGCGGAACGCGGACACCACGTGGGTCAGCGTCATCAACCACTACGAGACGTTCACGACCCCACGCGCGGTCGCCCGGGCCGCCGTGATCGAGCTCCAGGGCGCCCGACTCGTCCCCCTGGCATGACTCCGTCCACGCGATTCCGCCGAACCCTTTCCTGAAACCGGGGAGCACCCTCATGACCGTACGCAAGAACCAGGCGAGCCTGACCGCCGCCGAGAAGCGCGCCTTCGTCGACGCTGTCCTGGAGCTCAAGCGCACCGGCCGCTACGACTCGTTCGTCACCACGCACAACGCCTTCATCATGAGCGACACCGACAACGGTGACCGGGTGGGCCACCGGTCGCCCTCCTTCCTGCCCTGGCACCGCAGATTCCTCATACAGTTCGAGCAGGCGCTCCAGGAGATCGACCCCGCCGTCGCCCTGCCCTACTGGGACTGGACGGTGGACCGCACCGTCGCGTCCTCCCTGTGGGCGCCGGACTTCCTCGGCGGCACCGGCCGTGCCAGGGACGGGCAGGTCACGGAGGGGCCGTTCGCCGTGAGCGGCGGCGGATGGCCGGTCACGGTGACGGTCGACGGGCGCGGCTTCCTCCGCCGGGCCCTCGGCTCCGGCGCAGGGCAGCTGCCGACCCGCTCGGAGGTCGACTCGGTCCTCGCCATGCCCACGTACGACACCGCGCCCTGGAACAGCGCGTCGGACGGCTTCCGCAACCACCTCGAAGGCTGGCGCGGCGTCAATCTCCACAACCGGGTGCACGTATGGGTGGGCGGCCAGATGGCCACCGGCGCCTCGCCCAACGACCCGGTGTTCTGGATGCACCACGCGTTCATCGACCGGCTGTGGGCACAGTGGCAGGCGCGTCACCCCCGCTCCACCTACCTGCCGTCCGCGAGGACCAGGAACGTCGTGGGGCTGAACGACGTCATGCGCCCCTGGAACGACGTGACACCCGCCGACATGCTGGATCACACCCGGTACTACACGTACGACACGATGGTGTAGCGGGGCACACGGCCCCCTGGGCAAAGGGCCGTTCGGCGGCGGCCACCGGGGTCCGTACGGAGGCGACCGGGCATGCCCCCGACGCGGCGTCGTGCTCGTCGGCCAGGGGTCGCCGTCCGTCCCCGGTCGAGGCAGGTCGTCGTCCTGACCGGCAATGAGCAGGTCCGCTCCGTCGCCGCGGCCCCGGCGGGCGGCGCCGGGGCGGCCGACCTGGTGGCGCCCGCCCTCCCCGAGACCGTCCGCGGTGCTCGCGGCCCCGGAAAGGCGGTACAGGAAGCGTCGCTCACGCCAGGTGATGCGCTCGCCGGACCGGTGGTGGACCATGGGCAGCTCACCGGCCTTGTCCGACGTCCCGTCCGACCCGGCTGCCCGCCAGTCAGGAAACCCGGCAACAGGTCACCAGCCCCTCTGCCGGGCTCACGAGGAGACCGTCATGAAGATGCTCATCAACGTCCCCGAGACCGTGGTCGCCGACGCCCTGCGGGGCATCGCCGCCGCACACCCCGAGCTGACCGTCGACGTGGAGAACCGGGTCGTCGTGCGGCGGGACGCGCCGGTGGCGGGGAAGGTGGGGCTCGTCTCGGGCGGTGGGTCGGGGCATGAGCCGTTGCACGCCGGGTTCGTGGGGCCGGGGATGCTGTCGGCCGCCTGTCCGGGGGAGGTCTTCACCTCGCCGGTGCCCGACCAGATGGTGCGGGCCGCCGCAGCGGTGGACAGCGGGGCGGGAGTGCTCTTCGTCGTCAAGAACTACACCGGTGACGTGCTGAACTTCGAGATGGCCGCCGAACTCGCGGAGGACGAGGGCATCCAGGTCGCCCGGGTCGTCGTGGACGACGACGTGGCGGTGAGCGACAGCACGTTCACGGCAGGACGGCGCGGTACGGGGGCGACGCTCTTCGTCGAGAAGATCGCCGGGGCCGCCGCCGACGAGGGCGCGCCGCTGGACCGCGTCGTCTCGGTGGCACGGCAGGTGAACGGGTCCTCGCGGAGCTTCGGGGTGGCCCTTAGCGCGGTCACCACCCCGGCGAAGGGCAGCCCGACCTTCGATCTGCCCGCCGGAGAGCTGGAGCTGGGCATCGGCATCCATGGGGAGCCGGGCCGCGAGCGGCGGCCGATGATGACCTCGGGCGAGATCGCGGACTTCGCCGTGGACGCGGTGCTGGAGGATCTCCGGCCCACCGGCCCCGTGCTCGCCCTGGTCAACGGGATGGGGGCGACACCGCTGCTGGAGCTGTACGGGTTCAATGCCGAGGTGCGGCGGGTCCTCTCGGAACGGGGTGTGCCGGTGGCCCGTACGCTCGTGGGGAACTACGTGACCTCGCTCGACATGGCAGGCTGCTCGGTGACGCTGTGCCAGGTCGACGAGGAGCTGCTGCGGCTGTGGGACGCGCCCGTGGAGACGCCCGCGCTGCGCTGGGGCCGTTGAGCCCCGCACCCCGGTGACGAACATCGCACGGACGACCGTACGCACCGGGCCGGACCGGCCCGGGGAACAGGAGATCATGTGCTCGACGCCGAATTCTTCCGCCGCTGGATGGCCGCCGCCGCGGCCTCGGTGGGCCGTGAGGCGGACCGACTGACCGAGCTGGACTCCGCGATCGGGGACGCCGATCACGGCAGCAACCTCCAGCGCGGCTTCACGGCCGTGGCCGCCGCGGTGGACAAGGACGCGCCCGAAACCCCCGGCGCGGTGCTGACCCTCGCGGGGCGGCAGCTGATCTCGACCGTCGGCGGGGCGTCCGGACCGCTGTACGGGACGTTGCTGCGCCGTACGGGCAAGGCGCTCGGCGAGGCCGCCGAGGTGGACCGGGACCAGCTCGCCCGGGCGTTCGCCGATGGCGTGGCCGCCGTGGGGCAGTTGGGCGGCGCGCAGGCCGGGGACAAGACGATGCTGGACGCGCTGCTGCCGGCCGCCGAGGCGCTGGGCTCGTCCTTCCGGGGGGCGGCGGACGCGGCCCGCTCGGGCGCCGGGGCGACGGTGCCGTTGCAGGCGCGCAAGGGGCGGGCCAGCTATCTCGGGGAGCGCAGCATCGGCCACCAGGACCCGGGGGCGACCTCGGCGGCCCTGCTGGTCGAGGCGCTGGCCGAGACCGCGCGGGACAGGGGTGCGGAGGCATGAGCGGGACGTCGCAGGTGGGCATCGTGCTGGTCTCGCACAGTGGCCCGGTCGCGGAGTCGGTGGCCGAGCTGGCCCGGGGGCTGGCCGCCGGAGGGGTGACGGCCCCCGTCGCGGCGGCCGGCGGGCTGCCGAACGGCGGGCTCGGCACCAGCGCCGAACTCATCGGCCGGGCCGCCGCGTCGGTGGACCGGGGCGCCGGGGTGGCGATCCTCGTCGATCTGGGGAGCGCGGTCCTCACGGTGAAGGCGATGCTGGCGGAGGGCGACGAACTGCCGGAGAACGCGCGGCTGGTGGACGCCCCGTTCGTGGAGGGCGCGGTCGCCGCCGTGGTGACCGCCTCCTCCGGCGGCGACATCGGCGCGGTGGAGGCGGCGGCCTCGGAGGCCTACGGGTACCGGAAGACGTAGGAGCGAGGAGGGGTGGGGGCGTGCAGTTTCCGGCGGCCCCCGCCACCGGCCTCCGCCGCCCCTCCGTTCGCGTGTCTCCCCGCCCCGACGGAGACTGGGCCGCATGGCGGCGACCAGGCGCAGTGCGGGGCTTCTCCTCTTCCGGACCGGCGGAAGGGGAGGTGAGCGGGACATCGAGGTGCTGATCGGGCACATGGGCGGGCCGTTCTGGGCGGGGCGGGAGGAGGCCGCCTGGTCGGTACCGAAGGGGGAGTACGGCCCCGAGGAGGATCCGGCGGAGGCCGCGCGGCGGGAGTTCGAGGAGGAGCTGGGGCTGCCGGTGCCGGAGGGGGTGTGGCTGCCGCTCGGTGAGGCACGGCAGCGCAGCGGCAAGACGGTGACCGTGTGGGCGGTGGAAGCGGAGCTGGAGGTCGCGGCCGTGGTGCCGGGGACGTTCACGATGGAGTGGCCGCGCGGCTCCGGCGTGCAGCGGGAGTTCCCGGAGATGGACCGGTTCGCCTGGTGCACGCCGGATCAGGCCGCCGAGCGGCTGGTCGCCGGTCAGCGGGTCTTCGTCGAGCGGCTGCGCGACCGGATAGGGGAGGCGGACTCCGACTCCCCGGAGGCGTAGACCGCGGCGGGGCGGCCCGCCCTCAACTCCAGTACGTCCCCGGTGAAGCGGGCGCGGAAGCTGCGGTCGTGCGAGACCACCACGACGGCTCCCGGGTACTGCGCGAGGGCTGTCTCCACCTCCTCCACCAGGTCGAGCGCGATGTGGTTGGTCGGCTCGTCCAGCACCAGCAGATCGGCCGGCCGGGTCACCAGCCGGGCCAGGGCCAGCCTGCGCTGCTGGCCGATCGAGAGGGACGCCACGGGCACCCCGAGGTCCTCGGGGCGGAACAGGCCCAGCTCCAGCAGTTCGTCCGCGTACTCGTCCGGGAAACCGGGGCGGCCCGCCGCGTAGGCGGCGAGCAGGGTGCGCCGGGTCGGCCGGGCGGGCAGCTCCTGCGGGAGGTGGCCGACCCGGGCGCGGCGGGCGACCGTCCCGGTGTCGGGCGCCAGGTCCCCGGCGAGGACCCGCAGCAGGGTGGTCTTTCCGGCCCCGTTCTCCCCGGTCACCAGCAGCCGGGCCCCGGACTCCACGCGCAGGGCCGGGAGATGGAGCCGGTCGCCCACGGAGACGTCCGCCAGCTCCACCAGGGGGCCGGGCCCGGTCTCCCCCGCCTGGGCCGGGCGGCCGGTGAAGGCGAGCGGCTTGGGCGGCGGCGGCACGGGGGTGCGGCGCAGCGCCTCCAGCCGGGTGCGGGCGGCCCTGACCTGGCCGGAGAGCTTGGCCTCATGGGAGCGGCGGTGCTTGCCGAACCCCTGTCCCGGGTCCTTGCCGGTGGCCGCGAGCCGCTGTCCGGCGGCGTCCACCAGCTCCCGCGTGCGGGCCAGTTCGTCCAGGTACTCCTGGTGTTCCTGGGCCCAGCGGCGGCGGGCCGCCGCCTTGGCCGTGCGGTAGCCGTCCCAGCCGTCCCCGTACCGGGTGACCGTGCGCAGATCGCGGTCGACCTCCAGGATCACGGAGGTGACCCGCTCCAGGAAGGCCCGGTCGTGGGTGATGGCGACGACGGTCCCCCGGTGGGCGCGCAGGTGTTCCTCCAGCCAGGTCACCGCCCCTGCGTCCAGGTGGTTGGTGGGCTCGTCCAGGAGGAGCAGTTCGGGGGCCGCCGCCAGGACGCAGGCGAGGGCCAGCCGGGACTGTTCACCGCCGGAGAGGGTGGCGAGCGAGCGGTCCCGGGTGAGGTGGCCGAGGCCGAGGCCGTGGAGGGCGGCTTCGGTGCGGGCGTCGGCGCGGTAGCCGTCGCGCTCCTCGTAGGCGGTGAGGAGGTCTCCGTACGCGGCGAGTTCCGCGTCCGTCGGGTCGCTCGCCGACAGCGCCTCCTCGGCCGCGCGGATGGCCCGTTCCAGGGTGCGGAGTTCGGCCAGGGCGGCGTCGACGACGTCCTGCACGGTGTCGGCCGGGTCGAGGGCGAGGGTCTGGGCGAGATAGCCGGTGGAGCCGGGGAAGCAGACGGTGATCTCGCCGCCGTCCGGCTGCTCGGCCCCGGCCAGCAGGCGCAGAAGGGTGGATTTGCCGGAGCCGTTCTCGCCGATGACGGCAACCTTCTCGCCGGGGCGGACGGTGAACGTCACCCGGTCGAGTACGGAGCGGTCCCCGTACTGCTTGGAGACGTCCTTCACGGTCAGTTGGGCGCGGTCGCGCTGGGGGTGCATGGGTGCCTTTCCCCTGATTCCTGGGTGCCGGCCCGCGGTGGCACGTGCGGGGACGCGCGGGGCGGGGCCTGACGTGGGTGTCCGGACGGCGGAGGGACAGCGGCGCACCGGGGGGCGGCTGCGAGCGGAGGCCGCCCGATGAGAGCACGGGCGAGCGGTCGGCAGCGGTCGGCCGGGGGCCTGCCGGTGACGTCAGGCGTCGTGCGGCGGCTGTCCGGGCCGGGGAATCAGCGGAAGAAGTAGTACGAACCCATGGCATCGAGTGTAGCGGGGTGCCGGACGCGGGGCCGGGGATTCTTCGCCGGTCCCGCCTCCGGGCGTGCGGATGTGTCTCAGGGGTGCGGCAGGATGCGCGAGGCCGTCGATCCGGCCCTCGTGCGGCCCCAGGGCCCGTACACCGCGACAAAGGCGCCTCCAAAGAGGCCGGACACGCCGTCGCCGAGCGCGGCGACCGTGCCGACCTCCTCGTGGCCCGGAGGCCGGTGGCGACGGGTCTCTCTTCAGTCGGCCACGGCGCCCGCGACCGGCCGGGCGGCCTCCCCGGCTCCGGAGGCCGGGTGCGGGCCGCCGTCGCCCGGGGCACGGCGCAGGGCGAGTGCGGCGACGTCGTCGCGCCTGACCCCTCCGGTGAACCTCTCCAGGTCGGTGCGGAGCGCGTCGAGCAGCTCGCGCGGGCCGTGACCGGCCCAGTCGGCCAGCCGCCGGTCGAACGGGTAGAAGGCGCGGGCCGCGTCACGGGCCTCGGTCACCCCGTCGGTGACGACCAGGAGGGTGGCGCCGGGCGGAAAGGCGAACGATTCGGCCGTACGGGTCTCCCGGCTGAGTCCGGCGAGCCCGAGGGGCACGGAGATCCGGTGCAGCGGGATCGCGGAGGCCCGGCCCTCGTGCAGCAGGCGCGGCGGCAGATGGCCGCAGTCGACCACCTGTACGTCATCCCCCTCGTCGAACCCGAGGACCAGCGCGGTCACGAAGCGTTCGGCCTCGCCGGTCTGGGCGGAGAACGCGTTGTGCCGGACGACTGCGTCCTCCAGAGCCTCCACCACCCCGGTCAGCGTCGGCTCGCGGACCGCCGCCTCGCGGAAGGCGGAGATGGCGGCGAACCCGGCCCCTATGGCCGCGAGCCCCTTGCCCTGGACGTCCCCGATGATCACCCGGGTCCCGTACGGCGACTCGACGACCTCGTAGATGTCGCCGCCGACGAAGCGGTCCTCCTCGATCGGCTCGTAGAGCCCGTACGCGAAGACCTGGGCGGTGACGACCGGCAGCGGGCGCAGGATCTGGCGCTGGAGGGCGACGGCGGCGTAGCGGAGCCGTGCCACCTCGGTGGCATGGCGTATGCGGGCCGCGCAGGCGGCGACCCCGAGGGCGCAGGCGAGGACGGTGAAGCCGATACCGAAGACGAAGTCCCAGAAGGTGCCGTCGTCGCCGAGCCCGGACGCGACGACGACCACGGTGATCCAGACCGCCACCCAGACCGTCTGCCGGAGGGTGCAGAAGACGGAGGCCAGGGCCGGGACCACCACCAGCAGGGGGATGACCCGCAGGTCGTCTCCGATGAGCAGGTCCAGGAGCACGATCAGCGCGGTCAGCAGTGCCAGCCCGCCGGCCAGCGCCCAGCTTCCGATCCGGCCCGCGGCGGCCGTGTCCGTACCGGGCGGGGCCGCCGTCCGGTCCCGTGCCGTGCGCCGTCTGCCCAGGGCCACGGCCGCTCCTTCCGTCCACTCCTCGGTGCCGTCCGCCGTTCGGCCGGTCCCTTCCAGTTGACCGTGATCCGGGCCCGGCCGCAGGGGGCATAGGGCCCCCAGGGGGTGCCGAAGGTCCCGAACGGGCCGTTCGGCCCGTGACCTCCGGCGTACGCGGCGGGGGCCCGAAGTCCTGGAAACCGGCCCGGTGGCGGGTGCCGGAAGCCCCGTCGCCGGGCCGTGGGCGCCCGGGGCCCCGCCACCGGACCGGATCACCGGAGCGCGGCCCGCGTCACCGCAGCACGGCCCGCATCACCGCGCCGCACGGCCCGGATCCCCGCGCCACACGGCCCGGATCCCCGCGGGGCGGCCCGGATCCCCGCGCCACGGCCCGGATCCCCGCGGGGCGGCCCGTCGGGCCTCTTCGGCGGGCAGGAGCGCCGCCGGGACCTGGAGGGAGAGGAACTCCGGGCGGGCACGGAGCTTGAAGCCGAGCGACTCGCAGAGCCGGAACTCCACCGTGTCGGCGGCCGAGGCGTGCGGGAACCGGGGGCTCGCCGCGCTCCCGGATCCCGTACACGACCGCCCGGGCCAGGCGCCTCGCCAGCCCCTGCCCGCGTACGGACTCCTCGGTGCGGACCCCGCTGGTCTCGGTCCAGCCCGGCGGGTGCAGCCGCTCCCCCGCCATCGCCACCAGGGCGCCGCCCCGGCGGACGCCGAGGTAGGTGCCCAGCTCCACGGCGCGCGGCAGGAAGGGGCCGCGGCGGGGCCCTGGTGCCGCCGGCCGAAGGTGCTCACACGATCACCTCGGCGATCGGATCGGGCCGTTCACCGGCACCCCGTGCCATGCCCCGGCACCCCTCTTCGTACGCGTACGGACAGCGCATGAACTCCCTCGTTCCGGTCCCTCGCGCGGCTCCTCCCCGCGGGCGCCCCGGTGCCCGGCGCCGCGTGCCCGCCACCCGGAGAAAGCCGACGCGCCCAGGGTGTATGCCGTCTCGGGGAACTGTCGACGCGGCGGCGACGGAGCACCCCGCCGGGGGTCTCCGACGGTTCCCCACCGCGCGGAGGGAGAGGTTCCGAAGCACGGTGCGCACCGGCGTGCGCCCACCCCGCGGACCGGCGAATTCGACTCATCCGTCGGCCGATACGGGGCCGGTCCGGCCCCAACCGCCCGTCGGCTGTGGCACTCTGGTGATGACCGCCCCACCGGGCTCCCCCGTACCGGTGGGGCGGTTCTGTGCGCCCCCCGTGGACCGGTCCGCCCCATGACGGGGTTTCAGGGCTCTCAGTAGGCCTCTCTCGGCCAACTCGTGTCTGCTGGCCGAATCTCATCTCTTCGCCACGCATGAGGGCGGGAGTGCAGGGCAGGCGAGTACACCTCATGGCCTACGAGCGAGGGGAGCGTGACGAGATGACGGCGCAGACCGCCCGGACCACAGTTGCGGACCACCGGACGAGCACCACGGAGGACCTTCCTCATATCGAAGACGCCGGCAAGGTCGCCCCCATGGACGCGCGGCGGCTCTCGCGGCTCTTCTTCGACCGCCTCCAGGTCCTGGAGGAAGGCACGCACGAGTACCAGTACGCGCGCAACACCCTGATCGAGATGAACCTGTCCCTGGTCCGGTTCGCCGCCAACCGCTTCCGCAACCGGGGCAGCGGCGACATGGAGGACATCATCCAGGTCGGCACCATCGGGCTGATCAAGGCGATCGACCGCTTCGACCTCTCCCGCGAGGTCGAGTTCACCTCCTTCGCCGTCCCCTACATCGTCGGTGAGATCAAGCGGTTCTTCCGGGACACCAGCTGGGCCGTGCACGTCCCCCGGCGCCTCCAGGAGCTGCGGGTCGACCTCGCCAGGGCGAAGGAGCAGCTCTCCGCCGAGCTGGACCGCGACCCCACGGTCAAGGAACTGGCCGAGTACCTGGGGATGGACGAGGCGGAGATCACCGAGGGCATCGTCGCCTCCAACGGCTACACCGCCGGCTCCCTCGACATGCCGACCGACTCCGCGGAGTCCGGCCCCCAGAACACCGCCGGGCGGACCTTCGCCGATGTCCTGGGCGAACCCGATCCCGCGATGGAGGCCGTGGAGAATCTGCACGCCCTCGCACCACTGCTGGACGACCTGGACCAGCGGGAGCGGCGGATCATCGACATGCGGTTCGGCCAGGAGCTGACACAGGCCCAGATCGGGACGGAGCTGGGGATATCGCAGATGCACGTCTCCCGGCTGCTGAGCCGGATGCTGGGCAAGCTGCGCAGCGGAATGCTCACCCAGGAGTGACAGCGCGCCGCGATGCGGCACACCGTGGAAAGGCCGGGGCGCACGCAGCCGAAGGGGTCCGCGCACGACACGCGGGGGGCCTCGTCGGCTCGGTGGTGCGGCACCCGCTGACGGTCAGCCGCGGTCCCTCACCGGGCGTGCTCCGGCCAGCACGGCGGTGTGCACGGCGCGGGCGATACGCGCGCCCCAGGGGGAGCGGGGGCCGGCGAAGGGTTCGCCGCCGTCGGGCCCCGGCGCGGGGGCGGCGACGCAGACCGCGTCCGTGGGGGTGCCGGAACAGTCGAGTCCGGCGTCCAGAAGGGCCTGGACCTTGGCCTCGGTGGCGGTGGCGACGGCGTTGACCAGGGCCGCGTCGGAAAGGGCGACGGGGAGCACGACGACGATGTTGACCGTGCCCGGCCGGTGCGGGGCGCGGGCGGCGGGGGCCGCGGATTCCGCTGAGGCCACGGTTTCGGTCGCGGGGGCCGCGCGTTCCGGGGTCGTGGCTTCGGGGGCCGCCGCCCAGCCCCGTACGCCGAGGCCCGTGGTGACGGTCGCGGTGACGCCGCCGTCGTGGCCGGTGGTGTGGGCGGCGACCTCGGCGGCGGTCATCAGTCCGGCGCCGGGGCCGGTGAGGCCTTCGGCTGCGGCGATCTCGGCGAGGTGGCGGTCCGGGTCGAGGCGTGGATAGCCGCCGGGGACCTGGGCGTTGAGGATCCAGGCGCGGGGGCCGATCCCACCGCCGAGCACCGCGCTGCTGCACACCCGCACCCCGGGGCCCAACCGCCACACCAGGTGGTGGAGGTGGTGGCCGTCCTCGTGCCGGTCGCGAAGCTCCGCGCGCGGTTCCGTGCACTGGACGGGCAGGTGGACGCGTACGGAATCGATGGCGCACCCCTGGTGGCTCGGGAGGACCGGCTCTGGCCCGTCCTCCCGGGTCCGCCGTGCTCCGCCGATCATATGCGGGCGACACCGGCTCACCCGATCGGCCTAACCGGGTCAGGGGCCGCCCGGCACCTCCGTACGGGGCCAGCAAGGTCTCCGGGGCGTCCGGGGCCCCTTCGGCCGGGTGGCCGGGCGGTTGCACCGTCCAACCGAGTGAGGCGCGATGGAAGCCGGACGTGCCACATCTGGTGGAGCCACCCACAGGGCGCGCCCAGCGAGGAGGGTTCGGTTATGGGAGCCGCTGACGGTTTCACGGATTCCGGAGAGCTCGACGGTCTGACCGTGTACGACAACGAGGGCGAGAAGGTCGGCAGCGTGGGCCGGGTGTACGTCGACGACGACACCGGCAAGCCCGACTGGGTCACGGTCAAGACCGGCCTGTTCGGCATGAAGGAGAGCTTCGTACCACTCGCCGGAGCCCGTCGAGTGGGCTCCGACCTGCATGTCTCGCACTCCAAGGACACGGTCAAGGAAGCACCCCGCGTGGACGCGGACGCGCACCTCTCCGTAGCCGAGGAGGAGGAGCTGTACCGGCACTACGGCATGACCCGGAAGGCGGGCAACCTCGGTGGTGACGCCAAGGGCACCGGCACGGGGACCGGCGCCGACGCCCGTACCGTCGCCGGAACGGGCACCATGGGCGCGGCCGGAGCGGGTGCGGCGGGCGCGGCCCGCGGCACGGGCGCGCCGCCGCCCAGCGCCAAGGCGACCGGCCACGCCGCGACGGGCACGGGCGCCGCGGGTACGACGGCCGGAGCCGGCATGGCCGGTACGGGTGCCGGTACCGGCAGGCACCGCGACACCTCCGCCACCTCCAGGCCGCTCGCGGGCGCGGGCGCGTCCCGGGGCGCCGACATGAGCGGCAAGGACGAGCTGATCCGCTCCGAGGAGCAGCTGCACGTCGGTACGGAGGAGTACGAGAGCGGCCGGGCCCGGCTGCACAAGTACGTGGTGACCGAGGAGGTCACCCGGTCCGTTCCGGTCTCCCACGAGGAGGTGCGGGTGGTCCGCGAGCCGCTTCAGCCCGGCGAGAAGGTGACCGGCACGACGGACTTCGGCGAGCAGGACGTGGAGGTCACCCTGCACGCCGAGCGCGCCACCGTGCGCAAGGAGGCCGTCCCGGTGGAACGGGTCCGGCTGGAGACCGAGCGGGTCACCGAGCAGAAGGAAGTCTCGGCCGAGATCCGCAAGGAGAAGGTCGACTACGCGGACGGCAAGGACATGGGTACCGGGAAGGACACCGGCGGCGAGTTCGGTCAGGGGCGCCGCCGCTGACGGCACCCCTGTAGGCGGCCGGAGGGCCGCTCCCATGTCCTCGGCCTCCGGGCGGACCCGTACGACGGGTCCGCCCGGAGGGCTGTCGAGGGGCCGGTGCCCCCGACCTCGGCCGCGAGAGCGGACCCGTACGGCTACCGGCATGGCGGAACCGTACCGGAGGACGCCCCTTCGGCCCGGTGCGGCGCGGGATCGTCCCGCCGCACCGGCCCGACCGCTCCGCAGGGGCCGCCGGACGCCCTACGGGGCTTCCAGGGCGATCACCGCGTTCTGTCCGCCGAACCCGAAGGAGTGGCTGACTGCCCGCCGTACGGGCACCTCACGCGGGGTCTTGGTGACGCAGTCGAGGGCGAATCCCGGGTCGGGGGCGTCCAGGTTGGCGATCGGCGGGACGATGCCGTGCTGGAGCGTCAGGACGGTCAGCCCCGCCTCGATGGCTCCGGCCGCACCCATGCAGTGGCCCAGGACGCCCTTGGGGGCGGTGACGGGCGGGCGGTGCGGGTAGGCCCGGCCGATGAGGGCGGCCTCGGTCGCGTCGTTGAGGGGCGTGGAGGTCCCGTGCGCGTTGACGTGGTCCACGTCCTCGGCCCGCCAGCCCGCGTCTCTCAGCGCCGCGTCGACGGCGGCCTGGGCGACCGCCCCGGAGGGGTGCGGGCTGGTGGGGTGGTGAGCGTCGGTCGTGGCGCCGGTGCCGGCGAGCAGCGCCCGGGGGGCCGCTCCCCTGGCCCGGGCGTCCGCCGCCCGCTCCAGGACCATGATCGCGGCTCCTTCGCCCATGACGATCCCGGCCCGGTCGGCTGCGAAGGGCCGGCAGAGGCGGGCGGGGTCGCCGCCCTGTGGCCCGTCCGCGTTCCGCAGCGCGGCCGCGCCGGAGCGGGCGAAGCCGGTCATGGCGACGGGGAAGACGATCGACTCGGTGGCCCCGGCGATCGCGATGTCGCACTGGCCGAGCGCCAGCATGTCACGGGCGACGGAGAGGGCGGTCACCCCGGAGGAGCAGGCCGTGCAGGGCGCCAGACTGGGGCCGGTCGCCTTCATCTGGATGGCGATCTCGGCCGCGGGCATGCTCGGGATGGTGAGCAGGATGCCCGAGGGCGAGGTGGCCTCGGGGCCGCGCCGCTCCAGGGCGACGGCCTGTTCGGTGAGTCCGGCGGAGCCGCCGCTGCTGGTGCCGACGACGACGGCGACGCGTGCGCCGTCCCAGTGGGCGGGGTCGAGTCCGGCGTCGGCCACCGCCTCCCGTGCGGCGAGGACGGCGAACTTGACGTACCGGCCCATGCGGAAGGCGCTGCGGCCGCCTACCGCGTCGTCCAGGTCGACGCCGGTGACCGTACAGGCGAAGTCGACGGCACAGCCGTGCAGTTCGGGGACGGTGCGGGCGAAGGACTCGCCTCGGCAGACCCCGTCCCAGGTGGTGTCGGTGGTGTGGCCGGCCGGGGTGATCATGCCCAGGCCGGTGACGGCGATGGCGGGTCGGTTCATCGGGTGTTGCTCACCGGCACCGCACTGCCCGCCGCCTGGCCACCGACGGCCGCGTCGATGAACGCGGTGATGTCGGCGAGCGTGGCGTCCTTGTAGAGCTTCTCGGAGTCGGCGGTGACCCCCAGGGTCTCCTTGATGATGACGGCGAACTCCGCGACGGCCAGGGAGTCCATCTCCAGGCTGTCCATCGTGGACTCCGGCAGGATCTCGGCCGCGGGCACCTTGAACGTCTCGGTGAGTACCTCGGTGATCTTCGGGTGGATGGTCTGGGTCTTCACGGCGTTTCCTCTCGTCGGTTCGTCGATTCATCGGCCCGTCGATGGCCTGACGTGTGACGGGTGGCTGAAATCAACCCCCGCCGAAGTAACTGGATGACGATCTTCCGGTTACGCCCTGGGGTGAACCGATTCGTCTGCGCCCACCTGCGGCTTCTCGAACCACCGGCTGAGCACGGACGTGGTTCCCCAGTACGCCAGCAGCACACCGCGCGTCCCGAGCGCCGCCACCTTCTCGCGCAGCGGCCTCCGCCGCTTGCTGCCGCACGCGGGCCGCCGGAAGTCCGCCGTACGCCGCCCGGCACCGTCCTGCGTACCGTTGCCGCCCCCACCGCCCGTACGGTTGACGCTCCCGCCCGCCCCGCCCGGCCTGCGGTCCCGGTGCCAGGGCCCCTCCGGGTCGTCGTAGGCGTCCGCGTAACCGGGTCCGGCGATCGGCCAGTCCGACATCAGCCGCTCCGGCAGCGCGAAGGACTTCACCAGCTCGGGGGCGTGCCGGGCCACGGTGGCGATGAGCCCCTCCTCCGCATCGGGCAGCGAGGAGACCTGGTCGGCGGTCAGCCGTCCGGCGGCGAGGAGGTCGCCGCTGTTGCGGGCGATCCACCGGAGGGCGAAGAGCCGGTGCAGTTCGGTCAGCCGCTCCCGGGCCGGCCCTTCGGGCAGCGCCGCCACGGCCTGTTCGAACGCCTCGCCCGCCTGCCGGTAGCCGTACGCCTCCACCCCGCGCAGCGCCGGGCCCGAGGCGGCGTTCCACCGGCCGAGCGGGTCACCGGCCGGGGCGGCGCTGATCCGCTCCCGAGCGCGGTCGAACCAGATGTCCTCCACCGCCGCGAGCAGCCGTCCCAGGAAGCGGGTGTCGTCCAGCTCGCCGGGCCCCGCCGCCTCCCCTTCCTCCTCGTCCCGGACGGTGACGCTGAAGAGCATCTCGGCGGCGGCCTTGGCGTGGACGGCGAGGTTGTCGCCCTCGGCGGTGATCGCCCCCTCGATGCCGGTGAACAGCTCGGTCATGCCGTTGTTCTCCAGCAGCCCCTGTGCGCCGCACCGCTCCCGGCACTCCACGATGACGCCGCGCGCCTGCCAGGTGATCCACCCCTTGGCGACGGCGACCAGGCGCTCCGCCTCGGCCCGGTCGGCGGCGGGGGCGGACTCCCAGCGGTCCAGCGCCCTGCGGTGCAGAAGGCTCATCGCGAAGACGGTGGCCATCGCCCCGGCGAGCGGGCCGTGGTGGCTGCGGTGGGCGTAGACGGGCACCCGCCGGTCGCCGCGCGCCCCGGAGACCAGCCGGTGGCCCGCGTACCGGATCGCGATGGCGAGGGTGACCCGCGCGGAGCCGACCGCGCAGGCGCTCATGGAGAGCTTGCCGGGGGTGACGCGCCCGATGGAGAGAAGGAACCGCCTCCTGCGGTTGGCCAGTTGGCTGGTGAACCGGCCGTCGGCGCCGATCCGCCCCTGCTCCCCGGCGAGCAGCGCGTCGCGCGGGACGAAGTACCGGTCGAAGGAGGTGAGGCAGTGGTCGACCGGGGAGCCCATCCGGGCGGGCAGCCGCCGCACCCGTACGCCGGGCAGGGCGGCGACGGCGTCGGTGAGCGGGGCGAGGAAGAGGAAGACCCCGTGGTCCGTGCCGTCGGCGAGGAGCCGGGCGGCGACCACCCCGGTCTTGGGGCCCCCGGCGGGGCTGGTGTTGGGCATGAACTTCTGGGCACCGGCGTGCGGGGTGTGCAGGACGAAGCCGTCGCGTTCGCGGTCGTACGTCGCGGTCGTCTCGACGGCCGCCGCGTCGTTGCCGTGCGCCACCTCCGTACAGAGGAACGTGCCGGTGTTCCGCAGCTCCAGAAAGTCCGAGAGGTCGCGGAGCGTGCCCGGTTCGTGGTCGAGGAGAGAGCCGAGGAAGAGGTTGTAGTGGATGCCCGCGACGGTCGTCAGCGCGGGGTCGACCGGGCCGAGCCATTCGTGCAGGGCGGCCAGGGACCGGGGGTCGGCGGCCAGTCTCGCGCCGCTGTCCAGTGCGTCGTTGAGGATGCGCAGCCGGTGGTAGGAGAGGGCGAGCCGTTCGTCGGGGGTGCCGCCACCGGGCCGCCGAAACGGTTCTGTTGTGAGCAGCCGACGCCAGAAGCCGTGCTCCTGGCCGAAGTTGTCGCCGTAGAGCGTTCGGGTGAGCAGATCGATCGCGGGCCGGGGCGTTTCATGCATGGATACGGTCACGACAGAGTAACGATCAAGGAACGGCGAGGACACCCCTCGCCGTTCCCGAACGGCCCTGCGGCTTCAGGCACGTTGGAAGGCGAGCGCCACGTTGTGGCCGCCGAAGCCGAAGGAGTGGCTCACCGCGCGTTCGACCCGCCGGTGGCGGGGCTCCTTCACCACGCAGTCGAGCGGGAAGGCGTCGGGGAGGGAGTCCAGGTTGGCGATCGGCGGGACGAGGGCACGTTCCAGCGTCAGGACGGTGGCGACCGCCTCGATCGCGCCCGCCGCCGCGAGGGTGTGCCCGATGACGCCCTTGGGGGCGGTGACGGGCGGGCGGTGCGGGAAGAGCCGGGAGATGAGGGCGGTCTCCATGGCGTCGTTCAGAGCGGTGGAGGTGCCGTGGGCGTTGATGTGGTCGACCTCTCCGGCCGTCCACCCCGACTGGTCCAGGGCCGCCCGCACCGCGCGTTCGGCGCCGCGCCCGTCGGGGGCCGGGGCGGTGGGGTGGTGGGCGTCGGTGCTGGATCCGGCGCCGGTGAGCAGGGCGCGGGCCCGGCCGCCCCGGGCGCGGGCCGCCTCCGCCCGCTCCAGGACGAGCATGGCGGCGCCCTCGCCGAGCACGAACCCGTCCCGATCGGCGGCGAACGGCCGTGACGCGCCGGCCGGATCGTCGGTACGGGTGGAGAGCGCACCCATCCGCGCGAACGCGGTCACCACCAGCGGGGTCAGCACCGACTCGGAGCCGCCCGCCACCACCACGTCGCAGCTCCCCCCGAGCAGCAGGTCCCGCGCTACGGCGACGGCGGTGGCCCCGGAGGCGCAGGCGGTGGCGGGGGCGAGGGACGGGCCGCCCGCCTTCAGCGCGATGGCGACCTCGCCCGCCGCCGCGTTGGGGATCATCATCGGGACGAGCAGCGGGGAGACCGCGTCGGGGCCCGAGGCGGCCAGCCTGGCGGCGTTGTCGACGAGGACGGAGACGCCCCCGACGCCGACGCCCAGCACCACGCCGACCCGGCCGCCGTCCCACACCACCGGGTCGAGTCCGGCGTCCGCGACGGCCTGCCGGGCCGCGACGACGGCCAGTTTCACGAACCGGGCCATCCGCCACACCGAGCGGCCGCCGACCGCCGCGTCGAGGTCGACCGCGTCGGCCGCGCAGGCGAAGTCGACCGGGAGACCGGCCAGTTCCGGCTGCCGACGGGCGGTGGAGTGCCCGGAGCACAGCCCCTCCCAGAAGCTGTGCTCGTCAGCCCCTGCGGGTGTCACCAGGCCGATCCCCGTCACCGCGACGGCGGTGCCGGAACCTGCTCCGGTGCCCTGATCAGCGGACTGCGACATGCTGAGTTCCTTCCGTAGAAATCGTCGAATCGGTCTGCGGGGTCCCCGGCCAGCGGAGTGCGGCCGAGCCCCAGGTCAATCCGCCCCCGAACGCGGTGAGCAGCACCTGGTCGCCGCTCCGGAGCACCCCCCTCCCGGCCGCGTCGGCCAGGGCGAGGGGGATGGAGGCGGCACCGGTGTTGCCGACCCGCTCCAGATGGGTGACGCAGCGCTGCGGGCCGATCCCGACCCGGTCCGCGACGGCGTGCAGAATCCGGGCGTTGGCCTGGTGCGGCACGAAGTGGTCGACCTCGGCCGGGTCCCAGCCCACCCGCTCCAGCAGCGCCCGGCAGGAGCCGGTCATCCGCTCCACGGCGTGCTGGTAGACGGTGGAGCCCCGCATCCGGAAGTACGCGTCCCCGAGCGGGGACGGCTTCCCGCTCGCCCGGGCGCGGGCGCCGCCGCCGGGGACGGTGATCAGCTCGTAGCCGGTGCCGTCGCTGCCCAGGTCGAAGGCGAGCAGCTCACCGGGGTCACCGGCCTGCCCCGCCGCCACCAGGGCCGCGCCCGCCCCGTCGCCGAAGACGACTCCGGCGGAACGATCCTCCGGGTCGAGCCAGGTCGAGTAGACGTCCGCGCCGACCAGCAGGACGCGCCCGTAGAGCCCGGAGGCGATGAGTCCGTGGCAGAGGGCGAGCCCGTAGACGAAGCCGCTGCACACGGCGGCGATGTCCAGCGCCGGTACGGTGCCGAGCCCGAGCCGGGCCGCGAGTGCGGGCGCGGTGCCGGGGCAGAGGTGGTCGGGGGTGGCGGTGGCGAGGACCACCGCGTCGACGGGCCCGGCCGCCGGGGCGCCCGCCAGCAGCCGGGAGGCCGCCTCGTAGGCGAGGTCACCGGTGGCGGTCCCGGGCCCGGCGCGGTGCCGGCTGCCGATGCCGGTGCGGCGGCGCACCCAGGCGTCGTCGACGCCCCAGCCGGTCGGGAGCAGTTCGTTGGGGACCGGCTCCCCCGGCACCCAGCCCGCCACGCCTTCCAGTACGGCCGTGCGTCCGCTTCCGGTCGCTAAGGCGCGCTCGCGTCCCCGCGGCCCCGCCCCGCTGCCTGCTGCTCGTCTTCCCGTCACCCGCTGCCCCGATCCCGTTGTCGTACTGCGGCCGGTTGACGAACGGCGGGGCGCCTGGCGAGGATGCGTTCGACTGGGCCGAACGGGTCATGACGGGCTGTCAGTTACGGTCGAGCGCCTCCCTCAGCTCCGTCGTGTCGGGCGGGTTGGCACCGGCCCGGGAGACGGTGACGGCGGCGGAGGCCACCGCGTGGCGAGTCACGTCGGTCAGGGTGCCCCGGTCCACCGCCCGCAGCCGCTCCCGCGCTCCGGCGCCGAGGAGGCCGTGCGCGGCCAGGGCGTGGAGGGTGCCCGACATGAACGCGTCGCCCGCGCCCACGGTATCCGCGACCTCCACCCGTGCGGCCGCCACCGTGAACGACCCGCCGGGCAGCACGGCGAGGGCTCCGTCGCCGCCCCGGGTCACCAGCACGGCGGCGGGCCCGTGCTCCAGCCAGCGGGCGGCCACCTTCTCCGGCTCCTCCCCCGGATACAGCCAGGCCAGGTCCTCGTCGCTCGCCTTGACCAGGTCGCTGAGCCGGACGCACTCCTCGACCCGCCGCACGGCATCAACGCGTTCCCCCATGAGGGCGGGCCGCACATTGGGGTCGTAGCTGACGGTCGCCGTGGCGCGGGCGGCCCGCACGATGTCCAGGACCGTGTCCGCACCCGGCGCCACCACCGCTCCGATCGACCCCGTGTGCACATGGCCCGGGGCCGGTTCCAGGGCCGGCGGGGCGAGGGTCCAGGCGACGTCGAAGGCGTACGAGGCCTGCCCCGCCCCGTCCACGGTGACGGCTGCCGACGGGGTGGGGGCGGTTGCCCCGTCGGTGCGGACGGTGACTCCGGCGGAGGTCAGGTGGTCCCGGATGAGCCGCCCGTACGCGTCGGGGCCGAGCTGGGTGAGGAGGGTGGCCCGGTGGCCGAGCCGGGCGAGGCCGTACGCGACGTTCGCGGGGCTGCCGCCGGGGTGGACCCGGTCCTCCGCGTCCGGCAGCCGGACGATGTCGGCAACGCATTCGCCGACGACCAGCAGGTCGCTGTGGTCGGGCATGGGGGTGGATCTCCTCAGCTGCTGTGACGTGGAGTGGCGGCGGGCGGACCGGGCTCTTCCGCCGTCCTTGTGCGGGGGCGGACGGCCGGTGCGGCTCTCCGCCCCATTCAGCCCGATCCTGCCCCTCCGGCGGAAGCCACCCGGGCGATCGGGCACCGGCCGCTCACCGTTCGGACGCCGATCCGGCCACAACGGGCAGCGGGGAGGGCAGCCGCCCCTCCGGGGTGCCGGGGACCCTGCGCACCCAGAGCAGCGCCCCGGCGAGCGCGACTGCGGCGGCCAGCAGCCAGGGCAGCGGCCCGAGCGGCAGCAGGCCGAAGGCTATCCCCGCACCGGCGGCGACCAGTTGCAGGGCCAGCGACTGGACGGAGAGCGCGGTGGCCCGGCCCTGGGCGTCGACCCGGCGGTGCAGCAGGTCGTTGGCGTTGGGGGCCGCGACGCCCAGCCCCAGGTAGGCCAGCCCGAAGCCGGTGCCGGCGACCGCCGTGGCGAGGGCGCTCGTCGAGCCCGCGGAGGCACCGAGCAGGACCAGTCCCAGCACCGCCGCCCCTCGGCCCGCCAGGACCGCGCGCCCACTGCTGCCGGTCGACCGGGCAGCGAGCGGGGCCAGTTGACTGCCGAGGGCGGCGCAGACGAATCCCGCGCAGGCGAGCCCGGCGAAGACCGCGGCGCCCGACTCGGCCGTCCCCATGAGTGCGGCGGCCCGGCCCGGAGTGAGGAGTTCGAGCACCGCCAGGCCCGCTCCGGTGGTGCTCGCGGTCAGCAGGAGACGCCGGATCACGGTGTCCCGTCCGGCCAGCCGGAGCCCGGACCCGACGGCGACGGGCACACCGCCCAGGACCCCGCGCAGGGTGGCCCGGGGCCGGGGCGGTTCGGGCAGGGCGCTGACCACGTAGAGGACGAACCCGGCTGCGACCAGCGCCCCGAGGAGCGCGGGCACGGAGAGCGGGATGACGTGGCCGCCGGTCACCGCGGCGAGCCGGTCCCCCGCGCCGGGGACGCGGCCGAGCAGCCAGGGCAGCCCGCCGCCGAGCAGGGTGCCCAGTGCGAGGGCGGCCGAGGTGGCGGAGCTGCCGCGCGCCAGCCCCGTACGGAGGTCGGCGGCGGGTCCCGCGTGGGCGTGGACGGTATCGACGTACCAGGCTTCGGCGGGCCCGCTGGACAGGGCGCGGGCGCACCCCATGAGGGCCATGCCGAGCGCGATGGCCCAGGCGGCGGAGGCGAGGCCGAAGAGGGTGAAGGCGGCCACGTTGAGAAGGCCCGCGGTGGCCAGGACGGCGCGGCGCCCGACGACGTCGGAGAGGCCTCCGGTGGGCAGCTCCATCGCGGCGGCCGTGAGGGAGTGCACGGCGAAGAGGCCCGCGACGGCGGCGAGGCCCATGCCCCGGTCGGTGAAGAGGAGCACCCCGGTCGCGATGGACATGCCGATGGGGAGCCAGAAGAGGAACGAGACCGTGACGAACCGGCGGCGTGCGGTCAGCGGGTCCGGGATGCG
The DNA here is from genome assembly GCF_056436485.1 of Streptomyces sp. NPDC043746. Classification (NCBI taxonomy): domain Bacteria; kingdom Bacillati; phylum Actinomycetota; class Actinomycetes; order Kitasatosporales; family Streptomycetaceae; genus Streptomyces; species Streptomyces sp. NPDC043746. The sequence goes on along the minus strand of NZ_JBWKCM010000018.1, from coordinate 84,566 downwards.
GAGGCCGGGGACGGACGGGGGCGGTATCGGGGTGCCGGGGGTTCCGGTCGCCCCGCTCACGCGGGGCCCTCGTCGGCGGGGGCGGCGGAGGAGGACGGACCCGGGCCGTCAGGCCGCTGCGGGGCGCAGTCACCGGGCGGCCGTGGGGCGGAGGACCGGCCGGAGCCGTCGGACCGCTGCGGGGCGGAGCCACCGGACGGCCGTCGGGCGGAGGACCGGCCGGAGCCTCCGGACGGCCGTGGGGCGGAGCCACCGGTCGCGGCGGAGCCCTCCGCCACCGGCTCCGGCACGGGGGGATCCTCCGCCGACGCTCCTCCCACCGGCTCCGGCGCCAGCGGGAGCCCCGCCGTGAACACCACGACCTGCTCGGCACGCGGGTCGTCGGCGTCGCGGGCGGCCAGTTCGGCCGACTTCGCCGCGAGGACGTCCCACAGCTCGGTCAGCGACTCGGGGGTCAGCCGGGGCAGGCTGTCGCTCAGGCCCGCGGGCTCCTGCCAGGCGCTGTCGAGGCGGCCGCTCTCCAGGTCCGCCTCGTGCCGGGCCAGCGCCTGCTCCAGGTACTGGAGCTGGCGGCGGCGGAGCGCGGTGAGCGCGGCCCGGCCGCCGGGGGCGCGGTGCATGGCCTCGTTGCTCCACGAGGTGAGGGCATGCACGGACTTCCAGCGGCGCTCGCGGCCGTCGCGGTGCTCGGCCTCGGCGACGAACGCGTACTTGGCGAGGACCCGCAGGTGGTAGCTGGTGGAGGCGGAGGTCTCGCCCGTGCGCGCGGCCAGCTCACTGGCGGTGGCCGGGCCGTGCTGCCGCAGCAGGCCGAGCAACTCGATCCGCAGCGGGTGGGTGAGGGCCTTGAAGGCGGCTCCGTCGCGCTCGGGATCGAGGACGCGGCGGCTGGGTTCGCTGGTCATGGCAGCAGCGTAGAGCGGCCCGACCATTTTCCCAAAGTATTTTTGCAGAATATTTTTTGGAGACCGGGCGAGCCTCCTCGGTCGGGCGGACCGCGCCCCCGGGACGTCGATCACCTCCCGGCACCCGTCCCGGCCGGCGCGCTCGAAGGCGAGCCTGCGCCGGGACAGGCCGGACAGGGGCCGATCCGCTCGCCGTGGCCCAGGAACCCACCCACCGCCCCGCACCCCTCTTCCGGAGCGCACTCTCCAGTGATCGCTGCCACCAGCCTCCGCGGACGGAACGCCTAGCGCGCCCGGGCCGCCTCCAGCGCGTCCGCCACCAGGCCGAGGAAGCGGGCGTGGTCGCGGGGGCCGTACAGCGGCTCCGGGTTCCACGGCACGACGGGCACCGCGCCGCACTCCTCCCCGCGCAGCTCGTCGAGCGGGGCGGCGTGGGCGCGGATGTCGGTGAGGATCACCTCGGGACGGAGCGCGAAGGCCTCTGCCCGGTCGAGGGTGGACCAGTTGGCCCCGGGGCCCGGGGCCGGTTCCACCAGGCGGACGCCCAGCTCGGTGAGGACGCGCAGCTCGGGCCACATCGCGGGGCGCGCCACATGCGCCCGGTCGGGCGCGGCCGGGGAGAGGGCGACCACCCGGGGCCCGCCGGCCCCGCCCGCGGCGGCGGCGACCCTCCGCAGCCGCTCCCGGGCGGCGGCCAGATCGGCGTCCGCGTCGGCGCCGCCTCCGGCTCCGAGCGAGCGGGCCAGTTCGGCGAACCGTTCACCGATCTCGGTGAACGTGCGGGCCTGGCTCACATCGATGACGACGACCGGGACCCGCTCCTCCAACGGCTTCGCGGTCTCCGGCGCCAGCCCGTACACATGACCGCCGCCATAGCTCACGGTGACCACCAGGTCCGGCCGGCCGGCCAGCAGCCGTTCCACGTCCAGGGCGCCGCCCGCGCCGACGTACGCCACCTCGTCCAGCGGGAGCGTCCCGGTCTTGGCACGGTCGGGGCCGGGGCCGTCATGGTCGGAGCCGAAGATCGCGTGCGGCCGGATGCCGAGACCCCACAGCGTCGCCCCGGCCTGCACATAGGCGAGCACCCGCCTGGGCCGCCGCGGAGCCGTCGACAGCTGACCCCGGTCGTCGGAGAACCGCCATTCGCTCTGTTCCGTCACGTCACACACGCCCCTCTGCCACCGACCGCCGTACCGCTTGCGCGAGTTCGTACACGTGTACCTGCCCACCCCCTCCCCCTCACACCCCTCGGCCCGGCCCCGACCTTCGTACCGCCCGGTATCGGCGCGACGGGCGGCCGAGTTCACCAAGTGTTAGAAAGGTGTCACGCTCAGCAATCGCGAGCGCACCTCTCCGCCCGTCCCCTCCGGATGGAGTCGTCCCCCCATGCGCGCAGCCCTCCTGAAGACGGCTCTGGCCGTCTCCCTCACCGCCGCCCTCTGCGCCGCCCCGTTCCTCGTCGGCCGGTCGACGAACGCTCCGGCCGCTCCCCCGACGTCGGGGAAGGCGGCGAGGGCGGCGGCGTGTCCCATGGTCGATGTGCTGGTGGTCTACACGCCCAAGGCCGCGCAACGGGTCGGCGGCGAGCACCGGGTCCCGGCCTCGGCCCAGCGGATCGCGACCCGGCTGAACCGCTCGCTGGCGGCGGACGGGCTCTGCGGGACCATCCGGATCGTCCACCCGTACACGGCGAAGGGGTACGACGGCTCGGAGGAGTTCCGCGCCGCTTACGCCGTGCTCAAGGACCACACGTCGGGGCTCGGGCGCCAGGTGCACGAGCAGCGCGACCGGTACGGCGCCGACCTGGTGACGCTCGTCGTGGAGCGGGCCGAGCGCGGCGGCGGCACCGCGGACTACACGCCCGCCCTCGACAGCTCGACCCATGAGTACGCGTACGCGGTCGTCGAGGTCGACGGCATCGAGCTGGACTCGGCCAGCCACGAGATCGGCCACAACCTGGGCCTGGCCCACGACCGGACGACGCTGGCGTCGGGCGGCGGCGGGTCGATGAGCCTGAGCCGCACCCGCCCGTACAACACCGGCTGGATCACCGAGGACCGGCGCCACTACACCCTCATGGCGTACCGCGCCGCCTGCGGCGGCCCCTGCAAGCCGATCAGCCGGTTCTCCAGTGCGGAGGGGGTGTGGAAGGGCCACCGGCTCGGGGACGCGTCGAACGACAGTGTGCGGGTGCTGCGCGAGACGATGCCGATCGTGGCCGGATACCGTTCGAAGGCCTGACCGGCCGGGCCCGTCGCCCGGGACCGGGCCGACCGTCGTCCGAAGGGTCCCCGCCATGGACCGCATGCGCGCCGTGCGCCTGCACCTGCCCACCCGCACCCTCTCCGTCCAGGAGGTGGCGAAGCCGGTACCGGGGCCGGGCGAGGTGCTGGTGAAGGTGGGCGCCGCCGGGGTCTGCCTCTCCGACGTGCATCTCGCGGACGGCTCGCTGACGCCCCTGTATCTGGAGGGCGAATCGGTCACCCTGGGCCATGAGGTGGCCGGGACGATCGATTCCCTCGGGCCCGGGGTCGGCGGCTGGACGGCCGGGCAGCGGGTGGTCCTCCAGGCGGGCGAGCGGCGCGGCGGCCGGACGCATACGCGGGGGGTCGACTACGACGGCGGCTGGGCGGAGTACGCCGTGGCCTCGGCCACCACCCTGGTCGCCCTGCCCAGCACGCTCCCCCTGGAGCAGGCGGCGATCATCCCGGACGCGGTCTCCACCCCCTGGGCGGCGGTGACCGGCACCGGTGACGTGCGCCCGGCGCAGGCCGTCGGGGTCTGGGGCGCGGGCGGGCTCGGGGCGCACGCCGTGCAGCTGCTGCGGGCGGTGGGGGCGTACCCGGTGATCGCGGTGGACCCGCACCCCGCCGCCCGCGACCGGGCCCTGCACTTCGGGGCCGATCTGGCTCTGGACTCCGGCGACCCGCTCCTGCGCGACCGGGTGCTCGGGGCGACGGGCGGTGCCGGTCTGGAGGCGGCCTTCGACTTCGCGGGCGCGCCCCCCGTGCGGGAGCAGGCGCTGAGCGTGCTGGCGCCCAAGGGGCGGCTGGTGCTCGTGGGGCTGAGCGACCAGCCGCTGACGGTCGACCGCTCCACCCGCTTCAGCTACCTCCAGCACCGCATCCTGGGCCACTACGGCTCCGAGGAGCACCATGTGGCGCAGTTGGTGCGGCTGGCGGAGGGCGGGCGGCTGGACTTCTCCCGGTCGATCACCGACGTACTGCCGCTGGAGGAGGTGGCCGCGGCGGTGCGGCGGATGGAGACCAAGGAGGGCGCCCCGGTCCGCCTCATCCTGCGTCCGTGACGGGCTCCTTCTTCGGCCCCTCCTCCCGCTCCGGGCGGTCCAGCTCCACGTTGAACTGGGCTCCGGCGAGGAGGGAGAGGTTGGCGAACCAGACCCAGATCAGGAAGACGACGAGGCCGGCGAGGGAGCCGTAGAGCCTGCTGTAGCTGCCGATCTGGGTCGCGTACAGGGCGAAGAGCGCGGAGGCGGTGAGCCAGAGGAAGGCGGCCAGCACCCCGCCGGGCAGCCCCCGGCGGACGCCGCGCGCGGAGCGGGGTCCGGTGCTGAAGAGGACCAGGATCAGACAGGCGACCAGGCAGAGCAGCACGGGCCACTTCAGGATCACCCACAGGGTCTCGCCCTCGTGGGGCAGGCCGACGCGGCGGCCGAGCCAGCGGGCCAGGGGGCCGGTCAGGACGAGGGCGAGGGCGCTGGTCATCAGGAGGACGAGCAGGCCGACGGCCGAGACGACGATGATGTGCGCCTGGCGGAGCGGCGGCCGGTTGTCCCGTACGTCGTGCATGGCGTGCATGGCCCGCCGGAAGACGGCGAGGTAGCTGCACGCGGACCAGATCGCGCTGACGGATCCGGTGCCGACGAGCAGCCAGACGGCGGTGCGCTGCCCGGTCGCCGCCTCCAGCGGACGGCGCAGCGCCTCGCCGGATTCGGCGGGGGCGAAGGCGGTGATGTCCGCGATCAGGGCGGTGGTCGCGTCGGGGTTGGCGAGGCCGATCACGGAGACGGTGACGAGGAGTGCCGGGAGCAGGGCGAGGATCGCGTAGTAGGTGAGGGCGGCGGCCCAGTCGGTGATGTCGTCGTTCCACAGCGAGACCGGCGTGCGGCGCAGAGCGGTGAGCCAGTGGCGCGGCGTGCGGGGGCGCCCGGCGGGGGTGGTGGTGCGGTCCGCGGGGGCGGCGGTCTGGGTGGTCAAGCGGGTACTCCGGGGACGTGGTCGGACGCGGCGGGCGGGGTGCTCGTCCGTCGGACGCCCCGGCTTCCCTCGATCCTCTCCTGCCACCTCGACAGCCGGACACACCTGTCCGGTCCGTAGAAGTCCGCAGAACCCCGGCCGTACCTCCCGCCGTCGTCCGTCGTGGGCCGCCGTCAGTCGTTGACGGCCGTGAGGAGCACCACCGCGTCCTGGAGGGCCAACAGCCCGTGGCGCTCCTGCGGGATCGGGTGGAGGGTGCCGGCCGGGAGTTCCGCGTCCCCGGACACGGCGGTGAGACGGACCGTGCCGCGGAGCACCAGCAGGGAGGCGGCGGGCGGGGCGTTGTGCTCGTCGAGCGCGGATCCGGAGGTGAGGGCGATCACCGTCTGGCGCAGGGGCGGTTCCTGGATGAGGAGGTGTGCGCTGCGGCCGTGCGCGGAGGCCCGGGCGGCTGTCAGGTGCTCGTCGGCGAGTGCGTTGAGATCGTCCATGGTGCCCACTCTGCCGCAGGGCCCGCCGCCCCGCGATCCTGGAGGCGCCTCCCGCCGGGCGGGAGGCGCCTCCCCGTCGGCCCTGGAGCAGAGTGCGGGAAGGGTACGGCCCTGGATCCGCAGTCAGGAACACGTGGTTCCGCACGCCCTACGGCTTCTTCCGCGCGGTGGAGTCGGAGAGGCGCGGAGAACAGGAGACCGTCCGCTGTCCGGGCAACAGCCGGACAGGGCGGGGCCGGTGAGCGGGACGCCTGTCGGCCGCCGCTCACCGGCTCCGGCCTGCGGTGCGGGTCAGAGACCGCCGGTGTAGAGCAGCAGGTCGGGCGAGCCCTGGCCGAGGCCGGAGAGCACGTCGGGGGTGGCGGTCTCGGTCAGGGTGCGCGCGAGGGCCGCGGGCGAGGCCTCCGGGTTCTCCTGCTGGTGCAGGGCGGCGACCCCGGCGACATGCGGGCTGGCCATGGAGGTGCCGTTCAGGGAGACGGTGCCGCCGCCGAGCCGGGCGGAGACGATGTCGGCGCCCGGGGCGTAGAGGGAGACGCAGGAGCCCCAGTTGCTGAACGAGGTCTCCCGGTCCTGGCGGTCGCTCGCGCCCACCGTCACCACCCCGTCGGCCGCCGCCGGGGAGACGTTGCAGGCGTCCTGGTCCTCGTTGCCCGCGGCCACCACCGGCAGGACCCCCGCGTCGGCGACGGCCTCGACCGCCGCGTCGACCGCGCGCGAACGGGCCCCGCCGAGCGAGGCGTTCAGGACGGAGGGGGCACGACGCGCGGCCGCGTCCTTGGCCACCCAGTCGAACCCGGCCAGGATCCCGGCCCAGGTGCCCCGGCCCCGGCAGTCCAGCACCCGTACGTTGACCAGCGAGACGTCCCTGGCCACCCCGGAGGTGGAGCCGCCCACGGTCCCGGCGACATGGGTGCCGTGGCCGTTGCAGTCCTGGCCCATCCGGCCGTCCCCGACCGAGTCGTAGCCGCGCACGACCCGGCCGCCGAACTCGGCGTGAGCGGCGTCGATCCCGGTGTCGACGACGTACACGTTCACCCCGTCCCCCGTGGCGGTCGTGGTGAAGGTGCCGTCCAGCGGCAGGGCGCGCTGGTCGATCCGGTCGGTGCCCCAGGTGGCCGCGGGGGCCCGGAAGAGGCCGCCCGTCCGGGGTGCCTCGACTGCCACCTCGGCGTTCTCCTCGACGGCGAGCACCCCCGGGAGGGTCCGGACGGCCTCCAGTTCGGTGGCGGTGAGCGTGACGGCGAACCCGTGCAGGGCGTTCCCGTACGTGAACAGCGGGCGGAGCCCGAACTCCTCCAGGACGGTGTCCGGGGAGAGTTCGGGCTCCAGGGTGACGATGTACTGCCCGGGGACGGCCCGGACGCTCCGCTCCACCGGGACCCCCTTCGGTCCGGTGTCGGCGGTGGCCGGGGTGGTGGTGCCGATCAGTGGCGCGATCAGCAGCAGGGCTGCCGGGGCCCATCGGGCGCGCAGGCGCATGCAGGTCTCCTTGAGTGGGGTCGGTCGGCGGTACGGGTGTGCGGTCGCGAAGCGCGCGTACCCGGTCCTTCGTCCCCTCCCGCGCGGCGCCTTAACACGGGTTCAGCCGGACAGCGCAACGCCGGGTGTGAGTTCCAGTTCGGCCAGTTCCCGGTCGGGGTCGGCGGCGGGGTCGTGGTGCGTCCAGCTGCCGACGGCGACCTCGGCGGTGATGCCCGGGCCGAAGCCGGCGATCATGCCCTGCGCCGAGGGGGCCGCCCCGCCGTCGTCGAAGAGGCGGGCGAGCGCGTCGAAGACGACGGAGCTGGCGATGTTGCCGCGTTCGGTGAGGGTGGCCCGGCTGTAGCGGAACATCTCCATCGGTAGGTCGAGGTAGTGGCAGAGGTCGTCGAGGATGCGCGGGCCGCCCGCGTGGATGATGAAGAAGTCCATGGCCGGGACCGTCCAGCCGTGCAGGTCGACGATGTCCTTCAGGACCGGCGCGAGCATCTCCATGGTGCCGGGGACGCGCTTGTCGAGCAGGAAGTGGAATCCGGTGTCGCGGACGGCGTAGGAGATCCAGTCCTCGGTGTCGGGCACGAGGTGGGAGCCGTTGCGCTCCAGGCTCATGCCGGTGCCGCCCTCGCCCCGGACGACGACGGCGGAGAGGGCGTCCCCGAACAGGCCGTTGGAGAGCAGCGATCCGACGCCGATGTCGGTGGGCTGGTAGCAGAGCGAGCAGAACTCGCAGGAGACGATGAGGACGTTGGAGCCGGGGTAGGCGCGGCAGAAGTCGTGCGCCCGGTTGATCGCCGCCCCGCCCGCCGCGCAGCCGAGCTGGGCGATGGGCAGCTGCCGGGTCTTGGGGCAGAACCCCATGGTGTTGATGAGCCAGGCGGTCAGCGAGGGCATCATGAAACCGGTGCAGGAGACGTAGACGATCAGGTCGATCTCGTCCGGTTCGGTCTCGGCGTGGGCGAGGGCCCGCCGTACGACGTCGGGGACCCGGGACTTGGCCTCGGCCTCGTACACCTGGTTGCGGAGTTCGAACCCCGGGTGCTTGAGGGTCTCCTCGATGGGCTGGACGAGGTGCCGGGTCCGGACGCCGGTGTTCCGGATGAGCCGCAGGACCAGGTCGCGCTGCGGGTGCCCGTGGTGGGTCTCCCGGGCCAGGTCCAGCGTCTGCTCCATCGTGATGATGTGTTCGGGCACAGCGATGGCCGGTCGGCACAGGGTCGCCATGGGTTCTCCTCGTATCTGGGAGCGGAGGCTCTCGTCACCATGTGACGGGCAGGGCGAGCGGGTAGCGCCAGATGGACGTGGTGTTCCACCGGACGTCCTCGGGTTCGGCGTCGAGACGCAGCCCCGGGAAGCGGGCCAGCAGCGTGGCGAAGGCCACCTCCAGCTCCATGGTGGCGAGCGGTGCGCCCAGGCAGTGGTGGGCGCCCCAGCCGAAGGTCATGTGCGGGATGGAGGGCCGGTCGGGGTCGAGTTCGTCGGGGCGGTCGAACTTGGCGGCGTCCCGGTTGGCCGTCAGGTACGACACATGGACGATGTCGCCCGCCCTGATGGTGACCCCGCCCAGCTCCACGTCCTCCATCGCGACGCGCGGGATGCCGACGCCCTTGCGGAAGGGGATGTACCGCAGCAGTTCCTCGATCGTGCGGGGCAGCCGCTCGGGTTCGGCCTGGAGCGTCTTGAGCAGGTCGGCCCGGGTGAGCAGGGTGTAGGCGATGTTGCCGAGTTCGTAGGTGGTGGTGTCCTGGCCGGTGATGAGCAGGACCATCGCCATCACGGCGAGTTCCCTGTCGTCGAGCAGTTCGTCGCCGTCGCGGGCGGTGGCCAGGGTGCTGATGAGGTCCTGGCCCGGGGAGCGGCGGCGCTCGGCGGTCAGTTCGGTGAAGTAGCCGCGCAGTTCGGCCTTGGCCCGTACCGCGTCCTCCTTGCCCGCCGCGCCGACGGTCATCATCGTCATGGCGTGGGCACGGAGCCAGGGGCGGTCGGCCTCGGGGATGTCGAGCGCCTCGCAGATGGTGATGAGCGGCAGCGGCGAGGAGACCCGGGCGACGAAGTCGGCGGGTGAGCCCTCCGCCTCCATCCCGTCGAGCAGCCGGTCCACGACACGCTGGGTGCCCGCCCGCATCTGCTCGACGCGGCGCGGGGTGAAGCTCTTGGCGACCAGGCTGCGCAGCCGGCTGCTGGCGGGCGGGTCCATGAGGTTGATGGACTCGGCCTGGACGATCGGCTCCGGCGTCATCCGGGGGAAGTCCCGGCCGAGGACCGCGCTGCGGCTGAAGCGTCGGTCGGTGGTGACCGTCCGGACGTCCTCGTACCGGGTGACGAGCCAGGCCTCTCCCTCGCCGTAGGCCATACGGATACGGGAGACGGGTTCCTCGGTGAGCAGCTCCTTGAGCTGTGGGTCGAACTCCAGCTGTCGGGCGAAGTCGAAGGGACAGCTCCGTACGGATTCCTTCTCCTGCGCCGGGGCGTCCTGCGCCGAGGCGTGTCGGACCGAGGTGTTCTCCACCGAGGTTCTCCCAATGACCGGTTCGGGGGTGTCGGGGCGTCCCGGCTCCGGGCCCGGGAACAGACCTCCCCTGTGTCCCCCGTCGTCCCGCGAAACATGTCAGCCGTGGTCCGCAGTCAGCCGATCAGAGGGGGCGCACGCTCCCCCTGTCGTCCGAGCGGGTCGAGCGTTCCGGTCCGGTGGCCGGCGTCCAGGAAGGTGCCGGGCTGGTCGAGCAGAAGCGGATCGGTCTGCTGGGGGGCCGCGCTTCCCCGCTCCCGGCGGACGGCACGCGCGTCCGCCCGGCCTGGAACGTGGGTCCCGGCGGCCGGTTCGCCCGCTCCTCCCCGGTACGGGACCGGCCTCGACGGGCCGCACCGGGGCGTGCGAGGGGCGCGAGCCCCGGCCGACTGCCTCAACTGGACGTTTGTGCCGGGCGGTTACGTCCTTCAGGTGAAAGGGGGACGACTTCGGCCGTCCCCGCCCCTCTCCGGCCTGACAGTGGGTCCCGCCGACCGGGCATCGGTCGGCGGGACCGTACGGCGAAAGGTGACGGATTCATGACCACTGAGGCCGACCGGCGCGTGGCGCTCGTCTTCTCCCTGTTCGATGCCAACGCCAACGGAGTCCTGGAGGCCGACGACTTCGAGATCATGGCCGACCGGGTCATCCGGGAGGCGCACGCCTCGGACCCGGCGGCGAAGGACGCGATGCGGACGGCGTTCCGGCGGTACTGGCGAACCCTGCTGGCCGAGCTGGACGAGAACGGCGACGGGGAGATCAGCTTCGAGGAGTTCACCGCCTGCGTGCTGTCGCCGGAGCGGTTCGACGCGACCGTGGCCGTCTTCGCGGAGGCGCTGGCCGCGCTCGGGGACCCGGACGGAGACGGGCTGATCGAACGCCCCCTGTTCATGGCGCTGATGACCGCCATCGGCTTCGAGCCCGCCAACATCGACGCGCTCTTCGACGCCTTCGAGCCCTCGGACGGGGACCGGATCCGGGTGGAGACCTGGGTAGAGGGGATCAAGGACTACTACGCCCCCGGCAAGGCGGGTATCCCCGGCGACCACCTGACCGTCGGCACCGCCGTCTGACCGGTCGCCCGCGGCGACCGCCCAAGGCCCCCGCCCCGTTCGGCGGGGCCTTCGGCCGTGCGGGCCGGTCGGTCAGCCCGTGAGCAGGTCCGGGTCGTCCGCCAGGGCGGCCAGCCGACCCCCCGGGTCCGAAACGAGGCGGCGGGCGGTCAGGTCCAGGACGCCGCCGACCCCGGTGATCTCGGCGGCCACCGTTCCGTCCTCCTTGACGATCCGCTGCTCCAGGGTGAACGTCTTCCCCGTCCCGTAGTCGAAGCGGCAGGTGACCCGCACCCGCTCACCCCCGCGCAGCTCGCGGAGGTACTTCACCGTGACCTCCAGCGCCACCGGGCCGACCCCGTCCGCGAGCAGCTTCTCCTGCGGCAACCCGGCCGCGCGCAGAAGCTCCCAGCGGGCGTGTTCCGCGTACTGCAGGTAGACGGCCTGGTTCAGATGGCCCTGGGTGTCCAGCTCGTAGCCGCGCACGGTCACATCGACGAAGAAGGTCATGACCCAGCGAACGCCTCCGGGCTGCGGTCCATTCCTGCGGGGCAGCCCTGCCCGATCCCTTTACGCACCGGTGACTTCCTTCCCGCACGCGTACGTCCTGGACCTCGGCGGGAAGAACGCCGCGCCCGGGAGGACCGGCACGGCGGGCCCCTGTCTGCGGTAGCACACCCGCCGGTGTCCGAAGGGGCCCGGGGGCTCATCCCACGACCCGCCGCGCCAGGAGGTACTCCTCGCGGTGCAGCGGGTCGTGGTCGGTGCGCGGGCGCTCCCGGGCCTGCCCGGTCACCGGGCGGTGGCCGTACGAAGCGGGCCCGGCCCCCGGCCCTGGCGGGCTGTCCGGGCCGCCCGCCCCGGCCGTTCTCCATGAAATGCCGTTCCGCGGGTATCCGGTCCTCAGCCAGAAAGCTCACGCGACGGGGTGACTGCCATGAACGACCGCATGCTGATGACACTTTCACCGGACGGGGAGACCCGCACCGACTACGTCTGCAAGCCGGAGAAGGCCGCCGACGCACGGGACGCCGTCACCAGCTTCGTCCGACGGCTGCACCCCGCACCGGCCGCCCACGTGGTGCAGAACCTGCTGCTCCTGGTCTCCGAGCTGGTCACCAACGCCGTCCGGCACGCGGGGGCGGTCACCGCGCTCCGCCTCACCGCGGACCGGACGGGCGTCCATGTCCGGATCAGCGACCCGAGCCCGGAGCACCCGCGGGACCGGACGCCCGACCTGACCGGCCGCACGGGCGGCTTCGGCTGGCCGATGATCCGGCGACTGGCCCAGGAGGTCACGGTCCGGGAGTCGCCGGACGGCGGGAAGGTCATCCTCGCGACCGTGCTCCGCTGACCACCCGGGGGCCACGGCCCGCAGCGCGCCCGGGCCGGCCCGCGGCGCGCCGGCGCCGAGGCCGGGCGCCGGACGGCCTGCCCGGACCGCACGGTCGACGCGGTCCTGCGGCGAGGGGCGCCGATCGCGGCGTGTCGATAGAATTCAGGACATGGGAGAGCGGCCCGCAGCGCCGACTGCGCCCGAACTCGTCCTGGAGACCGATCACGGCTCCACGGTGATGAGTCCGAGCCGGGACTACCATGTCGGGCGCGATCCCGAGAGCGACATCGTCATCGACGACGACCGGGTCTCCTGGCACCACGCGGTGCTCCACCCCGAGGCCGGTCACTGGATGCTCCAGGACGAGGACAGCACCAACGGCACGTACACCGGTGGTCATCGCATCCACACGTCGGACGTCGGCGCGGGCAGCGTCATCCACTTCGGCAATCCGGGCGACGGCCCCCGCGCCGTGCTCGTGGGCCGCGAGCCCCCGGCCCGCCCGGCAGCCGCCGACCGGCCGTCGGCCGTCTCCATGCCCGCCGCCACCGGCACCTTCCGGCAGCCCACCACCGTACGGCCGCTGCCCGCGAAGACCGTCCGCATCGGCCGCGACGCGGGCAACGACCTCGTCATCGACGACCTCGTGGTCTCCCGGCGCCACGCCGAGCTGCGGGCGCTCCCCGACGGCCGGCACGAGATCGTCGACCTCGGCAGCCACAACGGCACGTTCCTCAACGGCCAGCCCGTCGACCGGGCGGTCGTACGGGCCGGGGACATCATCGGTATCGGCCACTCCGCGTTCAGCCTGGTCGGGGACGTGCTCCAGGAGTTCGTGGACACCGGCGAGGTGTCGCTGGACGTCCAGGATCTGGAGGTCCATGTCGGCAGGGCGGGCCGGGGCGGCCGAACGCTGCTGGACAAGGTCTCCTTCCCCGTCGGCGAGAAGTGCCTGCTCGGGGTCGTCGGTCCCAGCGGCGCCGGGAAGTCGACGCTGCTCAACGCCCTGACCGGCCTGCGCCCGGCCGACACCGGGACCGTCCTCTACGACGGCCGTGACCTCTACCGTGACTTCGCGGAGCTGCGCCAGCGCATCGGCCTGGTCCCGCAGGACGACATCCTCCACTCCCAGCTGACCGTGCGCAAAGCCCTCGGGTACGCCGCCGAACTCCGCTTCCCGCAGGACACGGCGAAGGCCGAGCGGCAGGAGCGGGTCCTGGAGGTCATCCATGAACTGGGCCTGGAAGAACGGGTGGACCAGCCCATCCACAGTCTCTCCGGCGGCCAGCGCAAGCGCGTGAGCGTCGCCCTGGAGCTGCTGACCAAGCCCTCGCTGCTCTTCCTGGACGAACCGACCTCCGGGCTCGACCCGGGGATGGACCGCTCCGTCATGCATATGCTGCGCGGGCTGGCCGACGACGGCCGCACCGTCATCGTCGTCACGCACAGCGTGCTGAGCCTGGAGGTCTGCGACCGGCTGCTCGTCCTCGCGCCGGGCGGCCGCATCGCCTATTACGGTCCTCCGGACGACGCCCTCGCGTTCTTCGGGTTCTCCGAGTGGCCGGAGGCCTTCGAGGCGTTCGAGAACGACCGGGACCGGGACTGGGCGACCACGTACTCCGACTCGCCCTTCCACCGCCGGTACATCGCGGGTGCCTCGGCGCAGCCCCGGCTGACCCAGGCCGCGCCCGGCGGGTCCGTCGCGCCGCCGCCCAAGACCCGTAACTGGGGTGCGCAGCTCGGCACTCTGGTCCGCCGGTACGCCTCCGCGCTCGCCGCCGACCGGACGTTCCTCATCATCATGATCGCTCTGCCCTTCGTCATGGGCGCCATGGCCCGCGCCCTGGCCGGGAGCAGGCTCACCCAGGAGACGGCGATGAACGCGCTGCTCATCCTGTGTGTGGGCGGGGTGCTGACCGGGGCCGCCAATGCCGTACGGGAGCTGGTCAAGGAGCGGGTGATCTACCGGCGGGAGAGAGCCGTCGGCCTCTCCAGATCCGCGTACCTGATGTCGAAGATCGTGGTGCTCGGTACGATCACGGTCCTCCAGGCCGTCGTCCTGACGCTGGTGGGACTGGTCGGTGTCGACCTCAACGCTCCGGGCGGCGAAGGGGTGTTCCTGCCACCACTGCTGGAAATCACTCTGGCCGTCGCCCTGTTGTCCTTCACCGCGATGATGCTCGGCCTGCTGGTCTCCGCCCTGGTGCGCAAGGAGGAGGTCACGATGCCGCTGCTCGTCCTCCTCGCCATCGTCCAAGTGGTCTTCTGCGGTGCCCTGCTGAAGCTGAACGGGGTGCCGGGGCTGGAGCAGCTGTCCTGGCTGGTGCCCTCGCGGTGGGCACTGGGCGCGATGGCCGGCACGATCGACCTGGCGCGGATCGTGCCGGGCGATCTGACGTCCGACCCGCTCTTCGGACACTCGGGAGGGGTCTGGCTGCTCAACATGGGCATGCTCGTCGTCCTCTCGGCCCTCTTCGGTTACGTCGTCGCGAAGCTGCTGCGGCGCCATGAGCCCGCGGTCATGCGGAAGTGAGGCGGTGCCATGGCGACCCCGGACCCGGCCCCGGACTTCCGCCCCACCCATGTCGTCCCCCCGGACGGGCTGACCGCCTGGGAGACGCCGGACACCGCCCGGCCCACCGACCCGCTGGACGCGCTGCTGCCGGTGCGACTGGCCGAGCGGCGCGGTGACTGGGCGTACGTCGTCTGTTCCAACGGCTGGGCGGCCTGGGTCGACGGTCGGCTCCTGGTCTCCGTACCGCGTACTCCTCCGGCCCCCGGTCGGCCGCTCGCGCGCACGGCCGACCCGCGCCCGCTGCTGGCCCGCGCGGAGGAGGCCCTGAACCAGTACCGGCGCGCCGCTCAGGATCTGGCCGAGGGCCGCAGCGACGGGGAGGGCTTCCAGCAGCGGACGCGGGGGCTGCGGGTGGGCATGGTCGTGGACGGGGAGTCGGTGTGGCTGTACGACGCCGAGCACGAGCGGTGGGTCTTCTGCGACGGGAGACAGCTGAGTACGTACGCGGCACAGTCCGGGCCCGGGTCGGGGACGGCGTTCACGGGGCCGGGCACGGCGGGGCCCGAGCCCACCCGGGTGGTCACGGCGGACGGCCCACCCGAGGCGGCCGAGGACCCCGGGCCCCCCGAGCCGGTGGCGTCCGACGGGCCCGGGCCCACGCGCGTGGTGACGTCGGAAGGGCCGCCGGAGCCCACGCGGGTCGTGACCGCCGACGAGCCCGAACCCACGCGGGTCGTCACGCACGACGACTCGCCGGACGGCGGGCGGTGACAGGCCGTGGCGCCGCCCCCGCCCTCCCACGACGCCGGGCTTCCCACCGGCCGGGACGAGGAGCTGGTGGGGAAGCGCGTCGCGGGCTATCTCGTGGAGGCCGAGATCGGCCGGGGCGGCATGGCGGTCGTCTACCGGGCCAGGGACCTGCGGCTGGACCGGATCGTCGCGCTCAAGCTGCTCGCCCCGGAGCTGGCTCGCAACGACACCTTCCGGCAGCGGTTCACCCACGAGTCGCGGGTGGCGGCCGCGATCGACCACCCCCATATCGTGCCGGTCTTCGAGGCCGGTGAGACGGACGGGCTCCTCTACATCGCCATGCGGTACGTGGCGGGCGCCGACCTGCGCGTGCTCATCGACCGGCGCGGGCCGCTCGATCTCACCGCCGCCGTCCGGATCGGCGGGCAGGTCGCCTCCGCGCTGGACGCGGCCCATGACCACGATCTGGTGCACCGCGACGTGAAGCCGGGGAACATCCTGGTGGCGGCGGGGACCGACAGCGACCATCCGGAACACGTGTACCTGACGGACTTCGGGCTGACGAAGAAGTCGCTGTCGCTGACGGGGTTCACCACGGTCGGCCAGTTCGTCGGCACGCTCGACTACGTGGCTCCGGAGCAGATCTCGGGGAAACCCGTGGACGGCCGGTGCGACGTGTACAGCCTGGCATGCGTCGTGCAGGAGACGCTGACCGGGGCCCCGCCCTTCCAGCGGGACGACGACATGGCCCTGCTCTGGGCCCACCAGTACGACCCGCCGCCCCCGCCGAGCGGGCAGCGGCCGGACCTGCCGGGCGCGGTGGACGGCGTACTGGCGAAGGCGCTGGCCAAGGCGCCGGACGACCGCTACGAGACGTGTCTGCGGTTCGTCGCGGCACTGCGCGCGGCGGCGTCGGCGGCCCCGGCCGGGCACCGTACGGCGACGGTCGTGGACACGCGGGCCGGCTCCTGGTCGGCCACGCCCGAGCCGGTGCCCCGGCCGCCGCGCTGGGCCCTCCCGGTCTTCCCGGAGGCCTAGGTCTCCTCCGGCGGCGGGACCTCGCCGTGCCTCCGGTGCACCCGGGAGGCGGCGAGCGCGCCCAGGAAGCCGGCGACCAGGCCCCACAGGAAGGCGGTCCCGAGCGCGGTCCAGAGCTTCGGGCGCAGCGAGACCTCGCCTCCGAGACCGCCGCCGAGGTCTCCGATGCCGAGCAGGGAGAGGCCGTAGCGGGCGGAGACCGCGGACGTCAGGCCGATGAGGAGCACGGTCAGGGTGAGGGCGACCGCCAGGTGCAGGGCGTGCTGCCAGGGACGCGTCCGGGCGGGTGAGCGGAGCGCCATGACGAAGGCGGCGCCGAGCGCCAGGAGCGCGGCGGCGACGAGCAGCCACCACACCCGCCCGTCCTGGGCGGCGAGGGTGCGCAGATTGACGGTGGCGAGGTCGGGCGTCCGGAGTACGGAGTCGAGCACCTGCGGCATCGGCAGCCCGAACGGGCCCTGCGCCCTGCCCTCCCAGGAGGCGCCGAGGCCCACGGTGAAGGCGAGCCAGACCAGGTTGGGCAGGCCGAGGAGGATCACCGCGAGGGTCTGGGCGGGATGGCCGCGTACCACCATCACGACCAGCCCCGCCACGGCGCCCAGGGCCACGGAGAGCAGCAGCAGCGCCACCATGGCGGAGGCGGCGGGGCGCACGGTCTCCTGGAAGCGGACCAGCCGGGGCGGGAGCGGTGCCCGGCGCGAGACCAGGAGCGCCAGCAGGAGGACACCGGCCAGCCACACCAGACCCATGATCACGGTCAGCGGGATGTCGGCCCGGAACCCGACCCGCGCCGAATCGCCCAGGACATCGCCGAAGGCGTCTTCCGTTCCCTCACTCCTTCCGTCACCCGTGAGGTCTTCCGCCGGGAGGGTGAACGTGTGCCGTGCCAGGAGCGAGAGCGCGATCAGCACCACCGCCCAGAGGACAGCGACCCGGCCCGCCCAGCCCGCCAGCTCCCGGACCCCGGCGACAGCCCGGTGGCGCAGGGGCCGCAGGAAGCCGTGGGCGATGAGCAGCGCGCCCGCCACGGTCACCGAGAGCGGCAGCACCGAGAGGCCCGCCCGCGCCCCCACGAGAGACCCGGCGTCGCCCGCCAGGCCGACCGTACCGCCCGCCGCCATCACGACGACCGCGGCCACGACCCGGGGGAAGCCTCCGTCGGGAAGCCCCGCGGCACCGGCGGCCCACAGACCGAGGGCGGCCGTCACCAGCATGGCCAGGGCTCCGGCCAGCACCGCCACGAGTGCGTCCAGCCAGCCGTGCGGTGCGCGTGCCGCGCTCTTCCTGTCGTTGCTCACCCGGACGTTCACGCTGTCACGCTAAGCAGGGGTACGGCACTCCGCCCCCCGGGGAAACGGCCGCTCCCTCCGCTTGCGGGGAGCGCGCGGGCCGTACACACAATGAGGGCAACAGGCCCGGATCACCCGCCGATGCCCCGGTTTGCGGGGGCGGGAGTCCGGGGCGGTCCCAACCTCGGGGAGTGCAGCCCGTGAGTGTCCAACCGCCGTCCTCCGACCGCCCTACGGGACCGCCTTCCGGTCCGCTCTCGGGCCCCTCCCGGTCGGGCCCGACGACGCCCCCGCCCCCCACCGTCTCGGGCGCCCCTCCCGGCCCGCCCGGCGGCGGGGGCCGGGGCGGCGGATCAGGCGGTTCGGGCGGTTCCGGGGGCTCCGGCGGAGGCTCGACGGGCGGCCCGGGAGACGGTCCCGGCAGTGGTTCGGGCGCCGCCCCCGGGCCTGGGGCCGGGCGCCCCTGGTGGCGCTCCGTCCCCCGGGTCGCCGCGATCACGGCGGCCGTCGTCGTGGCCGTCTCGCTGGTCGTCTTCCTGACCCGCCCCGACGACGGCGGCGGCGGCGGTTCGACGGCGGGGGGCGAGGTGTTCCTCCAGGCGGCGGGCGCCTCCGGCCCGGACCCGTTCACGGAGTCCACGGCGCGTGACAGCGGCCCCGACCCGTCGACCGCCTCCCCGTCCCCCTCCCCCGTACCGAGCGCCTCGGGCACCGGCTCGCAGGTGACGCGCGGGGTGGACGGCGCCGCGCCGGGCCTCTACGGGGGCACCCGCAAGGTCGCCAGCTGCGATGTGGAGAAGCAGATCAGCGTGCTGGGGGCCGCCCCGGAGAAGAACCGGGCGTTCGCCTCGGTCCAGGACATCGAGCCCTCGGCCGTACCGGGCTACCTCCGCTCCCTCACCCCCGTACAGCTGCGGATGGACACCCGCGTGACCAATCACAGCTTCCGGGACGGGAAGGCCGCGGCGTACCAGGCGGTGCTCCAGGCCGGTACGGCGGTGCTCGTCGACGACCGCGGGGTGCCCCGGGTGCGGTGCGCCTGCGGCAATCCGCTGCTGCCGCCGGTCGCCCAGAAGAGCACCCCGAAGCAGACGGGGAAGGCCTGGCCGGGGTACCGGGCCTCGGATGTGGTCGTGGTGGAGCCGTCGTCGAAGCCGGTGGACGAGTTCGTGATGGTCGACTCCGAGAACGGTGACTGGTTCACCCGTCCGGCCGGTGACACCGGCGGCGGGGACGAGAAGACCGATCCGCCCAAGGGCACGAAGAAGGACGAGTCCGGTTCGCCCTGCCCGCCGGGAGCAGGCGGCGACCGTTCCTGCCCCCCGAGCACGGGTGAGTCTCCGCGCGACGGCGAGTCCCCGCCGCCGGCCGACGACGGGACGACGGCGCCGCCGGACAGCCCGCCCGCCTCCGACCCGCCGCCGGACAGCCCGCCCGGTGACACGCCCGACTCCCAGCCCGCGCCGCCGCAGGAACCGCAGCAACCGGAGCAGCAGCAGTCGGAGCAGCAGCAGCCGCAGCCTCCGGAGGAACAGCAGCCCGGCTCCGGCGCGGCGGCCCTGTCCCGGAGCGTCTAGCGGGCAGGAGCGCAGGCCCCCGAACGTCTGAACGCGGAACGTCCGGAGTCCCGGAGCGACGCGCGGCCGGAGCTACAGCACGGCGTCCGGCCGCCTGTCCGCTCCGCCGGTCTTCTCCGGGCGCGGGAGCTCCACCGGGGCGCCCGCGCCCTTGGCGCGTCCCAGTCCGGCCGAGGCCGCGGCGGAGTGCAGGGAGCGCAGCGCCAGCAGCAGGAAGCCGATGTCGTCCAGATAGACGGGGTCGGGCAGCAGGTCGACCGGGGAGACGGTGTAGACCACGGCCGCCCAGACGAGGGCCTTGTTGCGCAGCGGGATCCCGGCGTCGACCAGGAGCCTCCTGGCCTTGAAGACGCGCACCAGCAGTACGGCGGCCAGGGCCAGCATGGTCAGTGCGGCGACGGCTGCGACAACGAGCCAGACGGTGGTGTCCATGGCTCATCGTCCACCCATTGCCGCCGATGACGAAATTCTCCGTCCGCACGGCCGTCCGTGGCGGGTCGGGGACATGGAGCGGAGTCAGCCGGCGGAGTTCTGCGTACGGCGGCGGTTGCGGCGCTTCAGTGCGCGTCGTTCGTCCTCGGCGAGGCCGCCCCAGACGCCCGCTTCCTGGCCGTTCTCCAGGGCCCATTCCAGGCACTGGGCCTGCACCGGGCAGGTCCGGCAGACCGCCTTCGCCTCCGCCGCCTGGACGACGGCGGGGCCGGACGTCCCGATGGGGAAGAACAGGTCCGGGTCCTCGTCGCGGCAGGCCGCGTGTGTGCGCCAGTTCTCCATGCTGCTCACTCCCGGGGGTCGGATGCGTGCCGTAGGCATCTGCTTACGGCCGTACCGTGCGGGTGACCGACGATCGGCGCCTCAAACACCCGGCGGCCGGGGGACCGGACGGGTCGCCCCGGCGGGGCGGGTCCCGCGGCGCGCCCGACCTCACGGCCCCGCCCAGGGAGTCACCCGGCCGCGATGTCCGGCAGCGGGGTCTCCGGCGGCGGGGCGGCGGCGCACGCCGCGTCGAGCCGGATGCGGTGGGCCATCACGGCATCCGGATCGTCGATGAGGTCGACACGGACCCCGGGCGTCTCCAGGACCGCCTGGTCACCGATCTCCGGGGCCGGGACCCGCAGCAGATGCAGGGGAGGCATGCCGGTCATGGCGTGCGGCGGGTGGTCCAGTGGCACCACCTGGACGATGACGTGCTGCTCCTCCATCGCCTCGGCCAGCGCACGCCGCTGCCCGGCCATGGTCTCCGGGTCGCCCACCCGGGTGAGCAGGGCGGCGGCCGGGAGCAGGGCCCACAGGGTGGTCCCGCGCTCGCACAGCCGGCGCCGCCGCTCCCGCAGCAGCTCCACGCGGCGCTCGATCCGGTCGGGGCCGTCGTCCGGGTACCGCATCCGGTACAGCCCGGCGGCGTAGCCGGGCGTCCGCAGCAGCTCGGGCACCAGGGCCGGGTGCCAGGTGCGGACCAGGCTGGCGGAGGACTCGACCCCGATGACGTCCTGCTGCCAGCTCTCCATGGTGTCGCGCCACCGGTGCCACCAGCCGGGCAGGTTCGCGGCGCCGAGCCCGGCCAGGATCGGTTCCGCGACCGGGGGCGGGGCGCCGTAGCAGCGCAGCAGTTCGGTGACCTGCCGCGCGTCGAGCCCGGTCTCGGCCCGCTCGATCCGCCGTACGGTGGCGGGGTGGGCGCCCAGGGCGTCGGCGGCGGCCCTCAGGGTGACACCGGCCTGTTCCCGCAGGATGCGCAGCCGGGCCGCCAGGACGCGGTGCTGCACCGTGGGGCCGGAGCGGGCTCGCATGCTCGTACCTCGTTCGTCGAGCCCCGGAGCGGAGCCTTGAACACTCTGTCGCTTGCAAAGTACGCGTTTTGCACCGAGAGTGCATACATGTCGGAAATAGTCAGTTGCGCAGAACGCGCCCCCGCCGAGGGGAGTGTCAGAGGTGCACACAGCTGGTGGGTCCCCCGGTTGCCCGGGGGCGTTCCGGAGGCACGCCACCGGGTGCAGGAGGCGATGCACGCCTGGGGAGAGCCCGCGGAACGCATCGAGGCGGCGGCGCTGATAGTGACCGAACTGGTCACCAACGCCGTGCAGCACACCAGCACCCGACGGATCCGCTGCCGCCTGCTCCGCTCGGCGGAGGGGGTGCGCATCTGCGTGTGGAACCGCGGCCTGGCCCGGATCCCGGCACCGGCGCGCCCCTTCGCTGCGGCGGGGCCGCCCGTCGGGGAGGCTCCGGCGGCGGACGGCCCGGACGGCGATGACGCGCTCGACCGCCTCGCCGAGGACGGCAGAGGCCTTCTCCTCGTGGACGCCCTGGCGGCCCGCTGGGGCACGCGCCCCGCACCGGCCGGCCGACTCGTCTGGGCCGACGTCTGAGACCCGCCGCGCGACCGCCTCCCGCGACTCCCCCGTACCCCTGGGGCCGAGCAGGATCAGTCGGTGGCCGTACGGCACTCCGGGTGACCCCAGCCGTTCGGGTTCTTCGCGATCGGCTCCTTCGCCGCGTACGGCTTTCCGCAGTGGCAGCGCCCGGCGAACCGCGCCTTGATGGTGCCGTTCGACGACCGCCCGGTCCGGGACCCCGTGGTCTTCGCCTTCACGCCGCCCGCGCCGCCACCGCCCGTCTCCGCACGCCCCTTCGTGGAGCGCGCCGGGGCGGGGACGGGCAGGGCGGTCGCCCCGTGGGCGGTACCGGCCGGGCGCTGCGCCACCGCCGCCTCGCTGGCGGCCTGGTCGGCGAGCGCGTTGAGCGGGTCGCCGTCCACCTGATGGGCGGGGACGTGGCGGAACGTCACCGTACGGTCGGTGAGCAGGGCGTCGATGCGGACGACCAGCTCGCGGTTGGCGACCGGCTTGCCCGCCGAGGTCTTCCAGCCGTTGCGCTTCCACCCCGGCAGCCACTTGGTCACGGCGTTCATCGCGTACTGCGAGTCCATCCGCACCTCGACACGCGCCGCCGGGTCGGTGGATTCCAGCAGCTCGGCCAGGGCGGTCAGCTCGGCGACGTTGTTGGTCGCGGTGCCCAGCGGGCCCGCCTCCCAGCGCTCCGGGCTGCCCTGCGCGTCCGCGACGACCCAGGCCCAGGCGGCCGGTCCCGGATTTCCCTTGGACGCGCCGTCACACGCGGCGATGATGCTCTCGTTCATCCTCCGATCATGCCAGCCCCGCACGACCATCCCGTCCGGCCGTGCCCGTGCCCCCCTCCCGGCGATCCGGGACGCCTCCCCCCGGGGCGCCTCGCTCGGGGCAGGATCGAGTCGACGCACACGCCGTCGCTCCTCCTGCGCTCTCCCGCCCGCCTGTCGGCCCGCTGCCGGGAACGGCCGTTCTCACCTCCCGGCTCGCACCGGGCGGAGGGCGACGCCGGTGGACACCCAGCGTGCCCTGTTGACCTCAACCAAGCTTGAGGTCATAGCGTTCCGACCAGTCCCCACCACCCAGGTCTGCAGAGTTCGGAGCACCCCATGGACATGGAAGTCACCGCGTGGACGTCGCTGCACAGCGCGATGAACGCCGAGCAGGACCGGCGCCCCTTCTCGAAGGCGACGCTACGCCGCATCCTGGTCTTCGCCCGGCCGCACAAGACGCGCATCCACCGGTTCCTGCTGCTCAGCACCGTGACCGCGCTGCTGGCGGTGGCCACCCCGGTCCTGGCCGGGCAGGTCGTCGACGCCATCGTGCGGGGCGCGGACTCCGGGACGGTCACCCGGCTCGCCCTGCTGATCGCCCTGATCGCGGTGGCGGAGGCGGGGCTCGGCCTGGTCACCCGGTGGCTGTCGGCCAACCTCGGTGAGGGGCTGATCCTCGATCTGCGGACGGCGGTCTTCGACCACGTGCAGCGGATGCCGGTCGCCTTCTTCACCCGGACGCGGACCGGCGCCCTGGTCAGCCGGCTCAACAACGACGTGATCGGCGCGCAGCGCGCGTTCAGCAACACGCTCTCCGGCGTCGTCTCCAACGTCGTGACCCTGCTGCTGACGCTCGGTGTGATGCTCACGATCTCCTGGCAGATCACGCTGCTCTCCCTGGTCCTGCTCCCGGTCTTCGTCGTACCGGCCCGCAGGATGGGGGCCAGGATGGCCGGTCTCCAGCGGGAGGCGGCCGCCCACAACGCCTCGATGGGCACCCAGATGACCGAGCGGTTCTCCGCCCCCGGCGCCACCCTGGTCAAACTCTTCGGCCGCCCGTCACTGGAGTCGGCCGAGTTCGCCGAGCGGGCCCGCCGGGTGCGGGACATCGGGGTGCGGTCGGCGATGGCCCAGTCCGCGTTCATCACGGCGCTCACCCTGGTCTCGGCCCTCGCACTCGCCCTGGTCTACGGGCTCGGCGGCTACTACGCGCTCCGCGGCACCCTGGAGCCGGGGGCCGTGGTGGCCCTGGCCCTGCTGCTGACCCGGCTGTACGCCCCGCTGACCGCGCTGGCCGGGGCCCGGGTCGAGGTGATGAGCGCGCTCGTCAGCTTCGAGCGGGTCTTCGAGGTGCTGGACCTGAAGCCCCTGATCACCCAGAAGCCGGACGCCCGCAAGGTGCCGGAGGGCCAGGTGTCGGTGGAGTTCGACAACGTGTCCTTCGGGTACCCGTCGGCGGAGAAGGTCTCGCTCGCCTCGCTGGAGGAGGTCGCGACGCTGGACAACCGGGGCGGCACCCCGGTCCTGCACGAGGTGTCGTTCCGCGCCGAACCCGGGCAGATGATCGCCCTCGTGGGATCGTCGGGCGCGGGCAAGTCGACCATCGCCCAGCTGCTGCCGAGGCTGTACGACGCGGACGCCGGTTCCGTACGGCTGAACGGGGTCGACGTACGCGATCTGAGCGCCGACTCGCTGCGCGACACCCTGGGGATGGTCACCCAGGACGGGCACCTCTTCCACGAGTCCGTACGGGCCAATCTGCTGCTCGCCCGGCCGGATGCGTCCGAGGACGACATCTGGGACGCCCTGCGCCGCTCCCGGCTGGAGGGCCTGGTGGCCTCGCTGCCCGACGGGCTGGACACGGTGGTGGGCGAGCGCGGGTACCGGCTCTCCGGCGGTGAGCGCCAGCGACTCACCATCGCCCGGCTGCTGCTCGCCCGTCAGCGGGTCGTCATCCTGGACGAGGCGACCGCGCATCTGGACTCCACCTCCGAGGCCGCCGTCCAGGAGGCCCTGGCCGAGGCGCTGGAGGGGCGGACCGCCGTGGTGATCGCCCACCGGCTCTCCACCGTACGGGCGGCCGACCAGATCCTGGTCGTCGAGGCGGGCCGGATCGTGGAGCGCGGTACCCACACCGAACTGCTGGCGGCGGGCGGGCGGTACGAGGAGCTGTACCACACCCAGTTCGAGCGGCCGTCGGCGGACGAGGCCCAGCCGGTCGGCCGGTAGGGGCCCGGCTCAGCGGCGGACGAGGCGGGGACGTCCCGTGGTGCGCAGGCGCCGCAGGGCGTCCCCGCCGCAGCTGCACCACTGCTTGGGCGAGACCCGGGGGCGGTGGCTGCCGTTGGTGACGAGGGCGTTGACCGAGGTCATCGGGTCCGCCGCCATGGACTTGGCCAGCAGCACACCGACCACCAGGGGCAGCAGGGAGACCGCCAGGGCGGTACCGGCGGTGGTGACGTGCTGGATGCGGGGGTTGCGCCGCGCTGCGGAGTCCATGGCCCCATTCGACCGGCGGCCGGGCGGCGGAACATCGGGCCGGGTACTCAGCGTTCGGCGCACCGCATACTCAGACGCGCGTCCGGGGACGCTGGGGACGGCGGCCCCGGTCGGCGGGGGCGCGGCTCCGTGGAGACCTCGTACCGGAGGCCTCGGGGGTCCCGTACCACCGGAAGGACCACACCCATGAGCGACAACGCCCCTGGACGGCCCGCGGGGCTCCCCGCCGCGACGGTGTTCGACGCGCTGGGCTCCGCGTACGAGCGGGCGTTCGCCGGTTCGGCCGCCCACCACGCCTCGCTGGACCGGCTGCTGGAGCAGCTCGCGCCGGGCAGCCGGGTGCTGGACGTGGGGAGCGGTACGGGGGTCCCGACCGCGCGGCGACTGGCGGCGGCCGGACACCGGGTGGTGGGGGTCGACGTCTCACCGGTGATGACGGCGCTGGCGGCGCGGCAGGTGCCGCAGGCGGAGTTCCGGTGCGGTGACATCCGCGATCTGCCTCTGGTGGACGGGGAGTTCGACGCCGCATGCGTCTATTTCTCCCTCCTCCAGCTGACCCGTGGCGAGCAGCGGGAGCTGCTGGGCCGCCTCGCCCGGGCAGTACGGCCGGGCGGTCGGCTGGCCGTGGCGACGGTGCCGGTCGACGCGGCGGATGTGAGCGCCGTGTTCATGGGGCAGCCGGTGGTGGTGTCGAGCTTCGGCGAGGAGGAGTTCGTCTCCGTGGTGGCCGGGGCGGGGTTCGCGGTGGAGGAGCGGCAGAGCGTGCTGTTCACCCCGGACCACCCGATGGGCGAGCCCGAGCCACATCTCTTCCTGGACGGCCGTCACCCCTGACGCCCCCTGCGGACGCATCCCGCTCCCCTGCCTTCGCACAGGCCGCCGCCGCCCCAAAGGTTTTCGCAATCACAAAGAACAAGCCGAATGAATGACAAGAATGGCGCATTCGCGTTCCTCAACGAGAAGGTAATGCGATAGCAAAGTTCTCGTCTATATGCTGAGCTGTAGTCGTATCCGTTCGGACGCCGTGCGCACGGCTTCACACCCCGGATGTTCGACAGAACCACGAGGTGGAGCAGAACCCCCCCTCCGAACATTCATTCGAACCATATCCGCGCATTCGTTCCCATGACCCGACCACACCGCTCCCCGGAACCACCGGGCGCAGGAGGCAGGCCACCCATGAAGTCCCTCGTCTTACCCGCCCGGACTTTCACCGAACACGACACCGCGAACGCAAAGGAGGCCGGGCTCCCCACCTACGCCCGACCCCCGAGACCCTTCCCTTCGGTCCGCGGCGCGGTACGTCCCGGCCCGACCAGCGTTCACCGGCCGGAGAGCGGCCCGTCGTCCGGCCGCCTCTGACGGCTTCCCGCCCCCACCCTTCCGCGCCCGGCCCCGGGCCGGGCGCGGATCCGACCCTCAAGGGAATCGTCACCCGTGATCTCCGTGAAGGAACTCAAGAACCCCCACGTCGTACGACGTGACCTGCTCGCGTCACTCGTCGTCTTCCTGGTCGCCCTTCCCCTCTGCGTCGGCATCGCCGTCGCCTCCGGCGTACCGGCCGAACTCGGTCTGGTCACCGGGATCGTCGGCGGTATCGTCGTCGGTCTGCTGCCCGGCAGCAAGCTCCAGGTCAGCGGCCCGGCCGCCGGTCTCACCGTCCTGGTCTACGAGGCGGTCACGGAGTTCGGTCTCGCCACGCTCGGGCCGATCGTCCTGGCCGCCGGTCTCCTCCAGATGGTCATGGGCTTCGCCCGCTTCGGCCGCTGGTTCCGCGCCATCTCCGTCTCCGTGGTGCAGGGCATGCTCGCGGGCATCGGCCTGGTCATCGTGCTGGGCCAGCTGTACGCGATGGCCGACTCCGAACAGCCGGACACCGCCCTCGCCAAGCTGGCCGGACTCCCCGGGCTGGTCGCCGAGATCGCCACCGACACCGAGGCGCTGACCGCCTTCGGCCTCGGCGCCGGGACCGTCGCCGTCCTGCTGATCTGGCCCAGGCTCCCCGCCCGCGTGCGGATCGTCCCAGCCCCCCTCGCCGCGGTCGGCCTGGCCACCGCCGTCGCCGCCCTGGCCGGGCTGCGGCCGATGGTGGCCGATGTCAACGGGCTGCTGCACGCCATCGACCTGCCGGGTGCCGCCGAGTTCGGCAATCTGGCCAACGTGGCCGTCATCGGTACCGTCCTCGCCTTCGCCCTCATCGCCTCGGCCGAGAGCCTGTTCAGCGCGGCGGCCATCGACCGGATGCACGACGGCCCCCGTACGCAGTACGACAAGGAGCTGGTCGCCCAGGGCGTGGGCAACACCATCTGCGGGGCGCTGGGCGCCCTCCCGATGACCGCTGTCATCGTCCGCAGCGCGGCCAACGTCCAGGCCGGGGCCACCACCGCGCTCTCCCGCGTCGCCCACGGGGTGTGGCTGCTGCTCTTCGCCGCGCTGCTGCCCGCCGCCATCGGCATCATCCCGCTCGCCTCGCTCGCCGGGATCCTGGTGCACGCCGGGTGCAAGCTGGTGCCCTGGAAGGAGTTCGGCCCGCTCTGGCGCGACCACCGCGGGGAGGCCGTCCTGCTGGCGGTCACCGCGCTGGCCATCGTGGTGACCAACCTCTTCGAGGGCGTGGTGCTGGGGCTGCTGCTCGCCGTGGTGAAGTCGGCCTGGGAGACCTCCCACGTACAGCTCTCCACGCGTGAGCTGACCGGCGGCCGGGTCGTGGTGACGCTCACCGGCAACGCGACCTTCCTGCGGTTGCCGCGCATCCTGGAGCAGTTGGAGAAGCTGCCGCAGGACCAGCCCATAGAGCTGGATCTGACCGGGCTGCGCCATCTCGACCACGCCTGCCGGGTGGCCCTGGAGAACTGGGCGCGAAGGCACAACAACGCGGAGATCGAGCCGGTGACGATCCGCCGGTAGACCGGCGGCCCGGTGGTCCGGGCGGCTGTACGGGTCGCCGAGCGCTTCCCGCCGCTGCCCCGGCGGCTCGCCGGGGCAGCGGCGGAAGGCCAGGGTGTCGCCGTGGGCGGACACGGAGCCGACCCGGGCGGCAACCGTGCTCGCCATGTGCCCGGCGGCGGGCAACGGGAACGAGTGACGCGGGCGCAGCCGGGAAGCGGCCTGTCCGGTACCGGGCGCCGAGGGGGTGCAGGCCGCGTCCCTCGCGGCGGACACCGAAGGTGCGGCGACGGTGGTCTCCCGGACAGCGGGGATGTGGGCGGCGAAGAGGACGGTCCGGTGTGCGGTGGCGGCGCGGGGCCGGTCCAGCACAGCGGCCCCGGACGCCGTGTCCGGGGCGGAGGTCACGTCGTCGAGCAGCAGGACGGGCGGGTCCCGGAGCAACGCCCCTGCCCGGGTGACCAATTGGCGCTGCCCCCCAGAGGCCGCCCCGCCGCGCTCGCCCAGCTCGGTGTCCAGGCCGTCGGTCAACCGCGCGAGCGCCAGGTCGAGTCCGGCGGAAAGTACGGCGGCGACCTCGGCGGGCGGCCGGGTCCGCCGCTGCGACGACATCGGGCGGGGTCACCGGCTGCGGGCGCCGACGCGGGGCGCCGGGCAGGGACAGCCCCGGCCCCGGGGCGGGGCTGCCCCGGGGCTCGGCGATCTGCTCAGGCCTCCTGGGCCGCTCGGGCTGCTCAGGCCGCCGCGCCGAGCCGGGTCCGGGCAGCCGTGGTGAGCTGGGCTCGGCCGAACAGCAGGGCGTAGCCGGTCGGCAGGGACTCGATGACCCGGGTGACGAGGGCCGGGTCCATCAACGCGGCCACCGCCGCCAGCACCGTACCCGCGTCCCAACGGGCGGTCGCCGCCGTACCACCGGTCCGTGCGGCCAGGTCGTCCACGAAACGGGCGGCCGGGGCCGGGTCGATGCCGGGCGCCTCTGCGGTGAACACCCGGGCGGCCTCCCTGGGGAGCGCGGCGGCGAACGCGACCCGCTCCTCACCCGTGATCTGCGCGCCGAGCCCGCCCAGTACGGCGTTCAGGGCCTCCTCCGCCCGCTCCCGGGTGGGGTAGGCACCCTCGTATCTGATCTTCTCCAGCAGCCGGTCGAACGTCATGGCCTTCGGGGCGGCGATGGTCCGAGGCTCAGGAATCATGGCGGCAGCAGCCCTTCTCGCGGTCCTGCGGTGTCGTGTTGTCTCTGGCTTCTTCTCCGAAAGCGCCGCCGTACACCCCCGGGGGTGGTCCGGAAGGGATCCGGACGGGGCCCGGGCGGTGATGCGGCGGTCACAGGGGCTGCGGGCGGCCGAAGAGGAGGTCGTACCCCGTCGGCAGTTGCAGCAGGATGCGGCGCAGGAGGTCCTCGCCCGCCGCGTCGGCGGCGACGCTGAGCACGGCTCCCACGTCCCACAGGGCGGTCCGTTCGGTGGCGCCCTCGATCCAGGCCGCCGTGGCGCGTACGAACCGCTCGGGCGAGAGCGGTTCCGCGGCCTGGAGCGGGTTGAGCAGGATCAGGGCCATGGTCTCGGGGAGGCAGGCGGCCAGTTCGGCCCGCTCCGCGCCCACCAGGTGTGCGCCGAGCAGGGCCAGCACCACACGTGCGGCGCGCTCGGCCTCTTCCCGGGTCTCGTACGTGCCGCGTTCCTGGACCCGGTCCAGGAACGCCTCCCATCGCAGGGTCACGGTGACCGCTCCCTCGGACGTCCCCCCTCGGGTTCACCCGGCGGCCCGTCCCCCCGGGGGTCCTCCAGGACGAGGACGGGCCGGGTGCCGGTCAGCCCTTGATCTGCTTGCGCGAGGAGCCCGCGCCGACGGAGATCTTGCGGGGCTTGGCGCGCTCCGCGATCGGGATGCGCAGGGTCAGGACGCCCGCGTCGTAGTCGGCGTCGATGCGCTCGGTGTCCAGGGTGTCCGCCAGGACGATCTGGCGCGAGAACACGCCCAGCGGGCGCTCGGACAGCTCCATCTGGACGTCCTCGGCGTTGACGGCCGGCCGGCGCTCGGCCCGGACGGTCAGCATGTTGCGCTCGACGTCCACGTCGATCGCGTCCGGCGAGACACCGGGGAGATCGAACGCCACCACGTACTCGTCGCCTTCGCGGTACGCGTCCATCGGCATCGCCGAGGGCCGCGACCAGGTGCCGGGGCGCAGGATCTGCTCGGTGATCCGGTCGAGTTCACGGAAGGGGTCGGTACGCATGAGCATTGCGGAAACACCTCCAGTCGGTCGGGCGGTAGCCCGCGCGTTTCACCTGACACCGTTGTAGCATGTCATCCATTCGATGACAAATGAAATGTCACCGAAAGGACGACATCACGTCGAACCTGTCGTGAAGCCGCACCTGTCGAAGGAGTCACCGTGCCAGCAGCGGAGCAGCCCGACCCCACCCGCCACCCCGATCCGGACGCCGTCTCCCTCCTCGCCGCAGCCGCGGCGCTGGGCGTCATCGACGGCGCGGTCCGTGACGCCCGGACCGCCACGGCGGAGCAGGCCGACGGCCGGGCGGCCGATCCGGACCGGGCCCAGGCGCTGGCCTCGCTCCAGCTGCTGCGCGAGCTGCGGGAGCGGCTCGCGGGGTGGGAGACCGGGCTGATCGAGGCCGCCCGGGCCGCGGGGGCGAGCTGGGCCGAGCTGGCGGACCCGCTCGGTGTCGCCAGCCGGCAGGCGGCCGAGCGCCGCTATCTGCGGCTGCGCCCCGGCTCCCTCGGCTCCACCGGGGAGGAGCGGGTCAAGGCCACCCGGGACCGGCGCGCGGCCGACCGCACCATCACCACCTGGGCCCGTCAGAACGCGGCGGACCTGCGCTCGCTGGCCGGCCAGGTCACCGCCCTCACCGGGCTGCCCACCCCCGCGGGCGCCCCGCTGGACCAGCTGCGCCGGGCCCTCGCCGCCGACGACGCCGCCCTCCTCGTCGCCCCGCTCACGGCGGTCCGGCCGCATCTGCCCTCGGGGCAGCGGCAGCTGGCCGCCCGGATCGACTCCCTCACCCGCCGAACCGGCGAACTGCGCGAGGACACGGCGGCGCGGAGACAGGGCGGCTGAGCAGTGGGGGCACCGGGCCGGGCCGCGGCGGACGCCCCCGTACACGAAAGACGCCCGGCCGGCGGAGGGTTCCCGAACCCTCCGCCGCCCGGGCGTGCCACACCGCCCCGCTTCCCGGCTACGGCTTGCGGGCCACCAGCCCCCACTGGTCGACCGGCACCGGGTCGGCCTCCTCGGGGCGCCACAGGGCGATCGACAGGAAACCCGGGTCGATGATCTCCAGACCCGCCGCGCAGTCCGTGATCTCCTCCGGCTCCCTGACCAGGTACGGGGGGTTCTCGCCGGAGTCGTACGCCTCCTGGGCGGCCAGCGTCTGCGGGGTCTTCACCGTGTCGCAGAGCACCAGATAGCTGCCCGAGGGCATCCGGGCCATGTACTGCTGGACGACCCTGATGCCGTCGGCCGGGACGAGGTGCCCCAGCGTCGAGAGCAGCAGCACGGCGACCGGCTCGGAGAGGTCGAGCGTCTTCGCCGCCTCGTCGACCACCGTGTCCGTCTCGGAGAGATCGGCGTCCACGTAGGCGGTCCGGCCCTCCGGGGCACTGGTCAGCAGGGCGTGGGCATGGGCGAGGACGATGGGGTCGTTGTCCACGTAGACGATCCGCGCCTCGGGCACGATGCCCTGCGCCACCTCGTGGGTGCTGTTCGCCACCGGCAGGCCGGTGCCGACGTCCAGGAACTGGCGGATGCCCAGGGAGGCGAGGTGCCGGATCGCGCGGGCCTGGAAGGCGCGCGAGGCGCGCGCGATGTCGACCATCTGGGGGTAGGCGGCGCTCACCGCGTCGGCCAGCTCCCGGTCGACGGGGTAGTTGTCCTTGCCGCCCAGCCAGGCGTTCCACACCCTCGCCGAGTGCGGGACATCGGAGCGGATCCTGCGGCGGAACTCAACGTCGTCGACGCTCATGTCTCTCCTCTACTCACTGTCCGTGCAAGGCCGTTGACCGCATAACCGCCGGTGAGAGCCTTGAGCTGACCGTACATCGCCCTTCCTGTCCGCGCTGGACCGGCTCCCGCCCGGAGCGCGTCCGCGCGTAGTACGGGCAGCGTGCCGGCGGCACACCTCCCCGGCGGAGGCCGGGGGCGCACACCGTTCGGCCGAAGGTCAGCCGAACTGGCCCACCCGGTAGTCGCCCGCGGGCTGCTGGACGATGACGTTCAGCCGGTTGAAGGCGTTGATGAGGGCGATCAGCGAGACCAGGGCGACGAGTTGCTCCTCGTCGTAGTACTGGGCGGCCCGTGCCCAGACGTCGTCCGGCACGCCACCGGCGGTGTCCGCGATGCGGGTGCCCTGCTCCGTCAGCTCCAGGGCCGCGCGCTCGGCGTCGGTGAAGACCGCGGTCTCCCGCCAGGCCGCGATCAGGTTGAGGCGCAGCTGTGTCTCCCCGGCCGCCGCGGCCTCCTTGGTGTGCATGTCGGTGCAGAACCCGCAGCCGTTGATCTGGCTCGCGCGGATCTTCACCAGCTCCCGCGTCGTATCGGGCAGCCCGGTCTCCGACACCGCCCGGCCCGCGGCGGTGAGGTTCTTGAGGACGGTGCCCGCGGTGGGGCTGGCGAGCATGTTCAGTCTGGCGTTCATTTTTCCGGCTCCTTCGTCGTGATCGTCGGTCCCCGCACCTCCGAGGGTGTCCGACCACCCTCAGGACGGAAAGGATCTTGCTGGTGTGACCCGCGGACCCGTCACCTTCGTCGTCGCCGTGCACCGCCTGCCCCCGTCGAAGGTGGTGACCACAGCTCACGTGGGTGGCGGCAACTCGAGCTGTGCGAGGGCACGGTGGGCCGCCCCGGAACGGCTGGAGCGGTGTTCGCCGATGGCATCGGCAGGCCTCGGAGCGCGGGCGAGGAGCGGCGAGCGTGACCGTCGCCCTGGCCGAGGAGGCCCGCGCACCGCGCGGACGGCTTCAGCGCGCCGGCCCCACCGCACCCGTCGTACGCGAAGGGTCCGACCCCTGGCCCGGACGGGCAGGCCACCGGCGGCGGCCGGTCAGGCCTCCGCCGACGTGCGCTGGAACCAGGCCGGCCCCTCCGTGAGTGCCTGCTTGATCCGGAAGAGGGCGAACTCCGGGAGCGGCGGCAGCCCGTCCAGGGGGAACCAGCCGACCTCCAGGGACTCGTCGTCGTTGACGCGGGCCTCGCCGCCGGTGGCCCGGCAGCGGAAGGTGATGTCGAGGTACTGGCAGCGGTCGCCGTTGGCGTACTGCACGGGTGCGAGCGCCTGGGTGAGGACCAGGCGCTCGGCCACGCAGTGCACCCCGGTCTCCTCCAGCACCTCGCGCTCGGCTGTCAGCGCGGGCTCCTCGCCGGGCTCCGCGATGCCGCCGATCACCGACCACCGACCGGTGTCCGCCCGCCGCCCCAGCAGGACCCGGCCCTCGTCGTCGAAGACGACGGCGGTCACCCCTGGCAGCAGGAGCAGTTGGTGACCGGCGGTGGCGCGGATGGTGCGGATGAAGTCGGGAGTCGCCATGGGTCCGAGCCTACGTGGCCGGTCTGGGTCCACCCGGCCGGCCCCCGGTCGCGCCACCCGTGCCGTCCCCGCGACCCCAGGAGCTGCCGCGTACTCCCCGGCCCTACCCTTCGGTCCCCCGTCCCCGCCGCCGGGCCCGTACCGCCGACACGCCCACCCAGCCCAGGCCCGCCGCGGCCACCAGGGCGATGAGGCCCTCCGGCAGCGGGCCCAGCCGGGTGGCCGGGGTGAGCGAGGAGCGGAGGGGGACCTCGGCGACCAGGGCGTCGGGGGTGAACATTCCGCTCCGGTCGGCGATGGTGCCGTCCGGCCGGATGACGGCGCTGACCCCGCTGGTCACGGGGACGACGACGGCCCGGCCGTGTTCGACGGCCCTGACCTGGGACATGGCGAGCTGCTGGTAGGTCATCTCGCTGCGGCCGAAGGTGGCGTTGTTGCTCGGTACGGCGATCAGCTGGCCGCCGTGGAGCACGGTGTCGCGGGCGGCGTCGTCGAAGGCGGCCTCGTAGCAGGTCACCAGCCCCACCTTGGTACCGGCGAGGTCGAACACGCCGACCTCGGTGCCGGGGACGAACTCGCGCTGCACCCGGTCGACGTCCTCGCTGAAGAACCGGGCGACCGTCCGCATCGGCATGTACTCACCGAACGGCTGGATGTGCCGCTTGTCGTACGTGTCGACGGGGCCCTGGTCCGGGTCCCACGCGATCAGGGTGTTGCGCAGGCTGTCCGAGCCCTTCTCGACCACCGAGCCGATGACCGTCGGGACCCCGATCGCCTTGACCGCGTCGTCGATGACCTGGTGGGCGTCGGCGTTGAGGTAGGGGTCGAGGTCGGAGGAGTTCTCCGGCCAGAGGACGAAGTCGGGCTGCTTCGCCTTTCCGGCCCTGACCTCCTCCGCGAGCTGGGCGGTGCGCCGGGCGTGGTTGTCCAGGACCGCGCGGCGCTGGGCGTTGAAGTCCAGGCCGAGCCGGGGCACGTTGCCCTGGATCGCGGCGACGGTGGCGGTGCCGTCCTCGGCCGAAGCGTCGACGAGCGGGAGCGCGGCGACCGCGGCCACGACCGGGGCGAGGACGCAGGCGGCGGCTCCGGCGGCCGCGGCGCGGTGTGCGTGCCCCGGGGTGCGGTACGTACGGAGTCGGCGCGCCGACTCGTAGAGGCCGAAGCCGCACAGGACGACCGCGAAGGAGAGCAGCGGGGTGCCGCCGAGCGCCGCGAGCGGCAGGAACGCGCTCTCCGCCTGACCGAAGGCGATCTTGCCCCAGGGGAAGCCGCCGAACGGGATCCGGGCGCGGACCGCCTCGTCCAGGGTCCAGACGGCGGCGGCCCAGAGGGGCCAGTACGCGAGCCGGGTGACGGCGGCGATCCCGAGGCAGCCCACCGCGATGAAGAGCGCCTCCGCGGTGGCGAGGGCGAGCCACGGCACCGGGCCGACGTCCTCACCGGTCCAGCGCAGCAGCGGGAGCATGAAGCCGAGGCCCGCCAGCAGCCCGAGACCGAAGGCGGCGCGCGGCCTGCGCCCGTGGAGCACCCAGCCGAGCAGGGCGAAGCCGGGCAGGACCAGCCACCACAGGGGCCGGGGCGGGAAGCTCGCGTACAGCAGCACCCCGGAGAGTGCTGCGGCGGCCGGGCGCAGGAGCCGCCGGGGCCATCCGGCGGGCGGGGGCGTCGGCGCGGGCTGCGGGGCGTCGACGGGGGTCATGGTGGCGCTCACCTGGCGGATTCTACGGTGGACGGCTGTGGAGAGCGGCGCTGGAGGGCGGTGCCGTGCCGGGCGCGCCCGGGGAGCATCCGGCTCTGCCGGGTCGACCGGTCGTCGGTCCCGGTCCCGGTCCCGGTCACGTCGCTCCCACGCACCCTCGCCCGGTCGGTCCGGCACGGGATCCCGGATCCCGGAACCCGGGGAGCCTCCGTCAGTCCCGGCCCCGGATCCGGCGCACCCCCTCAGTCCCCGCCGCGCTCCGCGCGGGCGGCCGGCCGGAGGCGTTCGCGGATGAACCGTACGGCGGTCTCCGCGTCGTCGACCGTGACGGTGAAGGTGCGGCCGTCGCCGAGGCGGAGGGCCATGCCCTCGCCCTTGCGCACGACGACGGCAGTGCCCTGTTCGGGGCGCCAGCGGTAGCCCCAGCCGCCCCACTGGCGCGGGTTGATCCGGGGGACGTACTCCGCGCCGACCACATGGTCGAGCAGGATCCTGCGGCGCGGCAGACCGACGTGGCCGCAGCGGACCTCCAGGGCGTCCCCGTCGACCTTCACGGCCACATGGACGAAGGCGAGCGTGCCGAAGAGGATCAGCAGGCCGACGGCGAGGCAGCCGATGACGGACATCAGCAGGGGGGTGAGTCCGGAGGACGCTGGCGAGGCGACGGCCAGCTCGATGCCCAGGGCCAAGCAGCCCGCGCCCGCGAGGGCCAGGAGCCACTGCATGCGGTTGGTCGCACGGCCGGTCCAGACGGTGGACGGTGCCTGCGTCGAGCTGTGGTGCGCGCTCTCGGGGTGGTCCGTCATAGGCGCAGCGTACCCACGTCGGCGCCGCTCGGCCCGGGACAGCGATGGGGTGCGCGGCGGTCCCGGGCGGCCGAGATCGCTGGGCAACCCCAGGTCAGCAGGTAGGGGCGACGGCCTGGAGGGCCCGGCCCTCCGCGTAGGCCAGGGCGGGGCGCGGCAGGGTGGCGGGGCGGCCGGCCAGCAGGACGGTGAGGGTGCCGGAGGGGGCGGCCGTCGGGGCGGGTCCGGCACCGATCCGGCGGAGCGCCTGGGCGGCCACGGCCCCGGCGGAGCCGTGCAGGACGAGCGGCGGGCGGCCGGGCTGCTGGACGGCGGCGCGGATGCGGTCCGCGACCAGTTCGTAGTGGGTGCAGCCGAGGACCACCGCCTGTACGCCCGGCGGAGTGAGGGCGGCGGCAGCGGCGACGGCGCGGTCGATGCCGGACTCGTCGCCGTGCTCGATGGCGTCGGCCAGTCCGGGGCAGGGGACCTCGGTGACGTCGACGGCGCCGGCGAACTCGGCGATCAGCCCGCGCTGGTAGGGGCTGCCGGTGGTGGCCGGGGTGGCCCAGATGGCCATGGGGCCGCCGCCCGCCGCGGCGGGCTTGATGGCCGGGACGGTGCCGATCACCGGCAGGCCGGGCTCCAGCGCGGCGCGGAGCGCGGGCAGCGCGTGGACGGAGGCGGTGTTGCACGCGACGATCAGGGCGTCCGGCCGGAGGGCTGCGGCGGCGCGGGCCACGGCCAGTGCGCGGGCGCTCACGTCCTCGGGGGTACGCGGGCCCCAGGGCACCGAGCCGGGGTCGCAGGAGATCACCAGTTCGGCGTCGGGCCGCAGTCGGCGAACGGCGGCCGCTGCCGCCAGCAGGCCGATTCCGGAGTCCATGAGCGCGATCTTCACCCGGTCACCCTAGCCGACAGCCCTTGCGGACCGGGCCCAGTGGGGCAGACTGCGGCGAATGAGCGCCGTTGCCTGGATCGCCGTGGGTTCGCTGACCGTGTGGGGGTGGCTGCTGCTGGGGCAGGGCTTCTACTGGCGGACCGACCAGCGGCTGCCCCGCCGCACCGATCCCGCCCGCTGGCCCTCGGTCGCCGTGGTCGTACCGGCCCGCGACGAGGCGGAGATGCTGCCGCTGAGCCTGCCCTCGCTGCTGGTCCAGGACTATCCGGGCGAGGCCTGGATCATCCTGGTGGACGACTGTTCCGGCGACGGGACGGGGCGGCTGGCCCGGGAGCTGGCCGACCGGTTCGGCGGGCTGCCGCTGACCGTCGTGGAGCCCGGGGAGCCGGAGCCCGGGTGGACGGGCAAGCTCTGGGCGCTGCGGCACGGTATCGCCCTGGCCCGGCGCCACAAGCCGGACTTCCTGCTGCTCACGGACGCGGACATCGCGCACGAGCCGGACAGCCTGCGGGACCTGGTGGCCGCGGCCGGTGCGGAAGGGCCGGCGGGCTACGACCTGGTGTCCCAGATGGCGCGGCTGCGGGTGGAGAGCTTCTGGGAGCGGCTGGTGGTGCCCGCGTTCGTCTACTTCTTCGGGCAGCTCTATCCGTTCCGCCGGGTGAACCGGGCTCAGTCGCGGACGGCGGCCGCGGCGGGCGGCTGCGTGCTGCTGCGGACGGAGGCCGCCGAACGGGCGCGGATCCCGGAGTCGATCCGGCAGGCGGTGATCGACGACGTGTCGCTGGCCCGGGAGGTGCGGCGCGGCGGCGGCCGGATCTGGCTGGGGCTGGCGGACCGGGTGGACAGCGTGCGGCCGTATCCGCGGCTCGCGGACCTGTGGCGGATGGTGGCGCGCAGCGCGTACGCCCAATTGCGGCACAGCCCGCTGCTGCTGGCGGGGACGGTGCCGGGGCTGCTGCTCGTGTACGTGGCTCCGCCCGCGACCCTGGCGGCCGGGCTGGCGACGGGCGACGCGGCGGCGGCCTGGGCGGGCGGGCTGGCATGGGCGGTGATGACGGTGACGTACCTGCCGATGCTCGCCTACTACCGGCAGTCGCCGTGGCTCGGGCCGCTGCTGCCGCTCACGGCGGTGCTGTACCTGCTGATGACGGTGGACTCGGCCGTGCGGCACTACCGGGGGCGGGGGGCGGCCTGGAAGGGCCGTACGTACGCACGGCCGGAACCGGACGCGGCCCCCGGCCGGGACGGGAGGGCCGGACCGGACGTGGCACCGGGGGCCGGGCCGGACGGAGCACCCGGGGCCGCGCCCGGGCGGTGACGCCACGGGGGGCCTCTGTCGTTCTTCGTCGAGGCGCCCGCTCAGAAGTGCGTCACCCGCGGCCCGGTGGTCCGTGAGGCGCTGCTCATTTGCGGCCCGGTGTCCAGTTCATGCCCCAGCCGTAGGCGGCGTCGATCGTGCGCTGCGGGCTGACTCCGCGCTGCGGGACGAGGTAGCGGGCCTCGCGCTGCACGGTGAGGTCGCCGCCGTTGTTGGTGATCAGTGCGAGCGCGCAGACCGTGGAGGGGACGGTGCACTCGTCGAGGGAGAAGTCGATCGCCGCGCCGTTCTGCGGCTGCAGGGTGACCGTGGCGTGCAGGTCGGCGAAGCTGCGGGCGCCTTCGTAGATGGTGACGAAGATCAGGACTCGGCGGAGCAGGTTCTTGTGGTCGAGGTTGACGGTCATGTTCTCGCCGGTGGAGACCGCGCCGGTGCGGTCGTCGCCGTCGAGGTGGATGAAGGGCGGCTGGTGCAGCGACCCGAAGGCGTTGCCGAGGGCCTGGACCACTCCCTTGCGACCGTCGGTGAGTTCGTACAGGGCGCAGAGGTCGAGGTCGAGATCGGAGTGCATCGCGACGGCCCGGCCGAGCTTCGCTCCCCAGCTCTTGAACTGCTTGCGCACCTCCCAGTTGAGGTTGACGCGGAGCGCGCCGGAGGTGCCGCCCTGCTTGGCGAGGGAGACCGCCGGGGCCTCCTTCGTCAGCGTGATCTTGGACAGCCGCACGGGCTGCGAGGGCGCCGGGGCGGGAGGGGCGGGTGGTGCCGCCGGGGTGGACAGCGGGGTGTGGAGGGTCGGCGCGGTGTGGAGCGTCGGGGTGGGCGCCGGCGGGGCCGGGGGCTGTACGGAGCCGGGGGCGGCGGGCCAGGCCGGGGCGGGCGGCGCGACCGGGGCGGGCGGTGCCGCGGGGGCGGCCTGCTGCGGTTCGTCCACGGAGATGCCGAAGTCCGTGGCCAGCCCTTCGAGCCCGGTGCTGTAACCCTGGCCGACCGCGCGGAACTTCCAGGCGCCCTGGCGGCGGTACAGCTCGCCGAGGATGAACGCGGTCTCGACCGTGGCGTCGGTGGGGTCGAAGCGAGCCAGCTCGGCGCCGTTCGCCGCGTCAACGACCCGTACGTACAGGCCGCTCACCCGGCCGAAGCTGCCGCCGTCCGCCGATCCGGCGACGACGATCCGCTCGATCGCCGGCTCGACCCGGCCGAGGTCGACGAAGAGGGTGTCGGTGACCGCGTCGCCCGCGGTCCGCTTGCCCTCGTGGCGGACGGCGCCGGAGGAGTGGGCGGGCTGGTTGTAGAAGACGAAGTCGGCGTCGTTGCGGACCTTCCCCGACACCAGCAGGAGTGCGGAGCCGTCGACGTCCGGGGTGCCCGCGGCGGACCGCCAGCCCAGTTCGACGCGCACGGTGCCCGCCGGCACCGGAACGTTGGTTCCCTTTTGCATGGTCATGGTCGCCCCCATCAGGTGTCCGGCTGCCCGCAGGCCTCTCCCCCACAACCTAATCCCTCCGGGGTGCGGCGGACCGGCACGGTCCGGCGGTCAGCCGTCGGTGCGGTGCGGGCGGAGGACCGTGAGCGCGTCCTCCTGGGTCGCCACCATGGCGAAGGGGAACCGGTCGAGTTCGAGGCAGAGGGCGATGTCGTCGGGGTGGACGCCCAGGCGGACCCCCTCCGCCAGCTCGCGGGCGGCGCGCGAGTCGCGGGCGCGGCGGAGGTAGTCGGCCGGGTCCGTCCCGGGGTCGTCCTCGGTGGCCCGGCGCGCGATGTACTGGGCACAGGCCAGGTCCTCGTCGGCGCGGCCGTCCTCGCCGGTGACTACGTACGTGACGCTGTCGCCCCCGCGGGCACGCAGCACCCGGGCCGTCGCCTCGGCCACCACGAACCCGGCGCACAGCACCAGCGGCGCGTCCTTGACCGCGAGGGCGCCGACCGTCCCCGCCGTGGTCTTCTGGACCATGGTCCGCCCGCCGAGGTCCAGGGAGCGCAGGAGGCCCGGGGAGTTGACGGTGTCGAACCCGGGGGCGGGCGCGCCGTCCTTGAGCGCGACCCACTCCGGGTTGCGGGCCTTGAGCGCCAGGGCCTCGTCCGGCGACCCGGCGAGAACGATCTTCTCGGCCCCGCGGGCGAAGGCCCAAGCGGCCACCGTGAAGGCGCGCATGACGTCGACCACGACGGCCACGGACGGAGTGGAGCGCAGTTCACCTATGCCGAGGAAACGGGATTCCATCCGATCATGGTCGCCTATGCCCGACGGGAAGCGCCCGACGGGTGTGCGTCCGGTGCAGGTTTGCCGGTATGGCGTTCATGACGGGGTGACACAAAACCGTACGTGCGCGGCAGTTGCCGACGCCCGGGCCGGGGGAACACCGAGTCGCGTTGCCGGAATCGTATCGGACCTTTGTCGCCGGGATAGCGGGCGGGTCACGTCCGGGCCCTTGTTTACGGGCGGCCCGGAGCGGTGCCCGATTGCGGGCCGCCGCCCTGCCCGGAGCCGTCCGGTCCCGGGCCGCCCGCCGTGTCCCGGCCCAACCGGCGACGGTCCCGCGCACCGGGCCGCCACGATCCGCCACCGCTTCTCGGGCACATCCGCATTACCGCGGGAAATGAGAGACACGACCGACCGGGGGTCGCCCTTTGTAACCCGCCCGCCACTTCTCGTCAACAATGGCGACCATGAACAGAAAAGCCCCCTGGCGAGGGAGGGAAGAGCGGTGTTTTGGCAGTTCCGGCCGCCAGAACCGACGAAAAACGGATGAGCCCGAGATGGGGGCTCCCCAACCGGCACATCGTGGGCTTAACTTAGGTGCCATGACCTCCCCTCGCTCCGCCTTCGGCGGCGGCTACCACGCCGCGTCGTTCCCCGACACTCCGATCTACGACTCCCTGGTCGCGGAGCGGGGGACCCCGCAGATCGCCCCGATCCGCGTCCCTGCCGCGTACGACACGTCCAGCAGCTATCTGCCGGCCCTGCCGTCCGCGCTGCCGGCTCTTCCCTCGGCCCCCTCCCCGTCGATGGGCGGCGCCTACGGCTACCCGCAGCAGCAGCCGGTGCCGCAGTACCAGCAGGCTCCCGCGCAGAGCGCCCCGATGTATCCCGCCGGGTTGCAGAGCGCCCCGGCGCCCTACATCCCGCAGCAGCCCTCGGCCGTGCGCGGCTATCCGCAGCAGCCCCAGCCGCCGCGTCCCGCGCCCGCCACCGGGTACGAGTCGATGCGCCCGGCCGCGCCGCGGCCCGCGCCGACCCCGTCGCCGTACGAGGATCCGTACAACAGCCCCTATCAGGGCCGCGGGTACTGACAGCGCCCACCTGACGGGTCTGCGAAGAGCCGGGCGTACGGATGCGAAGTGACTGGCAGGATGGGCGCATGGCCCTTCCTGTGCTCCGGTCCGTCCATGTGTATCCGGTCAAATCGCTGGGCGCCCAGCCATCCGACGAGGTTGCCGTCGAGCCATGGGGACTCGACGGCGACCGCCGCTGGATGCTGGTCGACACGACGTCGCGCGGGATCACCCAGCGCGAGCAGCCGTCCATGGCGCGGATCTCCGCCGCGCCGCTGCCCGGCGGCGGGATCGCCGTCTCCCTGCCTGGCCGTCCGTCGCTCCGGGTGGCGGTGCCGGGCCCGGAGCGCCTGATCCGGGCGGAGGTGTGCCGGGACACCGTCACGGTGGCGGAGGCGGCACCCGAGGCGCACGCCTGGTTCAGCGAGGTCCTGGGTGCGGAGGTCCGGCTCGTGCACCTCGACGAACCGGCCCACCGCAGACCCGTCGACCCCGAGTACGCGCGCCCCGGCGACACCGTCTCGCTCGCGGACGGCTATCCGCTGCTGTTGACCGCCACCGCCTCGCTGGACGCCCTCAACGACCTGATCGCGGCGGGTGACCACCCTCACGAGGGCCCGCTCCCGATGAACCGCTTCCGTCCGAACGTCGTGATCGACACCGCCGAGCCCTGGGCCGAGGACGGCTGGCGGCGGATCGCCATCGGGGATGTGCACTTCTCCGTGGTGAAGTCCTGCGCCCGCTGCGTGATCACCACCACCGACCAGCACACCGCCGAGCGCGGCAAGGAGCCCCTGCTCACCCTCGCCCGGCACCGACGGGTCGGCAAGCGGTTGCTCTTCGGCCAGAATCTGATTCCGGACGGGACCGGGGTGATCCGGCCCGGGGACCCCGTCAAGATCCTCGACTGAGGACGGCGGGCCCGAGGGCGAAAGGTGTCGGCGCGTGGGGGCGATCAGAGGGGTTCGGCGGTGGCGGCACAACCCGCTGTGGCGCGCCACCGACCGCCACGAGGCATGGGTGACGCTCGGCGCACTGGTGCTCCTGACCGTGGGGGCGCCCGCGGCCGGGTGGGCGGTCTGCACGCTCGCCGACGCCTCGCTCCAGCGGGAGGTGAAGGCCCAGCACGCCGAGCGCCGGGCCACGACGGCCACCGTGGTGGACGGGGCGCCGGGGGCACGGCGGTTCACCGGTGACCCGGACCTGGCGCCGGGGCGGACGGTGGTCGCGGCCTGGCGGGCACCGGACGGCACCCCGCGTACCGGAGAGGTCACGACGGCGTCGGGGCCCGGGGGGCCCGGTTCGCCGGTACGGATCTGGACGGACGGCGCCGGGGCCCCCGTACCGCCCCCGATGGCCCCGGGGACGGCCCGCACCCACGCGGTGCTCGGTGGCATCGGTGCGTTCCTGCTGGCCGCCGGGTGTGTCGAGGCGGGCAGGCGGCTGATCGTGGGGCGCCTGGTGCGGGCTCGGTACGCGCGCTGGGACCGGGCGTGGGCCGAGGCGGGGACCGACTGGGGCCGGGCGGGGACCGGCAGCGGGGAGCCGGAACCGTACGGCGGACGGTGACGGTGGCGGGAGGGCACAGCAGGTCGGCGCGGCCGGACCCTTCGCCCCGTGCCGCCCGACTCGTCAACTCCCGCCCCTCCCGCGCGCTACGGTGGTCCGACCGCGTCCGGCTCCCCGAGCAGCTGCACAGGCAGGCCGGGCGGACGGACCCG
The DNA here is from genome assembly GCF_056436485.1 of Streptomyces sp. NPDC043746. NCBI lineage: Bacteria > Bacillati > Actinomycetota > Actinomycetes > Kitasatosporales > Streptomycetaceae > Streptomyces > Streptomyces sp. NPDC043746. The sequence goes on along the minus strand of NZ_JBWKCM010000018.1, from coordinate 41,662 downwards.
AGGCAGCGCACGGCACGAGGTGGGGGCAGAGCAACTCCATGGCACAGGGCACGGTCCAGGTGACGCACACCGGCACATCGCGATGGCGCCGCCGCACGGGCGAGTACGCCTCCCTCTCCGCGGCCCTGGAAGCGGCGGCCGACGGGGACGTCCTCACCGTCGCGCCCGGGACCTACCGGGAGAACCTCGTCGTCCACCGGGCGGTGACCCTGCGAGGCCCCGAGGGCTCGGTCGGCTCCGTGCGGATCGCGCCGGTCGACGGCGTACCGCTGACGGTACGGGCCTCCGCGATCATCCAGGATCTGCACATCGAGGGGCAGGACTCGGCCGCCCCGGCGCTGCTGGTGGAGGACGGCACCCCCGAGTTCACGGACCTGCGGGTGGTGACGCGGTCCGCCGCGGGCGTGGAGGTGCGGGGAGCGGCCCGGCCGACCGTGCGGCGCTGCACGGTCGACAATCCGGCCGGGGTGGGCATCGCGGTCCTGGACGGGGCGGGCGGGGTCTTCGAGGAGTGCGAGATCGTCTCGGCCGGGCAGTCCGGTGTCTCGGTGCGCGACGGCGGCCACCCCCGCCTCGACCGGTGCCGGATCCACCACGCCTCCGGTGCGGGCATCGGCGTCGCCGGCGAGGGCAGCGGACTGGAGGCGATCGGCTGCGAGGTGTACGAGGTGAAGGGCAGCGGCGTCCAGGTGACCGCCCGCGCCACCGCACACCTCACCGACTGCACCGTGCACCGCACCTCGGGCGACGGCGTCACGCTGGACACCGACGCGGTGCTGACGCTCGCCGACTGCGACATCCACGACATCCCGGAGAACGCGATCGATCTGCGCTCGCGTTCGGTGCTCACCCTGACCCGCTCCACGGTCCGCCGGTTCGGCCGCAACGGCCTCTCGGTCTGGGACCCGGGGACCCGGGTGGACGCCAACCAGTGCGAGATCCACGACAGTACGGGCGACTACCCGGCGGTGTGGGTCAGCGACGGGGCCACGGTGATACTGGACGCCTGCCGGGTCCACGACGTACCGGACGCCCTCTTCGTCCTCGACCGGGGCTCGCGCGCGGACGTGGTGGACAGCGACCTCTCGCAGATCCGCAACACCGCCGTCTCCGTGAGCGACGGGGCCACCGCCCAGCTGGACGACTGCCGGATCCGGGAGACCTCCACCGGCGCCTGGTTCCGCGACCACGGCAGCGGCGGCACGCTCAACAACTGCACCATCGACACGGCCCAGACCGGGGTGATCGTCACCAAGGGCGCCGACCCGGTGATCGAGCGGTGCACGGTCACCGGCCCCGCCGAGGCCGGTTTCTACGTCTCCGCCGAGGGCCGGGGCACCTTCGACAGCTGCCGGGTGACGGGCAGCGAGGGGTACGGCTTCCATGTCATGGACGGCTGCCGCACCACCCTGAGCCGCTGCCGCACCGAGCGGTGCGCGCGCGGTGGTTACGAGTTCGCCGAGGGCGGGGAAGGCTCCGGGGGAACCGGCCCGGTGGTCACCGACTGCACGAGCGACGAGAGCGGACTTCGTACGGCACCGGCACCGGCACCCGCGCCCGCCGTGCTGACGGCCGCCCAGGCGGCCCCCGGCCTGCTCTCCGCCCTGCCCGGCCAGCGGCCCGTGGCACCCGAACCGGCCGCCCCGGCGCCCGCCCCCGAGCCCGCCCGGGACGCCTCGGCGGTCCTCGGCGAACTGGACGCGCTGGTGGGGCTGGAGAGCGTCAAGCGCGAGGTGCGGGCGCTCACCGACATGATCGAGGTGGGGCGGCGCCGCCAGGAAGCCGGGCTCAAGGCCGCCTCCGTCCGCCGCCACCTCGTCTTCACCGGCTCCCCCGGCACGGGCAAGACCACGGTCGCCCGGCTGTACGGGGAGATCCTGGCCTCCCTCGGGGTGCTGGAGCGCGGCCATCTGGTGGAGGTCTCCCGGGTGGACCTGGTCGGGGAGCACATCGGCTCGACCGCGATCCGGACCCAGGAGGCGTTCGACCGGGCGCGCGGCGGGGTGCTCTTCGTGGACGAGGCGTACGCCCTCTCCCCCGAGGACTCCGGGCGGGACTTCGGCCGGGAGGCCATCGACACGCTGGTGAAGCTGATGGAGGACCACCGGGACGCGGTGGTGGTGATCGTCGCCGGGTACACCCACGAGATGGAGCGGTTCCTCACCGTCAACCCCGGGGTGGCGTCCCGTTTCTCGCGGACCATCACCTTCAGCGACTACGTCCCCGAGGAGCTGCTGCGGATCGTCGGGCAACAGGCCGAGGAGCACGAGTACAGCCTTGCGGACGGGACCGGTGAGGCACTGCTGAAGTACTTCACGGAGCTTCCCAAGGGCCCCGCCTTCGGCAACGGCCGCACCGCCCGGCAGACCTTCGAGTCGATGGTGGAGCGGCACGCGGGGCGGGTCGCCCAGCTCGCCGAGGCGAGCACGGACGACCTGACCCTGCTCTATCCGGAGGACCTCCCCGAGCTCTTGTGAAGCCTCCCGCCCTCCTCTCCTCCGGTCTGCCGGGGCAGGCGGGGGCCCAGCTCCTCGAGGAGGGCGGTGCGCTCCTTGGCGAAGACCGGGTCGGCCTGGTAGTCGGAGTGGCCGAGGATCGGTTCGGGCAGCGGGAGCGCGGTGGTACGCCCGTAGGCCAGCGGGTCCTTGAGCGGTCCCCGGTCGACCCGGGGGTCGTGGGCGGTGGCGAGCCGGACGGGCCCGCCGATCGGGTCGGTGGCCCGCCACAGGTTGCGCCAGCAGTGCACCGAGTCGTGCAGGCCGAGCAGGGGCACGGCCCCGAAGTAGGCCGGGAACCAGCGCCCGTACAGCCGCTCGATCGGGGAGCCGTAGGTGAGCAGCCCGACCCGGCGGCGGGCGGTGTCGGGGAGCTGCCAGACGGCGGCGGCCGCGAGGACGCTGCCCTGCGAGTGGCCCGAGATGATGAGCCGGCCCCGGGTGGTGGCCGTCCAGGCGGACATCCGCGACGCCAGGTCGGGGACGGCGCGTTCGGCGTAGCAGGGGGGCGCGAAGGGGTGCGCGGCGCGTGGCCAGAAGGTGCCGACGTCCCAGAGGATGCCGATGGTGCGCCGGGCCGAGGCGTCCCGGTAGGCACGGCGGCCTCCCGCGACGAACAGTATGAAGCCGAGGCCGGTCAGCCAGGAGCCGGTCGACTCGGCCGCCTCGACGAGGGCGGCCACGGGCGCCGCGGCCCCGTCCGTCGCGAGGCCGGGCACTTCGCCGCTGGTCCAGGAGCCGGCGATGGCCGCCGCACCGAGGAGCAGGGTGGCGGCGGAGACCACACCGACGATCCAGGGGGCGGCGTCGGTGAGGGCGGCCGTGGCCCGGATCCGGGCGATGCGCCGGGTGCGGGCGCGGTCGGGCGGCTCGGGGGCGTACTCGGCCTCGATGTCCGGGCTCATGCGGCGGGCCCGGCGGGCGGTGCGGACCGCCAGATAGAGCACCGGGACGAGCAGCAGGAGCAGCAGCACCGGGATGACGGATGCCTGCCAGCTGAGCAGGACGGGCGGGCCCTCGATGATGGAGCCGCGCCCGGCGCCCGGGGTGCCGGGCCCGTCCAGCCAGTCGGCGACGCGCTGGGCCACCCCTCCGGTCATCACGCCTCCCAGGGCGCAGGCCAGCATGGCGACGGACGGGCCGCCGAGCCCGTACAGCGTGGTGCGGGGTTCGGGGGCACGCCGGTAGAGGCTGCGGGCGACCAGGGCGAGGATCACGACCAGGAGCCCCTGGCCTACGGCGAGGAGCCGGAAGGCGGTCTCGCCGGGCAGGCTGCCGGAGGACTCCCACGCGGGGCGCGACCAGCCGGCGTGCAGGACGGCGAGGGCCAGCAGGGCGAGCGCGGAGCCCGGGAGGTAGGTGATGAGGGCGCCGTCCAGGCGGGTGTCGCGGGCGCTCTCGCTGCGGCCGCGCCGGCAGACCACCCACACGGTCACCACGGCGCACAGGACCAGGGCGGCTTCCAGGGCCGCGCCCAGCACCTGGGGCACCGGGCTGTCGGCGGTCCGGTCGTGGCGGGCGGCGGCGACGGTGACGGCGGCGGCGACGGTGAGGAACCCGGCGGCGGTGTGGGCGGCCCGCAGTCGCGCGACGAGCCGCCGCCCGTACCAGAAACCCGGCCGACCGAGCGCGGGGCGGACGGCGGGGGGCGTGGGGGCCGGGGCGGGGCCGCTTCCGGCGGCTTCGGGGGCCTCCGGCGCTCCGGGGCCGTGGGCCTCCTCCGCCCCGTCCGGGTCGTGGGCGTCGGCGTCGGTGCCCGTGGCGTCCAGCGGACTCTGGGACTCGTAGGCGCTCCAGGTCCGGTTGGAGAGGTACCACAACAGCCCCACCAGGGCGGCGGGGACGAGGGCGGCGAGCGCGAGCCGCCGGCCGGGCTGGGACCACCAGCCGCCCTGACGGCTCGACAGGAAGCCCAGCCAGGAACGGCGTTCGGAGCAGGCGGAAGTGCCCGCGCACTGCCAGGCCACCAGGTCCAGGGCCACTTCGCAGGCGGCCGCGGTGAGCAGCACGGTCAGGCTGAGCGCGACGAGCCGCACCACCACCCCGTACAGCCGGACGGCGCGGGTGCGGCCGGTGGCGGTGGGACGCATCCAGTGGGCCAGGTTGACCACCATGAACGGCAGGAGCAGCAGCCACAGGGCGCGGGAGCCGTTGCCGGAGGTGAGCCCCGACCAGCAGTACGCCTCGGCCACGGGCTCGTCCCGGTAGCGCTCGGGGTGCTTCTCGCCGTGGGCGTCCTCGGTGCGCCGGTACACGGCGGCGGTGGCGTCCCCGGTGACCCGGACCGTACGGGGATCGCCGAGCATCTCCTGCGGGGTGGCGCCGCCGACGCCGTGGACCAGCAGTTCCAGCGCTGCCCCGGTGTCCGGCGGGGGTGGCTGCGGGGGCGGGACGGCAGGAGCCAAGGGGGAACTCTCTCTCGGGCGCGCCGGCCGTGCGTACGGGCCGACGGAGACATGACAGGGATCGAGCGGGGAGGGGCTCGGGGGACCGTGGGCCCCGGCCCGTGCTCCGGCCCCAGAATCCTTCGGGCGGGGCGGGTGCGTGAGCGGTCTCACGGAATCTCCCCAGGTGGTACGCCGGACATGCCTGCGTGGCAGGATGAGCGGGTCTCGCAGACCGCTGCGGACCGTACGGCAGAGGGAAGGACCGGGCGACCGCGTTGAGCGAGAACCAGAATCTGCTCGCGGAGCAGCGACGTGCCCTGATCCTCGACGAGGTGCGCAGGCGCGGCGGGGTCAGGGTCAACGAGCTGACCCGCAGGCTGAACGTCTCCGACATGACGATCCGTCGGGATCTGGACGCGCTGGCCCGCCAGGGCGTCATCGAGAAGGTCCACGGCGGTGCTGTCCCCGTGGTCGAGGCGAGCACCCACGAGCCGGGTTTCGAGGCGAAGTCGGCGCTGGAGCCGAGCGCCAAGGAGGACATCGCGCGGACGGCGGCGGCGATGGCCCAGCCCGGCAGCGCGATCGCCCTCTCCGGCGGCACGACGACCTATGTGCTGGCCCGGCATCTGCTGGACGTGCCGGATCTGACGGTGGTCACCAACTCGGTGCGGGTGGCCGATGTGTTCCACGACTCCCAACGCCCCGAGTCCGGCCGGGCCGCGCGGCCGGGGACGGCGACGGTGGTGCTGACGGGCGGGGTGCGGACGCCTTCGGACTCGCTGGTGGGGCCGGTCGCGGACCGGGCCATCGACTCGCTCCACTTCGATCTGCTCTTCCTCGGCGTGCACGGGATCTCGGCCGAGGCCGGTCTCTCGACGCCCAACCTCGCGGAGGCCGAGACCAATCGCCGCTTCGTCCGCTCGGCGCGCCGGGTCGTGGTGGTGGCCGACCACACCAAGTGGGGGACCGTGGGGCTGAGTTCGTTCGCCACGCTGGACGAGGTGGACGCCTTCGTGACGGACGCGGGGCTGACGGCGGGGGCGCGTCAGGAGATCGGCGAGCATCTGCCGGGGCTGGTGGTGGCGGGTGAATCACGTGAGCCGCACGAGTCGCGCGGGTCGTCCGGGGAGAGGGTCTCTCCCCGCTGATCTCCGGGGCGCGGCCGGGCGGATTCCGTTCGGGTGGCCGTACACCCCCTACGATCGAGGAATGGCCGTCTTTCGGATCGAGCGCTTCTCCTCTCTCCCCGCAGCCGAGGCCTGGCGCCGAGTGACCGACTGGGAGCGGCACGCCGAGCATGTCCCGTTGACCGCCATCACGGTGGCGGGCGGGGCGCCGACCAGGGTCGGCACGGTGTTCACGGCGCGCACGGGGGTGGGCCCACTGGCCTTCGACGACCCGATGGAAGTGGTCCGCTGGACGCCCCCGGCGGGCGGCCGGGCCGGGATCTGCCTGCTGGAGAAGCGCGGCTCCGTGGTGCTGGGCCGGGCCTCGATCGACGTGCTGCCGACGCATTCCGGTTCCCATGTGGTGTGGGTGGAGGAGCTGCGGGTGCGGCTGGTGCCCGGATGGGGGGATCCGCTGCTGGCCTCGGCCGGGCGGCGGCTGTTCGGCGGAGTGCTGGACAAGCTGCTGGCCTGAGGCGTGAGGACCGGCACGGTGACCGGTGCGGGTGACGCGACCGTCACACGATTGACTCGTTTGCCGGTATGTCACTCCCCCGCCCCGCCCGCGCCGGGCCGGGACCGCCGGTCCTGGCCGCCCACGGGGCCGCGCAGCGCCCGGTCCCGCCGCCGATCCTTCGAGGAGGCGGGGGGAGACGGTGGGCACCGACACCACGAGGGGCCCGGTGAGAGCGATCCGTACGTGCGGGTGCGGCTGCGGGTGTACCCGGTCCGGTGCGAGACTCGGACAGGTGACGGATCTTCCCGAGGAACCCGGCGTACGCGCCTCCGCCGACGACTCCACCGGCGAGGCCGGGCCGCGCTGCCTGGTCACCGGTGCCACCGGCTACATCGGCGGCAGACTGGTGCCCGCGCTGCTCGACGCGGGCCACCGGGTCCGCGCGCTGGCCCGGACACCGCGGAAGCTGCGCGACTACCCGTGGGCGGACCGGGTGGAGGTGGTGCGCGGCGATGTCACCGACGCGGACTCGCTGACGGAGGCCATGCGGGACGTGGACGTGGCGTACTACCTGGTGCACGCGCTCGGCTCCGGCCCGGACTTCGAGGAGACCGACCGCCGGGCCGCCCGGAACTTCGGCGAGAGGGCGCGGGCGGCCGGGGTGCGGCGGATCGTCTACCTGGGCGGACTGACCCCGGCCGGGGTGCCGGAGGAGGAGCTGTCACCGCACCTGCGCTCGCGCGCCGAGGTCGGGCGGATCCTGCTCGACTCCGGGGTACCGACGGCGGTGCTGCGGGCGGCGGTGGTGATCGGTTCGGGGTCGGCCTCGTTCGAGATGCTGCGCTATCTGACCGAGCGGCTGCCGGTGATGGTGACCCCGAGCTGGGTCTCCACCCGCATCCAGCCCATCGCCGTGCGGGATGTGATCCGGTATCTGGTGGGGAGCGCGGCCCTGCCGCCGGAGGTGAGCCGCACCTTCGACATCGGCGGCCCGGACATCATGACGTACCGGGACATGATGCAGGGGTACGCGCGGGTCGCGGGGCTGCCGCGGCGGGTGATCGTGCCGGTACCGGTGCTCACGCCGACGCTCTCCAGCCACTGGATCGGGCTGGTCACCCCGGTCCCCCGGTCGATCGCCAGGCCGCTCGCGGAGTCGCTGCGCCACGAGGTGGTCTGCCGGGAGCACGACATCGTCCGCTACGTCCCCGATCCGCCGGACGGGCCGATCGGCTTCGACCGGGCCCTCGGCCTCGCCCTCCAGCGGATCAAGGACGCCCAGGTGGACACCCGCTGGACGTCCGCCTCGCTGCCGGGGGCGCCGAGCGACCCGCTGCCCACCGACCCGGACTGGTCGGGCGGCAGCCTCTACCGTGACGAACGGGAGCTGGCGCTGCCGGTGGACCGGGCGGACCTGTGGCGGGTGATCGAGGGCATCGGCGGTGAGAACGGCTGGTACTCCTTCCCGCTCGCCTGGGCGGTACGGGGCTGGATCGACCGGATCATCGGCGGGGTGGGGCTGCGGCGCGGCCGACGGGACGCCCACCGGCTGCGGGTCGGGGACTCGCTGGACTTCTGGCGGGTGGAGGAGATCGTGCCCGGTGAACTGCTGCGGCTGCGGGCGGAGATGCGACTGCCGGGCCGGGCCTGGCTGGAGCTGTCGGTCGGCACGGACGACCGGGGGCGCACCCTCTATCGCCAGCGCGCCCTGTACCACCCGCAGGGGCTGCTCGGTCATGCCTACTGGTGGAGCGTGTCGCCGTTCCACGCGGTGGTGTTCGGCGGGATGGCCCGCAACATCGCGGAGGCCGCCAGAACCGCCGCCCGGGCACGGCCGGAGGGCCGGAAACCGACCTCCGGCAGTGGTACAGACAACTGCCGTCCCGGACGCTAGGGTGTGCCTCCCCATATGCGCAGACCGCCGGGAGGTGCAGGCGATGGCACGCCGACTCCGTACCGTAGGGCTGGAGTTCACCGACTCCGCGCCGATCCTTCTGGTGTTCGCCGCCGAGGTGTCCGCGGCCCCGGACGTGGTCTACCGGGCACTCGCGGACGACGTCGCCGCCTGGCCCTCCTGGTTCACCGCCATCACCCGGGCCACGCCCACCGACGGGGGCGCGGGCCGGGAGGTGCGGCTGCGCGGCGGGGTGCTCTTCCGGGAGACGGTGGTGGCCGCCGAGCCGGGCGAGCGGTACGCCTACCGGGTGGACGAGACCAACGCCCCCGGCCTGCGGGCCCTGCTGGAGGAGTGGCGGCTCACCGCGGACGGGGCCGGGACCCGGGTGCAGTGGACGTTCGCCGCCGACGGGACGGGCCCGTTCCGCTCGGTGCTCGGGATCGGCCGCCTGGGGATGGGCCGGTCCTTCCGGGACGCGGTGCGCCGGCTCGACGGACGGCTGACGGCACCGGCGGCGTGATCCGCGGGAGGTCCCGGCTCAGCCGGTCAGGGCCCCGGTGGTGAGGAAGGTGTCGATCGCGGCGCGGTAGGGGGCGATGTCCAGCCCCTGCTCCTCCAGCCAGGAGTCCGAGTAGTACTTGTCCAGGTAGCGGTCGCCCGGGTCGCAGAGCAGGGTGACGACGCTGCCCCGCTCCCCCTGCTCCACCATCTCCGCGATCAGCTTGAAGGCGCTCCACAGCCCGGTCCCCGTCGAGCCGCCCGCCTTCCGGCCGATGGCCCGCTCCAGCGCCCGTACGGCGGCGACGCTCGCCGCGTCGGGCACCTTCATCATCCGGTCGATGGCGCCGGGCAGGAAGCTCGGCTCCATGCGCGGGCGGCCGATGCCCTCGATCCGGGAGCCGCAGTCGCTGGTCGCGTACGGGTCGTCGCGAGTCCAGCCGTCGAAGAAGCAGGAGTTCTCCGGGTCGGGGACGCAGACCCGGGTGTCGTGCTGGAGGTAGTGGACGTACCGGGCGATGGTGGCGGAGGTGCCGCCGGTCCCGGCGGTGGCGACGATCCAGGTGGGTTCCGGGTAGCGCTCCAGCCGGAGCTGCTGGTAGATCGACTCGGCGATGTTGTTGTTGCCGCGCCAGTCGGTGGCGCGCTCGGCGTAGGTGAACTGGTCCATGTAGTGCCCGCCGGTCGTGGCGGCGAGGGCGGCGGACTCCTCGTACATCGTGCGGGAGTCGTCGACGAAGTGGCACTGCCCACCGTGGAATTCGATGAGCCGGCACTTCTCGGGGCTGGTGGTGCGGGGCATCACGGCGATGAACGGCACCCCGATCAGCTTCGCGAAGTACGCCTCCGAGACGGCGGTCGAGCCGCTGGACGCCTCGACGACCGGCTTGCCCGGCCGGATCCAGCCGTTGCAGAGCCCGTAGAGGAAGAGCGAGCGGGCGAGCCGGTGCTTGAGGCTGCCGGTGGGATGGGTCGACTCGTCCTTGAGGTAGAGGTCGATGCCCCACTCCTCGGGCAGCGGGAAGCGCAGCAGGTGGGTGTCGGCGGACCGGTTGGCGTCGGCCTGGACCTTGCGGACGGCCTCCTTCAGCCAGGCCCGGTACGCGGCGTCGCTGCGGTCGACGTCCACCGTCTCCAGGACCGCCCCCGTGGCTCCTCGGTCATGTCCCAGCTCGTGGCTGCCCATCGCCGTGCTCCCTGTTCCGTACGTTGCTGGTGTGCCGCTGGTCCGTGTGCTCGTCCAGGCGGTATTCCTCCCCTTCACGATAGGCCCCCGACCTGCACAAACGGTGACTTTGACCGACCATAGCCCTGCCTTTGGGCCAGCCTGCGGGGGCAGTTGGGGCGGGGCGGGGGCGAGCAGCGCGCGGCCCGCTCGGACGCCCTCTGGCGGCCGGAGCCCGGGCGCGGCACACTGCAACAGGAGAAGTGGTGACGAAGGGGGGCGAAGCCGCAATGGCGGACGTCGAGTTCAGCGCGTCGGGGGTCAGGATCGAGCGGTTCACCAGGTCGCTGACGCACGCTGGTCAGGTGGTCGTCAAGGACGGTCGGCTCTCCCTGCTCACGAGCAACGGGCGGGAGATCGACAGCGCTCCGGTGACCACGGTGAGTGCGGGCAAGCGGTGGTTCTTCGCGGCGGATTCGGCCATCGCCCGGGTGAACGGCGTGCGCTACCGGTTGACGATGGGGCAGCGCAACCGCAGACGCGACGGGGCGGCCCCGCTGCGCCGCTTCCTGGAGGCGCTGCGCAGCGCGGGAGGACGCCGGGGCTGAGGCCCGGGGGACGGAGCCGGGCCGAGGGCGGGGCCGATGCCGGGGGCCGGCTGGGCGCGGGGAACGGACCACGGCGTGCGGAACACGGGAGACGGCTCCGCGAGTTGCGGAACCGCACGGGGTGGGACACGCTGGATCCACGTCACTGAAAGTGAACTTTCGGTGACAGAGCGATTCGCCCTCATGGGCTCGCCCCGGGGGACGGGTCGCGCGACACGAGCAGACACGACAAGAGCAGAGCGGATTCGGCAGTCAGTCGTCCGCCGGCTCCGTTCGTCCGTCTTCTTTCTTCCGGACCTATTTCGGGGAGTCGCAGCCGTGATCAGCGAGCCAAGCAGGCACTGCACGGTGGAGCTCCAGGCCCTGCCGTCGCGGATCGGTCAGGTCCGCAGGATCATCTCGGCGCAACTGCGCTACTGGCATCTCGATCCTCTGATCGACCAGGCAGCCCTGGGCGTCACCGAACTCCTGACCAACGTCCACCGGCACGCACAGCCGGACAAGTCATGCACCGTCGACATCGAGCTGCTGCTCGACCGGCTGACGGTCTCCGTCCACGACCACGACCCCCGTGTCCCCACGGTGAACGAGGCGGACTCCTTCGCCACGTCGGGCCGCGGCCTGGCCCTGATCGCCGCTGTCAGCGAGAGCTGGGGCGTACGGCCGAGCGGCGCGGCCGGAAAGGTCGTCTGGTTCACCCTGCCGGCGACCTGCGGCACGTCGACCCTGCCACCGCTCGCGGTCTACGGGTCGACGACCGACGGCCCGTTCGGGTCCGTGCCCACCAGCCCCGAGGCCGTCACCTCGACCCCTGCCCGGTCGGCCGTCGTCGGCTGACCGGCCCCCTGCACTCCTGCTGGTCTCCGCGGTTCGGCGGTCCCGGTGATGCAGCGGGGGGGGGGGGGGGGGGGGGGGGGGGGGGGGGGGGGGGAGAAAAAAAGACCCCCACCCCCACGGTGTGTCCTCTCTTTTTTCCCCCGCTGTGT
>NZ_JBWKCM010000018.1:0-29993 GCF_056436485.1 Streptomyces sp. NPDC043746 | reverse complement strand
TCCTGCCGCCCTCCCCCCTCCTCCCCCCCCCCCCCTCCCCCCCCCCCCCCCCCCCCCCCCCCCCCCCCCCCCCCCCCCCCCCCCCCCCCCCCCCCCCCCCCCCCCCCCACGCCCCGCCCCGGGTTTCGCCCTCTTCTGTACCTACTGTTATGTACAGTATCCGCATGAGCACTCCGGACCGGCTGATCGAGGCCACCCAGGACCTCCTGTGGGAGCGGGGCTACACAGGGACGAGCCCCAAGGCCATCCAGCGCGCGGCGGGCGCGGGCCAGGGCAGCATGTACCACCACTTCAGCGGCAAGTCCGACCTGGCGCTCGCCGCCATCTCCCGTACCGCGCGGGAGATGCGGGAGACCGCGGGACGGGTGCTCGACGGGCCCGGCACCCCCGGCGAGCGGATCGCGGCGTATCTGCGGCGCGAGCGCGAGGTGCTGCGCGGCTGCCCGGTGGGGCGCCTCACGATGGACCCGGACGTCGTCGCGGACGACGCGCTGCGCGCCCCGCTCGACGCCACGCTCGACTGGCTGCGGGAGCGGATCGCCACCCTGCTCCAGGAGGGCCTGGACAGCGGCGAGTTCGCCCCGGGCACCGCCCCCGACCAGGTCGCGGCGACCATCGTCGCCACCGTGCAGGGAGGCTACGTCCTGGCGCGGGCCTCCGGCTCGTCCATCGCATTCGACTCCGCGGTGGACGGGCTGCTCTCGCTGCTCGCGACCCGCGCCCGGCCCGCCTGAGGAGACGCCGCCGTGCACGCCATGCAGTACGAGACAACGCTGCCCGCCGACTACGACATGGGCATCATCCGCACCCGGGTCGCGGCGAAGGGGCACCTCCTCGACGCCTTCCCGGGCCTCGGCCTCAAGGCCTATCTGATCCGGGAGCGCGCGGGCGGCTCCCCGGTCAACCAGTACGCGCCGTTCTACCTCTGGCACGCCCCCGAGGGGATGAACTCCTTCCTCTGGGGCGCCGGGTTCCAGGGGTTCGTCGACGACTTCGGGCGCCCCGAGGTCCAGCACTGGACGGGACTCTCCTACGAGGAGGGTCCGGCCGCCGGCGCACTCCCCCGGTCGGCCGTCCGGCTGCGGCGGCCCGTCCCGGGTGCCGTGCGCCCCGCCGCCGCCGTCGACGCGGCGCTGGAGGAGACGCGCCGGACCGCCGAGGGACCGGGGGTGGTCGCCACGGCGCTGGCGGTCGACCCGCGCCGCTGGGAGCTGGTCCGCTTCACGCTGTACGAGGGGGCGCCGCCAGGGGCGGAGGGCGAGGCGTACGAGGTGCTGCACCTGTCGGCGCCGGAGGCCGGGCGGCTGGAGCGGGGGCGGCAGTGGTGAACCCGGTGCGTACGGTGCTCGGCGACGTGCCCGCCGACGAGCTGGGGATCTGCGACGCCCACGACCACCTGTTCCTGCGCAGCCCGCGCCTGCCGGGCCAGGAGCTGGACGACCCGGAGCGGGCGGCGGGGCAGCTCGCGGCGTTCCGGGCGCTGGGCGGCGGGACGGTCGTGCAATGGACTCCGTACGGGATGGGGCGGCGGGCTGCGGATCTCGCGGCGCTCTCCGCCTCGACCGGCGTCCATGTGGTGGCGGCGACCGGGCTGCACCAGGCGGCGCACTACGCACCCGAGGTACTGCACCGGATCGCGCCCTCGCACTCCGGCCTCCCCGACCCCGCACGCCTCGCCGACCTCTTCGTGGCCGAACTGACGGAGGGCATCGGGGAGAGCCGCGTACGGGCCGGGATGATCAAGGTGGCGGGGGCCTTCCACGGGGTGGACGCCCACGCCCGGCGTACCATGACGGCCGCCGCAGAGGCCCACCACCGCACCGGTGCGCCGATCGGTGTCCACCTGGAGCTGGGCACCGGGGCCCTGGACGTCCTGGACCTGCTCTGCGGTGAGCTGGAGGTGGCGCCGGGCCGGGTGCTCCTCGGCCACCTGGGCCGCTGCCCTGACGTGGACGTCCAGCGGGAGGCCGGGCGGGCGGGGGCGTTCCTCGCCTTCGACGGCCCCTCCCGGGCCAACCACGCCACGGACTGGCGGCTTCCGGACCAGCTGGTGGCACTCGCGGAGGCGGGGCTCGGCGGGCAGCTGCTGCTCGGCGGCGACACGACGGTGCCGGAGACGCCGGGCATGCCGCATCTGCTCCGCCGGGTACGCCCCCGGCTCGAAGAGGCCCTGGGCAAGGAGCTGCTGGACACGGTGCTGACCGCCAACCCGGCCCGGGCGTTCGGCTTCGCGCCGGTGTCTCGGACACGCCGGGCCTGAGACACCCCGGGCCTGGGACACCCCGGGCCTGAGGGTCGGGACACCGGGTCGCGGGCTCCGCGCCGGCAGCGGCCCTGGTGCCCGCGCCCCCCTCAGGCGAGAACGGCCAGCGGGTCGTCGAGGATCGGCTGCCAGGCCAGTTCGGCGGCGCCGACCAGGCTGTTGTGGGTGAGAGTGCAGGGCAGGATCGGCACACTGCCGCTGCGCCCCCAGAGGCTGCGGTCCGCGACGACGGCCCGCAGCCGCTCCGGGTCGGCCTCCAGCAGCTCGCGGTGGAGGCCGCCCAGGATGATCCGGTCCGGGTTGAGGATGTTCACGAGCCCGGCGAGGCCCAGACCCAGGCGGTCGATCAGCTCCTCGGCGGCGTGCCGTACGTCCGGGTCCTCGTACTCCGTGCGCAGCAGATCGCCGGCCTGCTTGAGCAGCGACTCCTCCGGGCCCGGGTCGCGGCGGGCCGTGGTGAGGAAGGCGAGCGGGTCCGTCTCAACGTCGAGGCAGCCGCGGCCGCCGCAGTGGCAGGGCCGGCCCTCTGGGCTCACGGTGAGGTGGCCCACCTCCAGGGCGAGCCCCGAACTGCCGCTGTGCAGGCGGCCGTCGAGGACCAGGGCCCCGCCGACCCCCCGGTGGCCGGTAGCGACGCAGAGCAGGTGCTGCGCACCGCGACCGGCGCCGTGGCGGTGCTCGGCCAGCGCGCTGAGGTTGACGTCGTTGCCGGTGAAGGCGGGGCCCACGATGCCCGCGTCCTGTACGCAGGCGGCGAAGATGTCCCGTACCGGCGAACCGGCGGGCCAGGCGAGGTGCAGCGGGTTGAGGGCGGTGCCCTCGGGCTCGGCGACCGCCGACGGCACGGCGAGTCCGGCGCCGACGCAGCGCAGCCCGCTCTCGCGCAGCAGCCCGGCCCCGGCCGCCACGACCTCGCCGAGCACCTGGGCCGGGTCGGCCATCACCGTGACGCAGCCGGGCGCGGTGGCGACGATCCGGCCGCCGAGCCCGACGAGCGCGGCGCGGAAGCCGTCGGCGTGGACCTGGGCGGCGAGGACGACGGGGCCTGACTCCAGGACGGCCAGCCGATGCGAGGGGCGGCCCTGCGAACCGGCCGCGGAACCGGGGCTGGAATCGACCCGGATCAGCCCGAGCGCCTCCAGCTCGGCGGCGACCGCCCCGGCGGTGGCCCGGGTGACGCCCAGCTCGGAGGTGAGGACGGCGCGCGTGGGGGCGCGCCCGGTGTGGACCAGTTCCAGAGCGGGCCCGAGCGCGCTGCGGCCCCTCTCCAACTTCGTCCGGGTGGTGGTCGCCTTGCCGTTCATGAGGGCGAGTCTCCCATGATCCGGCGGGCGCCCCGGACCCGAGGGAGCCCGCCGGAACGGGTGACGTGTCCCTCCGTCAGGCGCGCTGCTCCGGTCCCGCCGACCGTGTTGCGCCCGCCGTCCGGCCGCCCCTATGCTGAGTTTGTGCCGCAACTAAACAAACTGCGGACGGCCCTACCGGGGGGACCTGGCGGAGACACCGCCCCTCCCTCGTCGGCCCGCCTCCGTACCGCGCTGACCGTGTTCTTCGCCCTCGACGGGTTCCTCTTCGCCGGCTGGGTGGTCCGCATCCCGGCCATCAAGCAGCAGACCGGAGCCTCCGCCTCCACCCTCGGCCTCGCCCTCCTCGGCGTCTCCGCCGGCGCGGTGATCACCATGGTGCTCACGGGCCGGCTCTGCCGCCGCTGCGTTATGCAAGCACTATGCGTGTCCAGTCTTGAAGTGTCTCACCCGCTGGGTGAGCGGCGGCAGTCTCGGTGTCTCACGCTCGCGGGAGACACCGGCGTCCTGTCCGGCGTGCGTCGAAGCCGGCGCCGAGGGGTCGGCACCGGCCCCTCGGCGTGCTCCTGGTTGCCCGGTTCTGCCGTGAGGTCAAATCCTGTGGATCGGTCGGGCTTCCATTGCTGACTGAGCCTCTTCCCACCTCACGGCGATGCGAGGTGAAGGACGAGGACGGCCTTCACGACGTCGGTGATCGGGTTGGTGCCGCAGCAGAACCTCCGCAGGAGGCGCCACCCCCTGAGGGTGGCCATGGCCTGCTCGCCGAGACAGCAGATCTTGGCGTGGGTGGTGTTGTGGCGGCTTCCGCTAACGCCGACCGGAACGGAACGCGGACGGAGCCGTCAGCACCCTGATTCGCCGTGCTCGCCCAACATCTGAGCCCCGTTTCGGTGAGGACTTCGATGGTCCCGTGCTGTCGCGCGGCGGCGGGCAGGTCGTGAACCGAGCCGGGCAGAGCCGACGAGGCCCAGAAAGGGAGGAGGCTGCTTCGTCGTTGCGCATGCGTGTCCAGCACATGGCCAGCACCGCCAGCTTGGAGAAGGCTCTGAGTACCGCACGCCACTGACAGTCGAGCCCGGGAGGCGTTCTTGTCCGGGAGTGCTCCCTGAATGAGAATCTGTCCTCATGGGCCGTGTCTATGACGATCTGCGACTTGCCGGGGCGTACGACCAGGGCAATAGGATGCCGGAGAAATCCCTGCGTGCCTGGGTGGATCTGATCGCCTCCCATACACGACGCCCGGAGCCGTCCATCGTCGAGATCGGTGCGGGGACGGGCATCTTCTCGGCTGCGATGGCCCGTTGGGTCGAGGGCTGCCGGGTCCTGGCCGTGGACGCGTCCGAGGCGATGCTCGCCGAGGCGCGGCGCCATCACCCGCACCCCGCCGTGCGTTATGTGGCCGGGACGGCGGAGGCCGTGCCCGCACCGGCCGACTCCTTCGACCTGGCCCTGATGTCCCGGGTGATCCATCACCTCCCCGACCGTGTCCAGGCGGCGCGTGAGCTGGCGCGCGTCTTGCGCGTCGGCGGGCGGGTGATCGTCCGCACCACGTTTCGTGAGCGTCTCGACCCGCTGGTCTACGAGTACTGGCCGCGCCTTCGAGCGATCGACGAGCGGCGTTTCCCCGGCGAGGAGGAAGTCGTCGCCGATTTCACCTCTGCCGGGTTCGACCTGGAGGATGTCACCTCCTTCGCCCAGCCGGTTACAGCGAGCCTGGAGGAGTACCGCGCTCGTCTGGTCACCCGTTCGCAGTCGAGGTTCACCCACCTCACCGCAGAGGAGTTCCGCGAGGGTCTCGCTCGCATGGAGGCTGCTGTACGCGACGAGGCCGCGTCAGAACCGGTACTTGAGCGCTATGACGTGGCCGTGTTCGTCCGCAGGTGACGTGAGAGCCGGATCTCCACCCCCAAAGACGTGTGGGCCACTGATGTATTGCGGGCCACCCGGTCCGCGATCGCTACCTGGCAGGTGTGGGGCGGCAAAGAGAGGTGGTGTCGGGTCGTCCAACGCGTGGCCGGAACCACGGAGTTCGTAAGCCTCCGTGGCCGGCAGGATGGGCTCAGTTGCTGGATACGCCGAGGGGGGCGAGTTCTGCCAAGAGGGCGGCTTCTTTGGCAGGGTTGGCGGGATCGTCGGGGAAGTCGACGTTGAGCATGCCGAGGCGTTCGACGCGCTTCTCCAGGTAGCGGTTGTCGCTATCGCTCAGGTGCGGGGCGAGGGGAAGCTCGAAGTCGTTCTGCCAGATGTTGCCGATGGCGTTGTCGTTTGCCCAGCGCACCTCACGGAATGTTTCGGCTTGCAGGCGGTTGGCGGTGACCGAGTCCATGCCGACGTGGCGCCATCCGTCATCGGGGTGCATGAGGTCGTCGATGTGGATCTTGAAGCGGTCGGCGTCGGCCCATACGGGCATCGTCTCGTCGGTCATGGAGAACACGTACATCCCGAATCGTCCGTTGTACTCGTGGACCAGGAAGTCGCGGGTGAGCGCGAAGTCGTCCTCGGTCTCCCCGGGGTAACCGACCATGAACGTGCCCCGGTGTTCGATCGTGCTGTTCACCATCAGTTCGATCGCCCGCCGGTTGTCGCTGGCCCGGACTTTCTTGTTCATGTAGCCCAGCGTCGCGTCACTCATGGACTCGTAACCGAACGCCAGCGCCCGGCAGCCGGAGTCCTCCAGAGCCGATACCACCTGCGGTGATTTGATCACGTTGGTCCGCGAGTACGCCTCCCACGGCATCCCGATGTCCGGCAGCAGAGCCAGCAGCTCACGGAACCGGGTGGGCGGGACCGTGAACGTCGAGTCCATCGCTTTGACATAGCGACCTCCGCATTCGTCCCGGAAGCGGCGGAAGTCGTCAGCGAGCTTGCCGGCGGATTTGTAGCGCCATGTCGGCGAGGCGGCCGGGTAGGAGCAGAACTTGCAGCTGAACGGGCAGCCCCGCATCGTCTCGGTCGGGACGACGGGGTGCGTGCCGGACGGGACCGGGGTGGGGTACTCCTCCAGGTCGATGTACTTGGTCGCCGTCATACGGAACGCGCCGGTGTCGGCGTCGCGCCACGCCAGGTTGGGGATGTGGCCGATGGACTCGTTGTGGGAGAAGGCGGACAGCAGCATCGGCAGCGCGGCCTCGGCGTCCCCGCGCACCACCACGGACACCTGCTCGTGGTGGGTGAGGATGTCGTGGAACTTCAGGTTGCTGTACTGGCCGCCCAGGACCAGCCGGGCGGTCGGGTAGCGCTCGGTGACCCAGGCGATCGCCTGGTCCATGGTGCGGGCGTTCCAGATGAACGTGGTGGACAGCAGGACCACGTCGAAGTCGTCGCTTGGCGGCGTCGGGTCTCCGAACCAGATGGCTTCGGTCGGGCAGGTCTGGAACTGCGCCCCGGCGGCTTCAAGGATTGCCTGCAGAGTGAACGTGGTCAGGTTCGGCATCTGCTTGATGCGGGTGAGGTGCTGGTCAGCGACCGGGAACGAGGCGGGACCCGCCGCGTCGTAGGGGCGGAGCACCTGGTGGCGGCGCCCATGGTGGTCGAAGGTGAGACGCGACAGGTCGAACGGCTTTGTCGAACCCTCGGATTCGAGGTCGGGGTCGAAGGAGGAGCCGTGCAGCAGGTGCCTAGTCCTTTTGGCCGGGCCCAGGCCTGCGATCAGGAGGATCCGCAGGGCCCGCCGGTTCGCTCCGGTCCGCGGCGGTGTCGATGTGTGGCTCATGAGCGTTCTTCTCTCAGTCTGAGGTTCGCCCGTTACTCAGGGGGGTGTCCCTAGGGGTTTCGTCAATCCGTGGGGTGGGCTGTAGAGGAGCCGCTTGCGGCCGGTGCGGGTGCCTACGAACGAAAGGGCCGCGTGCACGCGCGGGGAGCGGCAGATCCCGCCGGCATCGTTGTGGAGGTCCCTGATGCGGTCGGCCGGCTTCCCGCCGTTCCACTTTCGCTCGCATCCGTGGCGCGTGACAAGGCCGGGTTCATGACGCCCTCTCAGCCACCGTCGGACGATGCCGTGCCGGTGAAGGGGTGGAGCCGGTTGGCGCGCAGGAACTCCAGGGAACTGTTGAGCCGCGGACCGTTGTCTACGCCTACGCCGATCATCACGTCGGCCGAGGGTGCGTGAGTACGCAACTGATGGTCAAGATCGGTCCAGTCGATGGTGCCTGCGCCGAGGGCCAGGTCGGCGTCGTGGTCGCCGTTGTTGTCGCCGTATTGGATGTACGAGGTGTATTTTCCGGCTGCTGCAAACCATTCCTTGAGGGGAATCGTGCCGTAGACGTTCCAGTGGGCGACGTCGAGGCAGAGCCTGAGCTGTGGTGAGCCGAATTCCTCGACGAGCCGGATCATGAGGTCAGGAGTCCGGTCCCACATGTTCTCCAGCACCACGGTGACGTTGCCGAGGTCCTGGTGGCTGAGGAAGTCGAGCCAGCCGGTGAGCCACTGCCGGTCGTAACGGCCCTCATTGATCATGGGCAGGTAGTTGCTGTGCAGGATGAGGAAAGCGGCGTCGATCCGCCGGGCCCAGGCCAGCGACTCCCGGACTCGCTGTTGTGAGGCTTCCCGGATGGCGCGGTCCACCGTATGCACGGCGATATCGATGAAAGGGCCGTGTACTGCTCTGACCAATCCGGCCTGTACCACTTCTGCGAACTTGGAAAAGTATGCGTCCAAGTGGTCGAGGTGATCAGGGTAGGCGGATTCGATGAGTTCCATCTGAAAACCGTGCGACTGGGCAAGATCCACATAACGGGGAAGTTCGTTCAGCCTTGGCTGAATGATCGCGCGAGCCATCTTTCCTCCTGCGTGAGAATCCCAAAAAATCGCACTGGATGCTGCAATGTTGAGGTCGCGGATCTGCAGTGTAATGCGTAGGGGAAAGCCTCACCACATTTCGGCCGGCGTGCCGTATTTCCTTTCATCCAAGGGTGAGGTGATTCGGCAGTGCCGAAGAATCAGAAAACTTGGATGTGCCGCAGGGGCGATGCGATCTGTTCGATTAAAAACCCCTCCGACTTCCTTCCGTTGGCTTGCCGAACCGAGAGAAGGTGTCGTATAAAGTGGAACCACAAAGGTTTCCCGTCGATATCCGCAACCAAAGCCCTTCTTGGTCGGGTATCCGACCGGCTCCGACCCGGGCCGCGGAATCGATTCGGTGCGGGTGGGATGGCCGTCCCACCCGCACCGGTGATCACTTCGGGGGCTGCTTCGGATCCGGCGCGTTCGTGAAGCGTGCCCATTACTTCTGGCGCGTCAGCCCCGCCGGCCGCCGGTCAGACGGTCGTCCTCGCGCCTGGGCGGGCTGCACGGCTTCAACCGGAAGACCCGGCCGTGCGTGCGTCTTGAGCACGCCCGCCGCCACCCGTTCGCGCGCACCGGGCGGGCGCGGGTCATACCTCGACCTTCTCCAGAAACTCCTGCCAGCGGCGCTTCTGCTCGTCCGAAGAACCCTCGCGGCACACGTAGTCGCGCAGGTCTTCGTCCCAGGTGATGGGCTCCTGGTCCTTCTGCGCGAGCCGTGACATCCCGTCCAGCAGGGTGTTGTCCATCCCGGGCAGGAGCTCGGGGATCCAGTAGGCGAGGTAGTAGAACACGCTGCGTCCCGGACTGAAGCTCGGGTTGCGGTTCTCGTAGTTCTCCAGGCTGAACGCCGGGTACGCGCCGTCGCCGATCTTCTTGGGCACCTTCCAGATGGGGTAGCAGAAGGTGACGTCACCGATCTTCCGGAAGGGAGCGGGCAACGGAAGCAGCCCGCGCGAGACGCGCGCGATGTGCTCGGCCACGATGTCCTCGCGGTTGGCTCCGGTGGCGACGAACTTGATCCCCCGTTCCGCGGCGTAGCGGGACAGGACGCGTCGCAGCAGCCAGGTGCCCATGAACTCCAGGTCGGCGTCGGGGAAGCAGTCCCTGAAGATGTCCTTGACCGAGCCGAGCTCCTTGAGGCCGGCCAGCCGGGCGGTCTCCGGCTCCTCGACCACATTGAGACCGATGCCGTGGGACTGGCAGAGCTGGCGTGCGTTGTCGACCTGGGCGTCCCAGTCGGGGATGCCCAGCATCATGACCGGCACGACCTGCGAGGGTTGGAAGTGACCGGACTCCATCAGCGTGGACAGCAGCACGTTGGAGTCACCGCCACCGGAGGTTCCCACCACCAGGCCGGCGCCCTGCTCACCCGGCCACTGCTTGAGGACGTCGGTGACGCTGGCCCG
This sequence comes from Streptomyces sp. NPDC043746, assembly GCF_056436485.1. Taxonomy (NCBI): domain Bacteria; kingdom Bacillati; phylum Actinomycetota; class Actinomycetes; order Kitasatosporales; family Streptomycetaceae; genus Streptomyces; species Streptomyces sp. NPDC043746. The sequence goes on along the minus strand of NZ_JBWKCM010000018.1, from coordinate 20,235 downwards.
TACGAAGGCGAAGCATTCTTCCGCCGTCATCTGCGAGTGCACGCGCTGGAAGGCTCCGCTGTCGGCCGTGGGGAACGTCCACTCAGTGGTCGCCTCCTCGTGCAGCCGGGCGCTGGAGGTCTCCGTGCCCAGCAGGCCCGGCAGATTGATGTTGCGGCTGACGCGGGCGAAGATCTCGCTGTCGGCGTCGATCCTGCCCGGCACAGCCGTGGAGGCCGGGACGAAGTCGGCGCGCCGCTGTCCGCCCGTTCCCGATTCCTCCAGCTGGTAGGTCCACACCGCGGAGAGCGGAATCCCGTAGAGCCTGAGCAAGGCACCGATGGTGGGGGCACCCTCCTGTTCCAGCAGGTACTCGCCGTGGTTGGTCTGTAGACGGATCCTCATGTCCCGTTTCCGTTCGTCGGCAGACAGATGTGAGCGGCGGTTACGGTGCAGCTGTTGTGAGGAACAGCTGGTGGGGCACCGAAGTGCCCCACCAGCGTCCTCAGTCAGCCGTAGGCGATGACGGCGCTGCAGCAGGAAACGGACTCCACTCCACTGTCCGTCGCGGTCGCTTCCTGCGCACCGAGAACACCGAGGTTGATCGCGGCGACCGGCTCGAACTCGACGAGAACGGCTGCCGGGGCGTTGACGAGACCCATTTCGGTTTGCATGGCTGTTCACCTCCTGTCATGTCGGATCAATTACTCCTCCGCGCCTGGCGGCACGGAGGGTACAGGGGGGGCGTGAATGCCCGGTGACGCTAGGAAAAAGTACGGAATGTGTGACGGCGGAGAGCAGAAGAGCTCACGCTCGGCTTAAAGCGCCGACGTCGTGCAGGAGCATGAGAACGGGAAAATGACAGCACTTTGGTTCCTCCGGCCGGATTTCCCAACGGCCGGCCCAAAAACTTCACGCGGTGGGGCTGTTCATCCCGGAACCGCCCAGTTCAAGTCCGGGTGCTGTTTCTCTGGTGAACTTCTAGGTGGTTGAAGGGGCCGAACGGAAACCGCGCACAGGATGCCGGTCGGCCTGGTTGTCAACCCTTCGGGCGATGAAAGGTATCCAACCCGAGAGATGCGCTCGGCAAGGATGCTGTACAGCACTTCGGCGCACCCTCTACCCGTCTCGCTACCGCTACAACCGGAATCACTTGCACCAGCTCTCTGGAGGATTCACGTCTGCCTGTGCAGCAGTGCACACACTATTCATGAATGAGCTTCAGGCATCTGTGACAACCCGTCAAGAGCAACATCTGAGATCCATTGTCATTTCAGCCATGATCGCAATAAGCCCGCTGGTCGGATAGGGATCCGGTGAAGGCGTGGCATATTATTTCGCCACTTGCCGCAAGACTAATCTTTGCCCAACCTGATGACGCTAGCCGCATGTTGGACGGATCTGCGGAGCGACGAAGCTCCTGGTGGACGGGTTCTCGACCAAGATCGCCCGGAGCCGCCAGGAGCTTCGTGTGCCGTCCGCGTCCTTCACCATGCGTCAGCGTGAGGTTGGAAAAGGCTCAGTGACAGCTCCAGGACAGGAGCGGGGGAGTATGGCCGTGACGACCGGCATCCAGGTCTATCGCAACGGCCGTACGACTCCGTCGGAGTGCTCGGCAAGCTGGGTGCGGAGCTTTCGCGCGTCTTCCACCAGCTCCTCATTGAGCAACGTCAGTACCTGGATCTGGTTGGCGTAGGTGGCCACGGTGTCCTTCAGCTCGCGGATCTCCGCGGCCCTGTCTGTGCGTAGCGTGCGCATCTCCTTGCGCAGGCGGGTGAGTTCGGTCTTGAGCTCGTCGACTTCGGGGCGCCGGACCTCCGGGATGGCCAGAATTTCCTTCACGGCGGCGGCCACCGGCGAGCGGTAGTACGAGGCCCGGGAGACGCCGGCCTCCGCGGCGATGTTCCTCGCGGTGACCGACCCGTCGGTGATCTCCGGCTGGCCGTCCAGCAGCCGCTCGAAGGCCCTCATGATCTGCCGGTCGCGGTCGGTCAAGTCCGGGTTGTCGCGGGCCAACCGGGCGAAGACGGTCTGGGTGCTTGACGGGATGGTCATACGCGGGCACCGCCCTTGTCGTTGAGTTCCTCGATGGCGCCGTCCAGCATGGTGATGAACTCGCCGATAGCGGTCTGCTGGTGCGGCGGCAGGTTCTCGGTCTCCTTGAACTCTTCGCCGGCCAGTTCGCGGCTCAGGCGGTAGCGAGGCAGGTGGACCGACGAGCGGCGCGAGTTCGGGCAGGTCAGGCACATGTTGAGCATGGGCAGGGGCCGCCCGACCGACTTGGCTCGCTTGCCGCAAACCGCGGACTCGGCGTGGTGGAAGCAGTCGTTGAGGGCGCCGGGGTGCAGAGTGCGGGTCAGATGCCGCAGCATGGTCCGCAGCCGTTCCGGGCTGGCGACCACACCGGGCAAGTCCCCGAGTTCCGCGCGGATGCGGTCGAATTCGGCTTCGACCCGCTTGACCGCGCCGCCGGCGGATCGACCGCCCTCGTTCCAGTCGTGATACAGGTCCTCGACGTAGTCCAACCGGGCGACGGCCTTGTCGGCGGCAACCTCGTCGGCGAACCCGGAAGCCGAAGTCCCGGCGTATCCCTCGAAGATCATGTGGCTGGCGTGTTTGTACTGCCGGGTTCCGGCAACGACCCCGAAGGGCTGGTTCGCTATGTGCCAGGACAGCGTGCGACGGAACTGCCGTGTGTTGAACGACCAGGCCAGGGGGTCCTCGTCCGTGGCTTCGTCGTCCACGCTACTGGCGACGGGTTCTGTCGCGGTGTCCCATTCCGGGTCATTCGCCGTCGGAAGCGGGATGTAGGGGCCCTCCGGCGTACTGAACAGGGTGTTCAGGTGATCGCGGAAGTTCTTGAGCCGCAGGGGCATCGTGGACAGAAGAACGTAGTCCGTGCGCTGCCGGTAGCCGAACAAGTGCGTAGGGTCGTCGTTGATGAGCTTCAGCACCTTGATGGCCTCGTGGACGATGTCCAGAACGACCCAGTCGGCTTCGTCACCGGAGAGCTTGCGGTTCTTGTAGACGCGTCCTCGGACCTTGTACCGGGTTCGGCCGTCGCTGCCGACCTCGGTGAACGCGCAGTCGCGTCCCAGTTCCCGTACTTCCATGTCGCGCATGCCCGAGAGATAGGCGATGACGATCCAGCAGGCGACACGTAGTTGGACGACTTCCGTCTTCAACGAGCTTGCGCTCAACGAGGCCCGCCAGGCTCTGCCCGTCGTCGGCCACAGGGCCCGCGGATGAAGGCCGCCTTGTTCCCAGCCCAACTCGTTGCCGGCGTCCACGAGGAGTGGTCGCAGGTGATGGATGGCCTGGGTGCCGCTCAAGTGCCTGATCATGGTCAGGTTCGGGGCTTGGACTATCCCGTCGATGACTGCCGCATCGGGCACGGTGTGATGCCGCTCCAACGGCAGGGCCGGCAGACCGCGGCCCTCCTCCCTCCGCTGGGCGATGAACTGTTCGATCTTTCTCCGCGTCGGGCTGCCGCCTCTGCCAAATGGCACCGGTCTGGCCTCCGCCTTCATCGCTTCCCTCGCACGGGCGAGCTCCTCGCGGGCAGCCAACAGGTCGTGGCTGGCGAACTGCACGTAGAACACGGCAGCGGCCAGGTAGGGCCGCATGATCTCCTCGGGGATGCGGGGGGTGCTGTTTTCTTGATCGCTCGTCGCCCCGGAGATCTGCCGGGCGGTGCGATAGGGCCAGGGCCGGAGAGTGAGCCGGTCATAGGACAGGTACGGGCCGAACTCGGCCAGTCGTTTAAGTGTGTTGACCTGGTCCTCGACCCCGGCCGGAGTCGACGTTCGCAGCAGGGGGAGCAGGGCCTCCAAGTGCTCGCGGCGCACATCCTGGAGACGCTTCACACCGACCGCGTGCAGATTCGTCCAGACGCGGGCCAGGGTTGTGAGGGCCTGCGGGAGGGAGGTGGGCTTCGTCGGCCGAAGCTGATTGCCCGGTGTCTCGCGCAAGAGTGCGAACGCGAACTCCTTCGCTGTGTGCCGCTGCAGGCCCTCTCGGAAGAGGAGAAAGTTCACCCGGGTGTGCCGTGAGGTCCGCGGCAGGAACTCCCGCAGATCCCATACGTCGTCGGCGAACCGGGGGCCCCGGTTCGCCTTGCCCTTGGTGAACTTCTTCGGCAGCACGAAAGCGTCGGGGGCGGGGCCGGTCTGTACCGGTAGCGAGGTCGCGAACTTGAGCGTCACTGGATCGTTTCCAAGAAGGAGGCGGGCAGGGCGAGCCGAGGACCATCAGCCTCTGCGATCGCGCGGGCGGTGGTGGTCTGGCGTGCGCTGAACCGGTTCAAGACCCCGGTGGTGATGCGCTCGTGCGCCAGGCCGAATCGGGCTTGCCACTCAGGAACCGAGAATTCCTCGCGCTGGCGCTCGATGGTGTCCAGCACGGACAGCACCGCCGGCAGGTGTCGGGTGGTGAACACCGCGTTCGGGCACTCCAGACATACCCAGGGCGGGACCGGGCACGGTGCCCCCTTCTTCACCGCATACGGCGAGGCGAAGAAGTCGGTGCACGAGGACAGCCACACGTCAGTCGCGCCGGACAGCGTGTCCTGCACGACCTGAGGCGGCAGGATCTCTTCTCCGTCGTCCAGCCGGCTGCCATCGTCGTCCAGTACGACGGGCGGTGGCAGCACGATCGCCAGCGCCTCCGCGAGTCCGGCCTCGACCGCGGAGTCGTGAATCTCGTCGTGGGCGGCGATGTCCGCGTAGTGCCGGGCCGCGACCCCGGGCGTATGCCCGCTGACGAAGTCGGGGAGGATCCCGCCGGCGCGGAGGTACTGCCGAGACTTGAACGTCTTGCGGATCCGGCGCAGGTCCAGGGAGACGCCCCCACCGCCATGGTCCTTCATCACGTCGATCTTGTGCTCCGCCAGGAACGCCCGCCGGGGAAGCGTGTCCACCGCGACGGTCCGGGTGAACCGGGGGGCCAGCACACCCGTAGTTCCCGAAGGGAGCACCCACAATTCCTCGGCTCCGATCATTTCCCGGGCCCGTTGGGTCAACCGCAGAGCAAGGCGGATGACGCCACCTGGAGTACGTAGTGTGCCGCCGTCGCGCACACGCAGCGACTTGTTCTGCTCGCCCGGGGAGCGGCGCTTGAGGTAGCTGACGGTGACGTAGCCGCGAGCGGGACTGACCAGGCAGGTGGCCCGCAGTTCTCTGATGGCCTCGGGCTCCAGGCCTGTCTGGCAGGCCAGTAGGACCTGGAAGCGGACCATGTCCCTGGGCGTCAGGAACAGGTGGGAGTTCAGCGCGGCCCTCCCGCCGTGCTCGGTGAGTGCGCGGATTCCGCGGTGGTCCCGGGTGAGCGGGCCGCGGTTCGCCAGGTACCAGCAGATGTTCTCCAGCCGGTCCCATCCGTGTACCTCTGGGTCACGGCCCTTCTCAGCGAGCTCCTCGCCTTCCAGTATGCGGTCACGGACCTTGCCGACCCCGTCCAGAGCCGCCGCCTCCAACGCTTCGAACACCGGGAACGGGTATGCGTTCAGCGGCCTTTTGGTGAAGCTCTCCTCGGAAGTCCGCTTGGAGTTGATCCGATGGGCGAACTCCAACTCGAACTGGCCAGGACGGGACTCATCAATCCTCCGGAGCAACCGCAGGAGCAGCAAGAGCACCGACCTGGGCCCCTGGCTGTCCGCGCCGTACCGGCTGGCCAGGGCCTGCTCGAAACCGTCGAGCAGACCCGGTTCCAAATCGTCCAGAGCCAGCTCATCGTGCCCCTCCAGGGCTGCCGCCGTGAACGTGACGAAATCGCGGACCGTCCGGACGCCTTCCTGCAGTAGCGTTCGCTGCCTGACCCCACCCCTGGTGCCGAGTTCCTCGAGCAGAGAGCTCGCGAGTGGCTGAACCAGCCGACAATGGCCGAGATCGGACAAGTCCACCTCCTGCTCCGTGCCGAGCACCAGCACGGGCACGGAGAACACCACCGGCCCGATGCTCGACACCGGATCCGCCGCCGGTGGGCTCGCCGTCGCCGAAAACCGCACGCGCTTCGGGCTCACAGCCCGGCCTCCGGGACCTCTATGCTGTCCAGCACCGCCGCCTGTTCGTCCCACTCGGCCAGCGCCGCGAGGACGATCTCCTGGGCCTCGTCCAGAACATCCAGGTAGAGATAGACCGTCTGCTCCCGGGTGTGCCCGAGCAGCAACTGCAACTTGCGCATCGGATTGCCGATCAACATCCGCTTGATCTGGGCCAACGTGAAGCGGCGGTCCTCGGCCATTCCCATCGCCCGGATCGTCTGACGCAGCAGCAGCCCCAGCATGTGCACGGCGAACGTGTGCCGCAGGGTGTGAGGGTGTACGTCGAAGTCGAGGCCGAAGCTCGCGCACCGTGCATTCGCCCGCCGGAACGCGGACTGCCATGTGGAGGTCTTCAGCGGCTGCCCGCCTTCGCCCAGCCACAACCACAGCGGCCCCATCTCACGGCCGTGCGCATCCACCGATATCAGCCGCAAGCGATCCTCGTACCCGAGGCCCGCATAGGTCCAGGCCCGCGGGCGGCCCTCAACCAGCAGTGCCTGACGGCTCGAACGCACCACCCGGTGCCCGCTCGCCCCGGTGTATCCCCCGGCCTCGCGCGTGCGCTGGATCACCTCGTCGCGCTCGATCGCGAGGTAGTGATGCAGATCGCGCACCACTCGTCGCCGTGCATAGACCGTGCGGGCCTTCTCCCTCTTCGTCGTCGACTTCGACAGATGGAAGTCCCCCCGGCCGTGGGCCAGCGGCGGCACTTCGGGTACCAGCAGGCACGATGCCTCCGTCAGCCGCATCCCGGTACACACCAGCAAGTCCGAGAACAGCGCGTTGCGTTCGCCGTTGCGCCCCCGCCATTTCGGATCGCGCCCGCCATCCGGCAGAAACCCTCGCAGCCCCACATCCCGCCACAGCAGGTAGTCCTCGTACGACAGGAACGTGATCGGCCGGTCACTCTTGCCCGGCTCCGCCTCGGCGTTCACCCGGACCTGGACGGGGCCGTGCGGAGTCATCACCACCTTGTCGACGTACCGGAACGGCTCTGTGGCCAGGAGCTCTGCGTCCAGCGACCACTGCACCCACTTGTCGAGTGAAGCCACCATCCGATTCCAAGTGCTGTACTCGATCCGCTCGTCGAGGTCTGCTGCGAAGAGCCTGGCCTGCTTGAGAGCACGCAGATCCGCGCCGTTCATCTCCCAGATCGTCTTGCCGCCCCGGGCCTCGTGGAGGAATCGGCACACGAGCGTCAAGTCCGAGCAGTACGCTTCCTGGCCGTTGACTGAGCGGACACCCCAGCTCGGCAAGTCCCTGATCATCCGGTTCAGATGCACGTCGTAGGAACCGGCCGGCCCGAGGATGAACCGCTGCCCCTCCTCGACGCCAGCCCGGCGCAGAACCCCGGATGCGTCCGTGCAGCCCATGGCTGCGAGCCCTGCGACAGTGCGATGACTGGCGACCACTGCCTCAGTAGTTACTTCTTCCACGGTGGCGGACAACCCGCTCTCCTGACCTATGGTGAGACACGGAGGAAGACCGCATAATCTCGCGATCTTTGAGACACCTCATAGTGCCGCCATAAGCTACGGCAGCCATCCCGTCACCGCGGCCTGCGGGGTGCTGCTCCCCCTCTCCATCGCCCTGCCCGCCCAGACCCACTCCGCTCTCTCCCTCGGCCTGGTCCTGCTGGTCTTCGGAGCGGCGTACGGGGGGATGAACGTGGCGATGAACAGCGCGGCCGTCGACCTCGTCGCCGAGCTGCGCCGACCGGTGATGCCGAGCTTCCACGCCGCGTTCAGCCTGGGCGGCATGGTCGGTGCCGGACTCGGCGGACTGGTGGCGGGCGGCCTCTCCGCCTCGACCCACCTGTTCCTGCTCACCGCCATCGGCCTGATGGTCACCGCGTTCGCGGGCCCGGCGCTGTTGCGCCACCGCCCGGCCCGTACGGCGTACGCATCGCGCACGCCCCCTTCCCGGCGGCAAGGCCACCGGCAGAAGCTCGACCCACGGGCCCGCCGGATCGTGCTGCTCTTCGGCGTGATCGCGCTGTGCACGGCGTACGGGGAAGGCGCACTGGCCGACTGGGGCGCGCTCCACCTGGAACAGGACCTGGGCGCCCACCCCGGTCTCGCCGCCGCCGGATACGCGCTGTTCGCCCTGACCATGACCATCGGCAGGCTCACCGGCACGCTGCTCCTGGAACGGCTCGGCCAGACCCGCACCCTGGCCCTGGGCGGCGCGGTCGCGGCGGCCGGCATGCTGCTGGGCTCCCTGGCCCCGACCGCCTGGCTCGCGCTGGCCGGGTTCGCGGTGACCGGGCTGGGGCTGGCCAACATCTTCCCCGTCGCCGTGGGCCGGGCCGGCGAACTGGCCGGGCCCAGCGGGGTGGCCGCAGCGTCGACCCTCGGATACGGCGGGATGCTGCTGGGCCCGCCCGCCATCGGCTTCCTCGCCGACTGGTTCTCGCTCCCGGTCGCCCTGACGACGGTGGCCCTGCTGGCGGCGGGTGCGGCGGTGCTGGGGTACGGGGCCAGGAACGCGACGCACGCGTGAGCCGGACAGGTTCCGCCGCGGGCGGCGGAACCGCTGCCAGGAGGCGGCGGAACCTCCCCGCCCCCTCCTGGCAGAATCCCGCCATGGAGATCACGGACCACATCACGTCCCTGTCCGAGGAAGGCCGGCTCCTCGCGGCGGCGGCCGAGCAGGCGGGCCCCGGGGCGTCGGTCCCGACCTGCCCCGGCTGGCAGATACGCCACCTGCTGCGCCACACGGGCATGGTGCACCGCTGGGCGGCCGAGCTCGTCACCGAGGGGCACACCACGCCTCACCCCGACGGCGGAGAACCGGACCTGGACGGCACGGAGCTCCTCGACTGGTTCAGGGAGGGCCACGGCCACCTGGTCCGCTCCCTGGAGGCCGCCCCCGTCGGCCTGGAGTGCTGGACGTTCCTGCCCGCGCCCTCCCCTCTGGCGTTCTGGTCCCGCCGCCAGCTGCACGAGACGACCATGCACCGGGTCGACGCGGAGTCGGCGCTCGGCGGACGGCTGTCGCCGGTGGACGCCGACCGGTCGGTGGACGGCATCGACGAACTGCTCACCGGCTTCCACGCCCGCCCCAGGAGCCGGGTGCGCTCCGACGTACCGCGCACACTGCGGGTGCGGGCGGTGGACACGGACGCGGTGTGGACCGTACGGATCTCCGAGGAGCCGCCGCAGACCGTGCGGACGTCCACCGCGGACACCGGGAGGGGCGACGCGGACTGCGAGCTGAGCGGAACGGCGGAGGGCCTCTACCTCACCCTCTGGAACCGTCTGCCGCTCACCGCCGTCACGCTGCGCGGCGACCGGTCGGTGGCCCGGCTCTGGACGGACAACTCGGCGGTCACCTGGTGAGCTTGAGCGGTACGGCGACGCGCGGGCGACCCGACCGTACGGAGCGGAGCCGAGCGCGTCGGAGCCGGCCGCAGCCGAGCCGTACGAAGCGGGCAAGCCTGCCGGGAACGTGCGGCCCCCGTGGCACGGTGCCGGTGAGGCGGCGACCGCAGGCGGAGCGGGGCGCACAGCAGGACGCGCCCCTCCCCCTCAGCGGACGGCCGGGCGCCCCCGCAGGCCGACCGAGCGGGCCAGCTCCCCCGCCGCCTGCCGGAAGAACGCCTCGCGCGCCTCGATCATCCGGTTGAACTGGCCGAAGAGTTCGAACGAGATCAGGCCGAAGAGCTGCGCCCAGGCGGCGACGAGGGCGAGCGCCGCGGCGGGCGGCAGGTCCGGGGCGATCTCGGCGGCGACCCGCTCGGCCTCGGCACGCAGGTCCGGCGCGAGGGGCGGTACGGCGAGACCGTCGGCCCCGAACGCGTCGCGAATGAGGCCGATGAACACCATCCCGACCCGGGAGGCCGGGCCCACGGTGTCCATGGGGGCGCTGTAGCCGGGGACGGGCGAGCCGTAGATCAGGGCGTACTCGTGGGGGTGGGCGAGGGCCCACTCCCGTACGGCACCGGCCACGGCGACCCAGCGCTCGGCGTACGGGGCGGGGTGCGGGCGGACCAGGTCGGCGGTGGCGCGGGCGGACTCCGCCACCTCTCCGACGGCGTCATACGCGTCGATGATCAACGCGGTGAGCAGGTCGTCGCGGCTCGGGAAGTAGCGGTACAGCGCGGAGGAGGCCATACCGAGTTCGCGGGCGACGGCGCGCAGGGAGAGCTCGGCCGCACCCTCCGCCGCCAGTTGCCTCCTGGCCTCGTCCTTGATGGCGGCGGTCACTTCGACGCGGGCACGTTCCCTGGCCCCTCGGATGGCGGTCATGGCGATCAGTCTGCCACGCGTTCAGAGCACCGACCATAAAAGAGAGCACTGCTCTTGCTTTTGAGCAGCACTCTCGCGCACACTGATCTCAAGCGAGAGCACTGCTCTCTTTTCTGAGATCGTGGCGCGCCCCGGCGCAGCACGCAGGGACACGTGGGAGTCACCATGTCGCAGACCTACTACCTCCGGACGAGCGCGTCCGCCCAGCGCCTCAACAAGGCCGTCGGCTGGCTGGCCCGGCACGGCATCAGCCTCATGGGCTCCGCCGAGCTGTCGGTACGCGGACGCCGGAGCGGCCAGATGCAGCGCATCCCCGTCAATACCCACACCTTCGAGGGCGAGTGCTACCTCGTCTCGGCCCGGGGCCACTCCCAGTGGGTGCGCAACATGCGCGCCGCGGGCGGCGGCGAACTGCGACTGGGGCGCAAGGTCAGCCGCTTCACCGCCGTCGAGATCGCGGACGACGCAGAGAAGGCCCGGATCGTCCGGGCCTATCTGGAGCGGTGGGGCTGGGAGGTGAACCAGTACTTCCAGGGCGTCACCGCGAAGTCCACGGAGGCCGAACTCCTGGCCGCCTGCCCGGACCACCCGGTGTTCCGCATCACGGTCACCGACTGACGGACCCCGCCCAGCACCGCCAGCGGCTACCGACCACCGCCCACTGCTGCCGGCTACCGGTCCATCGCGCTCAACGCCCGCTGGGCCAGCGGGTGCGTGCGGACCAGTTCGGCCAGGGACGTGGTGCCGCGGGTGATCCCGGCGAACGCCTTCCAGGCCGGGCGGAAGCCGGTCAGGACCGCGTGCAGCAGGCCTGGGCGTCGCTCGAAGAGCTTGAGCATGCGACGGCCCACGCCCATCTCCACGCCGAGACCGGCCTTGATGGCGAAGGCGTAGTTGAGGGCCTGGCGGCGGGCGTCCACCGCGTCGTGCGACTCGGCGATCCTGACGGCCCATTCGCCCGCGAGGCGGCCCGAGCGCAGCGCGAAGGAGATGCCCTCCCGGGTCCACGGCTCCAGCAGCCCCGCCGCGTCGCCGCAGACCACGACCCGGCCGCGCGAGAGCGGTGAGTCGTCGCTGCGGCAACGGGTCAGATGGCCCGAGGAGACGGACGGCTCGAACCCGGCCAGGCCGAGACGGGCGATGAAGTCCTCCAGATACCGCTTGGTGCCCGCCCCGTCGCCGCGCGCCGAGATCACGCCCACGGTCAGCGTGTCGCCCTTGGGGAAGACCCAGCCGTAACTGCCGGGCATCGGGCCCCAGTCGATGAGCACCCGGCCCGCCCAGTCCTCCGCCACCGTCGCCGGAACCGGGATCTCCGCCTCCAGGCCGAGGTCCACCTGGTCGAGCTTCACCCCGACATGTGCTCCTATCCGGCCCGCGCTGCCGTCCGCGCCGACGACCGCCCGCGCGAGCACCGTCTCACCACCGGCCAGCACGACGGCGACCGTACGCCGGTCGGGAACGGCGGGTCCGTGCTGCTCCACCCGCACCACCGAGGCGCCGGTGCGCAGTTCGGCACCGGCCTTCTGCGCCTCCTCGACCAGACCGGCGTCGAACTCCGGCCGGTTGATGAGCCCGAAGAGCATCCGCCGGGAGCGGCGGGTGCGGGCGAGCTTCCCGTTGAGGGAGAAGGTGACCGCGTGGATACGGTCCTTCAGGGGCAGTTCGAACCCGGGCGGCAGGGCGTCCCGGGAGAATCCGATGATGCCGCCGCCACAGGTCTTGTAGCGCGGCAGTTCCGCCTTCTCCAGCAGCAGGACCCGCCGGCCCGCCACGGCTGCCGCGTACGCCGCCGATGCGCCGGCCGGTCCGGCGCCGACGACCACGACGTCCCAGACCGACGACGACTCTTCGTTTTCCCGCCCGGCGTCTGCGTTCTCGCTGCTCACGATGTGCTTCTGCTCCTGATCCGACCAGTGGCCCCAAGCTGCTCACGGCATCCTACGGCGCGTCCCGGCCGAGTCCCCCTGTGGGAGGATCGGCCATGATTCTGTCCTGCCGCACGGCACCGCACCCACGGTGTCGTGGCGAGGCGCGTACACACCGTGCCCTACCCATAACGTCGCACCCACGAGGAGCGTGCCCATGACCGCCCGCCCGATTTCCGAGACCGTCGCCTCGCTGATGCCCCGTGCGCGGGCGGAGCTGGCCGAGCTGGTCGCGTTCCGGTCGGTGGCGGACCCCGCGGTGTTCCCGAAGAGCGAGTGCGAGGCGGCGGCGAACTGGGTCGCGGACGCCCTGCGTGCCGAGGGCTTCACGGACGTCGCGCTGCTCGACACCCCCGACGGCACCCAGTCGGTCTACGGCTTCCTGCCCGGCCCGGCCGGCGCCCCGACCGTGCTGCTCTACGCCCACTACGACGTGCAGCCGCCGCTGGACGAGTCGGCGTGGCTCTCCCCGCCGTTCGAACTGACCGAGCGCGACGGCCGCTGGTACGGCCGGGGCGCGGCGGACTGCAAGGGCGGATTCATCATGCACCTGCTCGCGCTGCGCGCCCTCAAGGCGAACGGCGGCGTCCCGGTCTCGGTGAAGGTGATCGCGGAGGGTTCCGAGGAGCAGGGCACCGGCGGTCTGGAGCGGTACGCGGAGGCGCACCCGGAGCTGCTGGCGGCCGACACGATCGTCATCGGGGACGCCGGGAACTTCCGGGCCGGACTGCCGACGGTCACGGCCACGCTGCGCGGGATGACGATGCTGCGGGTGAAGCTCGACACCCTCGAAGGGAACCTGCACTCGGGCCAGTTCGGCGGCGCGGCGCCCGACGCGCTGGCCGCGATGATCCAGCTGCTCGCCTCGCTGCGCGACGAGAACGGCACGACGACGGTGGACGGTCTGACCGGTGACGCCGACTGGGACGGACTCCAGTACCCGGAGGCGGAGTTCCGGCAGGACGCCAAGGTGCTGGACGGCGTGGAGCTGATCGGTACGGGCACGGTCGCGGACCGGATCTGGGCGCGCCCCGCCGTCACCGTGATCGGCATCGACTGCCCGCCCTGCGTCGGCGCCACCCCGTCGGTACAGGCGAGCGCGCGGGCCCAGATCAGCCTGCGCGTCCCCCCGGGCCACGACGCCGCCGAGGCGACCAAGCTGCTCACCGCGCACCTGGAGGCGCACACTCCGTGGGGAGCGCGGGTGGCGGTGGAGCAGGTGGGCCAGGGGCAGCCGTTCCAGGCCGACACCTCCAGCCCGGCGTACACGGCGATGGCGGAGGCCATGCGGGACGCCTACCCGGGCCAGGAGATGCAGTCCTCCGGCATGGGCGGCTCCATCCCCCTCTGCAACACGCTGGCCTCGCTCTACCCGGAGGCCGAGATCCTGCTCATCGGTCTGAGCGAGCCCGAGGCGCAGATCCACGCGGTGAACGAGAGCGTGTCGCCCCAGGAGCTGGAGCGGATGTCGGTGGCGGAGGCGCTGTTCCTGCGCAACTACGCGGAGTCGAGGAAGGCCTGAGGGCCGGACCGTGAAGCCCCGGTGGCGGCCCTGATCGGCCGCCACCGGGGCTTCGGCGCCTCGGCTCTGCCATCGGCGAAGTCGCTGGAAGCGTAGTTCCGTACGGTGGGTGCCGTCGGCTGCGTACGTTCAGGACATGGATCTCGTCCCCGTGCTCCCCCGCAGGCTGTACATGTTCCGCTTCCGGATCGGCCAGGCCTATCTCTGGCACGACGGCTCCGGCTCCGGCTCCGGCCTCACGCTTGTCGACGCCGGTGACATCGATGCGGCTCCGGCGATCGAGGACGCGGTGCGGGGTCTGGGCCTCGACCCCGCCCGGATCACCCGCATCGTCCTCACCCACGGCCACCGCGACCACTACGGCGCGGCGCAGGAACTGGCCGACCGCCACGGCGCCGAGATCCTCGCCCACCCGCTGGACGCCCCGGTGATCCGGGGTGAGCTTCCCGTACCGGAACCGGACCTCCTCGACTGGGAACGCCCGCTGTACGAGCACGGGTTGACGGCCCCCGAGGCCCCGCCCACCCGGGTCGACCGCGAGGTGGCCGACGGCGAGGTGCTGCCCTTCGGCGGCGGCGCCCGGGTGGTCCACGCCCCCGGCCACACGCCGGGCTCCATCGCCCTCCACCTGCCGCGCCACGGGGTGCTGTTCACCGGGGACTGCGTGGCGTCGGTCGAGAAGGTCATGCTCGGCGTGTTCAACGTGGACCGGGTCCGGGCGCTGGACACGTTCCGGCGGCTGGCCGCGCTGGAGCCCCGGACGGTCTGCTTCGGCCATGGCGACCCGCTGACCCAGGACGCGGCGGAGGTGATGCGGGCGGCGGCGGAGGCGGCGGGCTAGCGCGTCGGGTCCGCTCAGCCCACCGGGACGCCCGCCTCCAGGTTGAGGACCGTGGACCGTTCGCGCGCCCGCAGCGCCCAGCGCAGCCGCTCGTAGCGGACGGGGGGCAGCATCGCCGCCGCCTCCTGCTCGGTGACGAAGCGCCAGCCGCGCAGTTCGGAACCGGGGAGCAGCAGCCGTTCGGCCTCCTCGGAGCACAGCAGCCCGCCGTCGAAGAGGAAGCGCAGCCCGCCGTAGCCGGGCGGTGAGGGCGGCTCCCAGTCGACGAGGAGCAGGGTCGGGACGCGGTCCAGCCGGAGTCCGGTCTCCTCGGCCACCTCCCGTCTCCCCGCCTGGGCCGGGGATTCGCCCTCCTCCACGACGCCGCCGGGGAACTCCCAGCCCGGCTTGTACGTGGGGTCGACGAGGAGCACCCGGTCCTGTTCGTCGAAGAGCAGCACCCCGGCCGCGACGGTGGCTGCGGTCGGCTGCGGGCTCTGGACGATCTCGCACGGCTGGGCGGCTCCGGTACGGACGGCCTCCGCGATCCGTTCGGCGGTCTGGCGCGGGGTGAGGGTGCCGTTGTCGACGACATGGGCGTCCTCGGTGATCCAGCCGAGCGCGTCACGGTAAGGTCCGATGTGGTCGTACGCCCACCGGTTCACGCGCTCGCTCTGCTCCTGGTCCCCCGGGTGTTCCACTCGACCGGCTATCCGGCTGCGCAGGATCGTTTCCTCAGGTGAGAGCAGCACATGGCGGACCGGGATGCGGCGGGAGGCGAGCCCGCCGAATATCTCGTCCCGGTACTCCTGTCTCAGCAGCGTCATCGGCACCACGAGCACCCCGGGCGCCTCCGCGAGCAGGGCGGCCGCCGTGTCCACCACCAGCCGCCGCCAGATCGCCAGGTCCTGGAAGTCGTCCACCTCGGCCAGCTTCTTCGGGGGCAGCAGCCCGCGCAGCGCGGCCCCGGTGAGTTCCGGGTCGTACAAGGTGCTGTTCGGGATCAGATCGATCAGTTCGCCTGCGACGCTGGACTTGCCCGCGCCGAACGCCCCGTTCAGCCAGACGATCACGGTTCCCCCTCTTCGTTGCCCTCTGTGGCTTGCCCGCAACACCCTGCCGGGGAAACCCCACCACGGCGACGGCGATTCCGGGACGGGGCGATCCGGCCTCTTTCGGGACGTGCGACGGTACGGAGGTGGGACGCGGGGGGGGGGGGGGAGACGGTGATGCGGGAGGTGGCACGGAGGGTGCACGGAAGCGGCCAGGAGACGGTAGGGCGCGCGAGGGTGGTACGGAGGGACAGGAGGGCGGTAGGGCGCGCGAAGTGGTACGGGGGTGGACGCGGAGCGGCCACCGCGAGACCGCCGCCGCGCCGACGGGGCGTCAAGTCCTCCCCGTACGGCCTGTGTCGTGGCCATCCCCTCCCCGCACAGCCCCTGGCGTAGCCGAGCCCTCCCGTACATCCCGTGTCCTACGGGGTCAGCGCAGCGCGATCGCCGCAGCCGCCGCGCCGACCAGGCCCGCGTCGGTGCCCATGACGGCGGGCGCGATGCCCAGGCCCCGGACGAAGGAGAGCGTGGCGTAGTCGCGCAGGCTGCGGCGCAACGGGGCGAAGAGCACGTCCCCCGCGCCCGCCACTCCCCCGCCGATCACCGCGATGTCGATCTCCACCAGAGTGGCGGTGGCGGCGATCCCGGCCGCGAGAGCCTGGGCGGCCCGTTCGTACGAGGCGATGGCGACCGGGTCCCCGGCGTGGGCGGCGGCGGCCACCGCGGCGGCCGTGGTGTCGCCGTCCGGGCCGGGCAGCCAGCCGTCCGCCAGGGCGCGGCGGGCGATGTTGGGGCCGCTGGCGATGCGTTCGACGCAGCCGCGCGCACCGCAGGGGCACGGGTCGCCGTCCAGGTCGACACTGATGTGGCCGATGTGGCCGGCGTTGCCGGAGGGGCCGGGATGGACGGATCCGCCGAGGATCAGGCCGCCGCCGACGCCGGTCGACACGACGAGGCAGAGCGCGTTGTCGTAGCCGCGTGCCGCGCCGAGCCAGTGTTCGGCCGCCGTCATCGCGACACCGTCACCGACCAGGGCCACGGGCAGCCCGCCGACCGTCTTCTGCACCCGCTCCACCAGCGGGAAGTCCCGCCAGCCGGGAACGTTGACCGGGCTGACCGTCCCCGCACCCGCGTCGACCGGTCCCGCGCTGCCGATCCCGACGGAGCCCGCGCGCCCCCACAGCGGGGAGGCCGTCAGCTCGCCCAGCACCTCGTCCACGGCGCCCATCACCGCCTCGGCGCCCTCCCGGGCGGGCGTCGGCCGCTGCGCCCGCGCGAGAAGGACGCCGTCGCCGTCGACCAGCGCGCCGGCGATCTTGGTGCCGCCGATGTCGAGCGCGGCGACGAGGTCGGTATGCATCGGTGCGGCTTCTCCGGTGAGTGATGGGCGGGACCTGCGGGTTCGGTCACCAGTCTGCACAGTCTCTCTGCCCTTGACAACGTTGTCTAGGGCCTATGCTCGATGCCGCCGCTCCGTTCGTGTCCGCAGCGGGCTCCGCGGACCGTCCGGAGGTGCCCGTATGCCGCCCGAACCGCCGATGTTCCCTCCCCGCCCGTATCCGACGACAGGACAGCGCACCGTGGACCGGACCACCCGCCATTCCGAGACCCGCTACGGCAACCGGCCGACCATGAAGGACGTGGCGGCCCGCGCCGGAGTCGGCCTCAAGACGGTCTCCCGGGTGGTGAACGGCGAGTCCGGCGTCACGCCCGACACCGAGCGCCGGGTGCAGGAGGCGATCGACGCTCTGGGCTTCCGCCGCAACGACAGCGCCCGGGTTCTGCGCAAGGGGCGTACGGCCTCGATCGGCCTGGTCCTGGAGGATCTCGCGGACCCCTTCTACGGCCCGCTGAGCCGCGCCGTGGAGGAGGTGGCCCGGGCGCACGGGGCGCTCCTCATCAACGGCTCCAGCGCCGAGGACCCCGAGCGGGAGCAGGAGCTGGTCCTGGCGCTGTGCGCCCGCCGGGTGGACGGTCTGATCGTGATCCCGGCGGGCGACGACCACCGGTATCTGGAGCCGGAGATCAAGGCGGGTATCGCGACGGTCTTCGTGGACCGCCCCCCCGGCCGGATCGACACGGACATGGTGCTCTCCGACAGCTTCGGCGGCTCCCGGGAGGGAGTCGCCCACCTGATCGCGCACGGCCACCGGCGGATCGGGTTCATCGGCGACCAGCCCCGCATCCACACCGCCACCGAGCGTCTGCGCGGCTACCACGCGGCGATGGCGGACGCCGGAATCACCGTGGAGGACTCCTGGGTCTCCCTCGGCACGACCGACCCCGGCCGGGTCCGGACGGCCGCCGAGGCGATGCTGGAGGGGCCCGAGCCGGTCACCGCGCTCTTCGCCGGGAACAACCGGGTGACGGTGACGGCGGTCCGGGTCATCGCGGAGCGGCGACGGCCCGTGGCACTGATCGGGTTCGACGACATCGAGCTGGCCGATCTGCTCGGCATCACCGTCATCTCGCAGGACGCGGCGGCGGTGGGCCGCACCGCGGCCGAGCACCTGTTCCGCCGCCTCGACGGCGCCGACCACGCCCCGGCCCGGGTGGAGCTGCCGACCACCCTGATCCCGCGCGGCTCGGGCGAACTTCCGCCCGCCTGAGGGCGGTCGACCGGCGGGAGGGGGTTCGCACAGCCCGTCGGCAGGTGCTGGAACTCGTCGGTGACGGCCTGGTCCAGCTTCCCGTGGCGCCCCTCCCCGCTCTCCACGCCGCATCCCGGATCGGCCAGGACGTCCGGCCGGTGGCCGGCATGGCTCGCGTACCGCGAGCTGACGTCCTCAGGTGGCCTCGGGTGACGTTCTACGGGGCCGTGACCGTCAGGTCGCCCCGGCGCGGCGAGGCGAAGGCGTCCAGGTCAGACCGGGTCAGACCGGTCAGCCGGGCGACCTCGGCGGTGTCGAGCGCTCCGCAGTCGATGCCGCGCAGCAGGTAGCCGCTGAGGGCCTTGGCGGTGGCGGGCTCGTCCATCACGTCACCGCCGGCCTTGGCGACGTACGCGGCGAGCCGGGCGGCGGCAGGCTCCAGGCCCTCCCGGTAGAAGGCGTAGACGGCCGCGTAGCGCGTCGGGAGGTGGCCGGGGTGCATGTCCCAGCCCTGGTAGTACGCGCGGGCCAGAGCACGGCGGGTGAGGCCGTAGTGGAGCCGCCAGGCCTCGTGGACCCGGTCGGTCGGGCCGACGGGCAGGACGTTGGTCGAACCGTCGGAGACGCGTACGCCGGTCCCCGCCGCGGCGACCTGCATGACGGCCTTGGCGTGGTCGGCGGCCGGGTGGTCGCTCGCCTGGTAGGCGGCGCTGACCCCGACGCAGGCGCTGTAGTCGAAGGTGCCGTAGTGCAGCCCGGTCGCCCGGCCCTCCGCAGCGTCGATCATGCGGGCGACGGCGGCGGTGCCGTCGGCGGCGAGGATCGACTGGCTGGTCTCGATCTGGATCTCGAAGCCGAGCCGTCCGGCGTCCAGGCCGTGGGTCTTCTCGAAGGCTTCGAGGAGCCGGACGAAGGCGGTGACCTGCTCGGGGTACGTCACCTTCGGCAGGGTCAGCACAAGCCCCTCCGGGAGCCCGCCCGCCTCCATCAGGCCGGTGAGGAAGACGTCGGTGGTGCGGATGCCCCGGTCGCGCACACCGGCCTCCATGCACTTCATCCGGATGCCCGTGTACGGCGCCGCGGTGCCGTTCGCGTACGCCTCGGAGACCAGGCGGGCGGCACGGGCCGCGGCCTCGTCCTCCTCGGCGTCGGGGCGGGGCCCGTATCCGTCCTCGAAGTCGATGCGCAGGTCCTCCACCGGCTCGCGCTCCAACTTGGCGCGTACGCGGTCGTGGACGGGGCCCGCCAGCTCCTCGGGGATACCGAGGACGGCGGCGAAGGAGGCCGCGTCAGGGGCGTGTTCGTCGAGGGCGGCCAGCGCCTGGTCGCCCCAGGACCGGAGGGTGCCGGGCGCGAAGACGTCACCGGGGACGTAGACGGTGTGCACGGGCTGGCGGGTGCCGGGGTCGCCCGGGTAGCGGCGGGCCAGCTCCGCGTCGACCGCCGTGAGGGAGGCGCTGATCTCCTCGCTGACCGTGCCCGCGAGGCTCGTTGCCACCTTCTCCTGCTGACCCATGACCGTAGCCCTCCACGCTCTCGCTGTTTCCGCTTGCCGGAATCAACAATCCGTATAGTGAAGTTATAAGGACACTCGACCTGCGTCAATGGTGGCCCGGAACGGCCCGGGGCCGCACGGTGTGGTCACCGTGCGGCCCCGGGCGTGGGTGTGTCGAGGGGGTCAGCCCTTGCGGTTGTTGATCTCTTCGGTGAGCTGGGGCACGACGGTGAAGAGGTCGCCGACGACGCCGTAGTCGACGAGGTCGAAGATCGGGGCCTCGGGGTCCTTGTTGACCGCGACGATCGTCTTCGAGGTCTGCATCCCCGCCCGGTGCTGGATCGCCCCCGAGATACCGGAGGCGATGTACAGCTGCGGCGAGACCGACTTGCCGGTCTGGCCGACCTGGGAGGTGTGCGGGTACCAGCCCGCGTCCACCGCCGCACGCGAGGCCCCCACCGCGGCCCCCAGACTGTCGGCGAGCGCCTCGATGAGCGGGAAGTTCTCCGCCCCGTTGACCCCGCGCCCGCCGGAGACCACGATCGCGGCCTCGGTCAG
>NZ_JBWKCM010000017.1:22037-149535 GCF_056436485.1 Streptomyces sp. NPDC043746 | reverse complement strand
GGGATCTCGACGATGTTGTACATCTCGCCCTTGGCGGCCTCTTCGGGGTACACGAAGGCCTTCATCGACACGAGGTCGACGACGCCCGTGAAGTCCGCTTCGGCGCCGATGGGGAGCTGCATGACGATGGGGGTCGCGCCGAGGCGGTCCACGATCATGTTGACGCAGCGCAGGAAGTCCGCGCCGGTGCGGTCGAGCTTGTTGACGAAGCAGATACGCGGAACGCCGTAGCGGTCCGCCTGACGCCACACGGTCTCGGACTGCGGCTCGACGCCCGCCACACCGTCGAACACGGTGACGGCGCCGTCGAGGACGCGGAGCGAACGCTCCACCTCGACGGTGAAGTCGACGTGACCCGGGGTGTCGATGATGTTGATGGTGTGGTCAACATTGTTGAGCGGCCAGTGGCAGGTCGTCGCGGCGGACGTGATCGTGATGCCGCGCTCCTGCTCCTGCTCCATCCAGTCCATCGTGGCAGCGCCGTCGTGGACCTCACCGATCTTGTAGCTCACACCGGTGTAGAAGAGGATCCGCTCAGTGGTGGTCGTCTTGCCCGCGTCGATGTGGGCCATGATCCCGATGTTGCGGACCTTGGCCAGGTCAAGCGAAGTGGTGGCCATATGGCTCAGTCTTCTCTCGGTCTCGATGGGGTAGCGACTACCAGCGGTAGTGCGCGAAGGCCTTGTTGGACTCGGCCATCTTGTGGGTGTCCTCACGCTTCTTGACCGAAGCGCCGAGGCCGTTGGAGGCGTCGAGCAGTTCGTTCATGAGGCGCTCGGTCATGGTCTTCTCGCGACGGGCGCGGGAGTAACCGACGAGCCAGCGCAGAGCCAGGGTGGAGGCGCGACCGGGCTTGACCTCGATCGGCACCTGGTAGGTGGCGCCACCGACACGGCGGGACTTGACCTCGAGCGAGGGCTTGACGTTCTCCAGCGCGCGCTTCAGCGTGATGACCGGGTCGTTGCCGGTCTTCTCGCGGAGGCCTTCCATGGCGCCGTAGACGATCCGCTCGGCGGTGGAACGCTTGCCGTCGAGGAGGATCTTGTTGATCAGCGACGTGACAAGAGGAGAGCTGTAGACCGGGTCGATGATGACCGGGCGCTTCGGGGCGGGGCCCTTACGAGGCATTCTTACTTCTCCTTCTTGGCGCCGTAGCGGCTGCGGGCCTGCTTGCGGTTCTTGACACCCTGGGTGTCGAGCGAGCCGCGGATGATCTTGTAACGAACACCCGGCAGGTCCTTCACACGGCCACCACGCACGAGCACGATGGAGTGCTCCTGCAGGTTGTGTCCCTCACCCGGGATGTAGGCCGTGACCTCGATACCGGAGGTCAGACGCACACGCGCGACCTTACGGAGGGCCGAGTTCGGCTTCTTCGGGGTGGTCGTGAACACACGCGTGCAGACACCGCGACGCTGGGGCGAACCCTCGAGCGCGGGCGTCTTGTTCTTCTCGACCTTGTCCTGCCGGCCCTTCCGGACCAGCTGCTGGATCGTAGGCACTACTTCTCCGGTTTCTGTGTGCCGTTCGTGAAACTAACCTGGAACATCTCCGACCCACGCGGTCGGGTGTGTCGAATACTGCGGACTCCCGCCCTAGGGGCGGAAGGGCACAGATTGCGGTGGCTAGTGACAGACTCGCGATGCGGTTGAGGACACGCACCGGAGCCCAGGCACACCCCAGGCACAAGGCTTGAGCGTACCTACCTCACGGACCTGGGTCAAAACAAATGCTGTCCACCCCGACACGCCGGGCCCGCCGACCACCGCGGACGGGCCGCGACCCCAGGTGACCGCCCCTCCGGGACATTGCCGGAGCCCGGCAATCGAACGGCCCGGAAACAGCGTACTCACGGGCTGCCGCCACCTTCCACCCTGCCGGACCATGCAGTCAGCCGACGACCGGCCGGACCGGCCGTGAGGGTGGTCCGGGCCGAGGAGGCCCCCTCGTGGCAGCAGACCACCGCGAGCCCGTTCTCCAGGCGCCGAGCGCCGTCGGGACCGGTGTCAGTCCGACCGCCGTCGAGTAGGCGCCGCGGACCCGGCCGTCGCGGGGTCGGGTCCGGGTGCCCCGGGCGGTGGCCGTGCCGGGCGTCCAGGCATCGCTGCCGCGCCTCCTCGCGGCGAACCACCGGAGGAGCCGCCCCAGACCCGGTACCGGCCCGGACCGCCCCCTGTCCGTCGCCCTGGAACCGGAGCGGATGCACGGCCGTCCGGAGGCCGGTCTCGCCCGCGCCGACGGGCAGCCGGCCCTGCCGGTCCAGGGCAGCCACCAGGCCGACACACAGCTCGCCGACCACGGGGCCCGCCTCGGCCTGCTCGCACGCTCCGGCCGGGCGTCGGCGGACATCGCCGTGCTCACCGCGTCGGCCAGGGTCGCCGTCGCGCTCCGGGGGGGTGCCCCGGCCGCTGACCCCGTACATGCCGAAGGGCGGCCACCCCGTGACGTACGGGGTGGCCGCCCTTCGGCGTTCAAGCGACTCGCTTACTGGTTGTACGGACCGTAGTCGTAGTCCTCCAGCGGAACGGCCTGGCCGGAGCCCGTGCCGAACGGCGAGTAGTCGATGTCGTCGTAGCCGACGGCCGAGTACATCGCGGCCTTGGCCTCCTCGGTCGGCTCGACCCGGATGTTGCGGTAACGGGAGAGACCCGTACCGGCCGGGATGAGCTTACCGATGATGACGTTCTCCTTGAGGCCGATGAGGCTGTCGGACTTGGCGTTGATCGCCGCGTCCGTCAGAACTCGGGTCGTCTCCTGGAAGGAGGCGGCCGACAGCCAGGACTCCGTCGCGAGCGAGGCCTTGGTGATACCCATCAGCTGCGGACGGCCGGAGGCGGGGTGACCGCCCTCGGTGACCACACGACGGTTCTCGGTCTCGAACTTCGACCGCTCGACCAGCTCGCCCGGAAGCAGCTCCGCGTCGCCGGACTCGATGATCGTCACGCGGCGGAGCATCTGCCGGATGATGATCTCGATGTGCTTGTCGTGGATCGACACGCCCTGCGAGTTGTAGACCTTCTGGACCTCGCCGACCAGGTGGACCTGGACCGCACGCTGGCCGAGGATGCGCAGCACGTCGTGCGGGTTGGTGGCACCCACGGTGAGCTTCTGGCCCACCTCGACCGGGTCGCCCTCGCCCACGAGCAGACGGGCACGCTTCGAGATCGGGAACGCCGTCTCGTCGCTGCCGTCGTCCGGGGTGACGACGATCTTCTTGGTCTTCTCGGTCTCCTCGATCCGCACCCGGCCCTTGGCCTCGGAGATCGGGGCGACACCCTTCGGCGTACGGGCTTCGAAGAGCTCGACGACTCGGGGCAGACCCTGGGTGATGTCGTCACCGGCCACACCACCGGTGTGGAAGGTACGCATCGTCAGCTGGGTGCCGGGCTCACCGATGGACTGGGCGGCGATGATGCCGACCGCCTCACCGATGTCGACCAGCTTGCCGGTGGCGAGCGAGCGTCCGTAGCAGAAGGCACAGGTGCCGACCGCGGACTCACAGGTCAGGACCGAGCGGGTCTTGACCTCCTCGACACCGGCGCCCACCAGGGCGTCGATCAGGACGTCACCGAGGTCGACGTTGGCAGGCGCGATGACCTTGCCGTCCACCACGACGTCCTCGGCGAGCATGCGGGCGTAGACCGAGGTCTCGACGTCGTCCGTCTTGCGGAGCACGCCGTCGGCGCCCTTGACCGCGATCTTCAGCTTCAGACCGCGCTCGGTGCCGCAGTCCTCCTCGCGGATGATCACATCCTGCGAGACGTCCACCAGACGACGGGTCAGGTAACCCGAGTCGGCGGTACGCAGGGCGGTGTCCGCCAGACCCTTACGGGCACCGTGCGTGGAGATGAAGTACTCCAGAACGGTGAGGCCCTCGCGGAAGGACGCCTTGATGGGACGGGGGATCGTCTCGTTCTTGGCGTTCGACACCAGACCACGCATACCCGCGATCTGACGCATCTGCATCATGTTTCCTCGGGCACCCGAGTCGACCATCATGAAGATGGGGTTCGTCTTCGGGAAGTTCGCGTTCATCGCCTCGGCGACCTCGTTGGTCGCCTTGGTCCAGATCGCGATGAGCTCCTGCGTGCGCTCGTCCTTGGTGATCAGACCGCGCTCGTACTGCTTCTGGACCTTCTCGTCCTGCTCCTCGTAGCCCTTGACGATGGCCTTCTTGGCCTCGGGCACGACGACGTCGGAGATGGCCACGGTGACGCCCGAACGGGTCGCCCAGTGGAAGCCCGCCGCCTTCAGGTTGTCGAGCGTCGCCGCCACGATGACCTTGGGGTAGCGCTCGGCCAGGTCGTTGACGATCTCGGAGAGCTGCTTCTTGCCCACCGAGTAGTCGACGAACGGGTAGTCCTCGGGCAGCAGCTCGTTGAAGAGCGCACGGCCCAGGGTGGTCCGCAGCCGGAAGGTGTCACCCGGCTGGTACTCGGGCTCGCCCTCCTCGGCGACCGGCGGCACCCAGCCGCGCGGCGGCATGGTGCCGACCGGGAAGCGGATGTCGACGGTGGACTGGAGCGCCAGCTCACCGGCGTCGAACGCCATGATCGCCTCGGCCGTGGAGCCGAACGCGCGGCCCTCGCCCTTGGTGTCACGGAGCTGGCCGTCGGTGGTGAGGAAGAACAGCCCCAGCACCATGTCCTGGGTCGGCATGGTGACGGGACGACCGTCGGCCGGCTTCAGGATGTTGTTCGAGGACAGCATCAGGATGCGGGCCTCGGCCTGCGCCTCCGCGGAGAGCGGCAGGTGCACGGCCATCTGGTCACCGTCGAAGTCCGCGTTGAACGCGGTGCAGACGAGCGGGTGGATCTGGATGGCCTTGCCCTCGACCAGCTGCGGCTCGAAGGCCTGGATGCCCAGGCGGTGCAGGGTGGGCGCACGGTTCAGCAGCACCGGGTGCTCGGCGATGACCTCTTCGAGGACGTCGTACACGACGGTGCGGCCACGCTCGACCATGCGCTTGGCCGACTTGATGTTCTGCGCGTGGTTCAGGTCGACCAGGCGCTTCATCACGAACGGCTTGAACAGCTCCAGCGCCATCGCCTTCGGCAGACCGCACTGGTGCAGCTTGAGCTGCGGACCGACGACGATCACGGAACGCGCGGAGTAGTCCACACGCTTGCCGAGGAGGTTCTGACGGAAACGACCCTGCTTGCCCTTGAGCATGTCGCTCAGGGACTTCAGCGGACGGTTGCCGGGGCCGGTGACCGGACGACCGCGACGGCCGTTGTCGAACAGCGCGTCGACGGCCTCCTGGAGCATGCGCTTCTCGTTGTTCACGATGATCTCGGGGGCACCGAGGTCGAGAAGGCGCTTCAGGCGGTTGTTGCGGTTGATCACACGGCGGTACAGGTCGTTCAGGTCGGAGGTCGCGAAGCGGCCACCGTCCAGCTGCACCATCGGACGCAGGTCCGGCGGGATGACCGGCACGCAGTCGAGCACCATGCCCTTGGGCTTGTTGCTGGTCTGCAGGAACGCGGAGACGACCTTGAGGCGCTTGAGCGCACGGGTCTTCTTCTGGCCCTTGCCGGTGCGGATGATCTCGCGGAGGCGCTCGGCCTCCTCGTCGAGGTCGAAGGACTCCAGGCGCTTCTGCAGCGCGGCGGCGCCCATGCAGCCGTCGAAGTACGTGCCGAAGCGGTCACGCAGCTCGCGGTAGAGCAGCTCGTCGCCCTCCAGGTCCTGGACCTTGAGGTTCTTGAAGCGGCTCCACACCTCGTCGAGGCGGTCGATCTCGCGCTGCGCACGGTCGCGCAGCTGCTTCATCTCGCGCTCGGCGCCTTCGCGCACCTTACGGCGTACGTCGGCCTTGGCGCCCTCGGCCTCCAGCTCGGCCAGGTCGGTCTCGAGCTTCTTGGCGCGGGCCTCCAGGTCGGCGTCGCGGCGGTTCTCGGTCTGCTGGCGCTCGACGGAGACGTGCGCCTCCAGCGAGGGCAGGTCGCGGGTACGACGCTCCTCGTCCACGTACGTGATCATGTACGCGGCGAAGTAGATGACCTTCTCGAGGTCCTTCGGCGCGAGGTCCAGCAGGTAGCCGAGGCGCGAGGGAACGCCCTTGAAGTACCAGATGTGGGTGACGGGAGCGGCCAGCTCGATGTGGCCCATCCGCTCACGACGCACCTTGGCGCGAGTGACCTCGACGCCGCAGCGCTCACAGATGATGCCCTTGAAGCGGACACGCTTGTACTTGCCGCAGTAGCACTCCCAGTCCCGGGTCGGACCGAAGATCTTCTCGCAGAAGAGTCCGTCCTTTTCGGGCTTGAGGGTGCGGTAGTTGATGGTCTCCGGCTTCTTCACTTCGCCGTGGGACCAGGTCCGGATGTCGTCCGCGGTGGCAAGGCCGATCCGCAGCTCGTCGAAGAAGTTGACGTCGAGCACTTGTCGTCAATCCCTCTTTCGGGGGTTCGAGCCCCTTCGCCTCAGGCGAGAGAACGGGGCACTTCAGCAATGGTCTGAACGGGTCCGGGGAGAGCCGGCCGGATCACGGGGATCCGGCCGGCGAACCCGTCAGACCTCTTCGACGCTGCTCGGCTCGCGCCGGGACAGGTCGATACCGAGTTCCTCCGCCGCGCGGAAGACGTCCTCGTCCGTGTCGCGCATCTCGATGGACATGCCGTCCGAGGAGAGCACCTCCACGTTGAGGCAGAGCGACTGCATTTCCTTGATGAGCACCTTGAAGGACTCGGGGATCCCGGGCTCGGGGATGTTCTCGCCCTTGACGATGGCCTCGTAGACCTTCACGCGGCCGGTGACGTCGTCGGACTTGATCGTCAGCAGCTCCTGGAGGGCGTAGGCGGCACCGTATGCCTCCAGTGCCCACACCTCCATCTCACCGAAGCGCTGTCCACCGAACTGGGCCTTACCACCCAGCGGCTGCTGGGTGATCATGGAGTACGGACCGGTCGAACGCGCGTGCAGCTTGTCGTCGACCAGGTGGTGGAGCTTGAGGATGTACATGTAGCCGACCGAGACCGGGTCGGGGAACGGCTCACCGGAGCGGCCGTCGAACAGCTTGGCCTTGCCGGAGGGCTGGACCAGGCGGTCGCCGTCGCGGTTGGGGATCGTGGCCTCGAAGAGACCGGAGATCTCGTCCTCGCGCGCACCGTCGAAGACGGGGGTGGCGACGTTGGTGCCGGGGGCGACCTGGTCGGCGCCGATGGACTGCAGGCGCTTGGCCCACTCGTCACCGAGGCCGGAGACGTCCCAGCCGCGGCTGGCGAGCCAGCCGAGGTGGATCTCCAGGACCTGTCCCGGGTTCATTCGGGACGGGACACCCAGCGGGTTGAGGATGATGTCGACCGGGGTGCCGTCCTCCAGGAACGGCATGTCCTCGATCGGCAGGATCTTGGAGATGACGCCCTTGTTGCCGTGACGGCCGGCGAGCTTGTCACCATCGGTGATCTTGCGCTTCTGCGCGACGTAGACGCGGACCAGCTGGTTCACGCCCGGCGGCAGCTCGTCGCCCTCTTCGCGGTCGAAGACGCGGACGCCGATGACCTTGCCGATCTCACCGTGCGGCACCTTCAGCGAGGTGTCGCGCACCTCGCGCGCCTTCTCACCGAAGATCGCGCGGAGCAGGCGCTCCTCGGGGGTCAGCTCGGTCTCACCCTTGGGCGTGACCTTGCCGACGAGGATGTCACCGGCGACGACCTCGGCACCGATGCGGATGATGCCGCGCTCGTCGAGGTCGGCGAGGACCTCCTCGGAGACGTTCGGGATGTCCCGGGTGATCTCCTCGGGGCCGAGCTTGGTGTCACGGGCGTCGACCTCGTGCTCCTCGATGTGGATCGAGGAGAGGACGTCGTCCTGCACGAGGCGCTGCGACAGGATGATCGCGTCCTCGTAGTTGTGACCCTCCCACGGCATGAACGCCACGAGGAGGTTCTTGCCGAGGGCCATCTCACCGTTCTCGGTGGCGGGGCCGTCGGCCAGCACCTGGTCGGCCACGATCCGGTCGCCCTCGGAGACGACGACCTTCTGGTTGACCGAGGTGCCCTGGTTGGAGCGCATGAACTTGGCGATGCGGTACGTGGTGTACGTGCCGTCGTCGTTCGTGACCGTGATGTAGTCCGCGGAGACCTCCTGGACGACACCGTCCTTCTCGGCCTTGAGCACGTCACCGGCGTCGGTGGCGCAGCGGTACTCCATACCGGTGCCGACCAGCGGGGCCTCGGACTTGATCAGCGGCACCGCCTGGCGCATCATGTTCGCGCCCATGAGGGCACGGTTGGCGTCGTCGTGCTCCAGGAAGGGGATCATCGCGGTGGCGACGGACACCATCTGGCGCGGCGAGACGTCCATGTAGTCCACCTCGGAGGCGGGGACGTAGTCGACCTCTCCCCCACGGCGGCGGACCAGGACGCGCGGCTCGGTGAAGCGCAGCTCCTCGGAGAGGGTCGCGTTCGCCTGGGCGATGACGAAGCGGTCCTCCTCGTCGGCGGTGATGTAGTCGACGTCGTCGGTGACCTGGCCGTCGACGACCTTGCGGTACGGCGTCTCGATGAAGCCGAACGCGTTGACGCGGCCGTACGACGCGAGCGAGCCGATCAGACCGATGTTCGGGCCTTCAGGGGTCTCGATCGGACACATGCGCCCGTAGTGGGACGGGTGCACGTCACGGACCTCGAAGCCGGCCCGCTCACGCGAGAGACCACCCGGGCCGAGCGCCGAGAGGCGGCGCTTGTGGGTGAGACCCGAGAGCGGGTTGTTCTGGTCCATGAACTGCGACAGCTGGCTGGTGCCGAAGAACTCCTTGATGGAGGCGACGACCGGCCGGATGTTGATCAGGGTCTGCGGCGTGATCGCCTCGACGTCCTGGGTGGTCATGCGCTCGCGCACGACGCGCTCCATCCGCGCCAGACCCGTACGGACCTGGTTCTGGATGAGCTCGCCGACGTTGCGCAGACGGCGGTTGCCGAAGTGGTCGATGTCGTCGGTCTCGACGACGATCTCCCGGCCCGACTCACCGATCGTCTCGGTCTCACCGGCGTGCAGCTTGACCAGGTACTTGATGGTCGCGATGACGTCGTCGGTGGTGAGCACCCCGGCGTCCAGCGGCTCGTCGGCGCCGAGCTTCTTGTTCACCTTGTAGCGGCCGACCTTCGCGAGGTCGTAGCGCTTCGGGTTGAAGTAGAGGTTCTCGAGCAGCGTCTGAGCGGCCTCGCGGGTGGGCGGCTCGCCCGGGCGCAGCTTGCGGTAGATGTCGAGCAGCGCGTCGTCCTGGCCCTGGGTGTGGTCCTTCTCCAGGGTGGCGCGCATGGACTCGTACTCGCCGAACTCCTCCAGGATCTGCTCGGTCGTCCAGCCGAGAGCCTTGAGAAGGACGGTGACCGACTGCTTGCGCTTGCGGTCGATACGGACACCGACCATGTCACGCTTGTCGATCTCCATCTCCAGCCAGGCACCCCGGGAGGGGATGATCTTGGCGGAGAAGATGTCCTTGTCGGACGTCTTGTCGATGGAGGAGTCGAAGTAGACACCCGGCGAGCGGACCAGCTGCGACACGACGACACGCTCGGTGCCGTTGATGACGAAGGTGCCCTTGTTGGTCATGAGCGGGAAGTCGCCCATGAAGACCGTCTGGGACTTGATCTCGCCGGTCTCGTTGTTGGTGAACTCGGCCGTGACGAAGAGCGGCGCGGCGTACGTGAAGTCGCGCTCCTTGCACTCGTCGATCGAGTTCTTCGGGGGCTCGAAGCGGTGGTCGCGGAACGTGAGCGACATCGACCCGGAGAAGTCCTCGATCGGGGAGATCTCCTCGAAGATCTCCTCCAGGCCGGACTTGGTGGGGACGTCTTGTCCACTGTCCAGAGCAGCCTCGACGCGAGCCTTCCAGGCGGAGTTGCCGAGGAGCCAGTCGAAGCTCTCGGTCTGCAGCGCGAGGAGGTTCGGAACCTCGAGGGGCTCCTTGATCTTTGCAAAGGAGATGCGCAGCGGGGCGGTGCTGGCACCGTTGTTCGTATTCGCGGTCGAGGCGTTGCGCGAGGCGGCCAAGAGGGGGTCCTTCCGAGGGCTCGGACTCACTACGCGCGTACCGGTCCCGCATTGGACACAGACACACCGCCCCGAACCGGCCGGAAAGGCCAGCTCAGCGAGGGTCGGTCATCGGTGCTCAAGTACGGGCATGCCCCTGGTGACGGGCAGGAGGCAGCTAACAGGCAGCGCAAAGGGTCAGTGTAGCCAAGCGGCACACTGATGTCCAGTCGGGGTTCTCAGAGACCCACGTTGCTCTCAACAGCTGTTCTCAACTACCTATGTGGTCAGGCCCTCGCGCGGGGTGCGCTCTTCTTTACTGCCCTCTTCACTCTCGATCCATGCCTCGGATCCGGATCGAAGTGATGACGCGTCCTGAGAATTGCGCGCCTCGTGCCGTTCGTCAAGGCCCACCGGTCCGGGCGGGCCCGCAGGAGCACGCTCCGGCCGCCCCGGGTAAGCCCTCAGCACGCCCCTGGGCGCCTCGCGGGAGACGCACGGCGAAGATCACCCTACTCGTCACGGGCGGAAGAGCAAGGCAGCCGCCACGGGTACGCCGAAGGGCGACCACCCGGATGGATGATCGCCCTTCGGTACGGACGCGTGACGCGCCCTGGGAGCCGCTGCGGGCTCCCGGGGTGTTACTTGACCTCGACGGAAGCGCCGGCGGCCTTGAGGGACTCGGCAGCCTTCTCGGCGGCCTCCTTGGCGACCTTCTCGAGGACCGGCTTCGGGGTGCCGTCGACGAGGTCCTTGGCCTCCTTCAGACCCAGCGAGGTCAGCTCACGCACGACCTTGATGACCTGGATCTTCTTCTCGCCGGCGCCGGTGAGGATGACGTCGAACTCGTCCTTCTCCTCGACGGCCTCGGCAACGGCGCCCGGGCCGGCCGGACCGGCGACGGCGACGGCCGCGGCGGCGGTGACGTCGAACTTCTCCTCGAAGGCCTTCACGAACTCGGAGAGCTCGATGAGGGTCATCTCCTCGAACTGCGCGAGCAGGTCTTCCTGGGACAGCTTCGCCATGACAGGCGTCCTTCCACTATTCGGCAGGTGCCGGATGTATGTGTCGGCGGGCGTACGTGGAGCCCGCTGGACCGCTGAGCGTGATTACTCGGCGGCCTCGGCGGGAGCCGGAGTACCGGCACCGCCCTGCTCTTCCTTCTTGGCGCGAAGAGCTTCCGCGGTGCGGACGAACTTGGAGGGCAGGGCCTGGAAGACCTGCGCCGCCTGCGTCTGCTTGCCCTTGAAAGCACCGGCCAGCTTGGAGAGCAGAACCTCGCGGGACTCGAGGTCCGCGAGCTTCTTGATCTCATCGGCGGACAGCGCCTTACCGTCAAGGACACCGCCCTTGATGATGAGGTTCGGGTTGTCCTTGGCGAAGTCACGAAGACCCTTCGCCGACTCCACCGGGTCACCGGTGACGAAGGCAACCGCCGTCGGACCCGAGAACAGGTCGTCCAGCGCGTCGATCCCGGCCTCGTTGGCCGCAATCTTGGTCAGCGTGTTCTTCACCACGGCGTACTGGGCGTTCTCACCGAGCGAACGGCGCAGCTCCTTGAGCTGTGCCACGGTGAGACCCCGGTACTCGGTCAGCACGGCGGCGTTCGAGCTGCGGAACTGGTCCGTCAGCTCGGCTACCGCGGCAGCCTTGTCGGGCCTTGCCATGAGCGTCGGCCTCCTTCCGGGTGATGAGGACCGCTCAGAAGGGGCCGGGAAAGACGAAACGCCCCAGCACAAGTGCCAGGGCGCGGCTCGACCGGACTCACGTCCGGGAGCAGTTCCACAGTCACCTGCGCAGGTCGTCCGATCTAGCGGAACCTTCGGTCACCGTCCCCCTCACGGGAGCACAGCGACGACCAGCGGTCTTTGGCTTCTGGACGAGAGTACGCGACCGGGGCCGCGCCGGGCAAATCCGGCGTCCACGGCTCGGCTGCGGAGGGTTTAGCGGCAGGTCGGGCGAGATCCCCGGGGCCGGTGTACGGCGGGCTGCCCGCGGAATCGGCCCCAGCGGCCCGCGTACCGGCCGCAGCGGATACGAGGACGGGCCCCGCACCTGAGAAGGTTGCGGGGCCCGTCGACACAGAGCACGCGTGTGACGCGGCTACCGGGTGAGCTCGGTGGCTCAGACGGCGGCCGGGTCCTCCTCGACGAGGAGGTTGCGGGTGCGGTTGGCGTCCAGCGGGATGCCGGGGCCCATCGTGGTGGCCAGCGCGGCCTTCTTGATGTAGCGGCCCTTGGCGGCGGACGGCTTCAGACGGAGGACTTCCTCCAGCGCCGCTGCGTAGTTCTCCACCAGCTTGGTCTCGTCGAACGAGACCTTGCCGATGATGAAGTGCAGGTTGGAGTGCTTGTCGACGCGGAACTCGATCTTTCCGCCCTTGATGTCGTTGACAGCCTTGGCGACATCGGGGGTGACGGTGCCGGTCTTCGGGTTCGGCATCAGACCACGCGGACCGAGCACGCGGCCCAGGCGGCCGACCTTGCCCATGAGGTCCGGGGTGGCGACGACGGCGTCGAAGTCCAGACGGCCCTTCGCCACCTCGTCGATCAGCTCGTCGGCGCCGACGATGTCGGCTCCGGCGGCTTCCGCGGCCGCAGCACGGTCACCGGTCGCGAAGACCAGGACCCGGGCGGTCTTGCCGGTGCCGTGCGGGAGGTTCACGGTGCCGCGGACCATCTGGTCGGCCTTGCGCGGGTCGACACCCAGGCGGAAGGCGACCTCGACGGTGCCGTCGAACTTCGTGGAGGCGGTCTCCTTGGCGAGACGGACGGCCTCGAGGGGGGCGTACAGACGCTCCCGGTCGATCTTGGCGTCCGCAGCGCGGAGGTTCTTGCTGCGCTTCACTTCTACTCCTGTGGTTTCAGAGTGTGGAGTCGTGGTGCGGACCAGCGCTTGGTCCTACCACTGGGGGTTACGGGGCTGATCAGCCTTCGACCGTGATGCCCATGGAACGGGCGGTGCCAGCGATGATCTTCGACGCGGCGTCGAGGTCGTTGGCGTTCAGGTCGGGGAGCTTCGTCGTGGCGATCTCGCGGACCTGGGCGGCCGTCAGCTTGGCGACCTTGGTCTTGTGCGGCTCGCCGGAGCCCTTCTCCACACCCGCGGCCTTGAGGATCAGCTTGGCGGCCGGCGGAGTCTTCGTGACGAAGGTGAAGGAGCGGTCCTCGTAGACCGTGATCTCCACCGGCACGACCATGCCACGCTGCGACTCGGTCGCGGCGTTGTAGGCCTTGCAGAACTCCATGATGTTGACGCCGTGCTGACCGAGCGCGGGGCCGACCGGCGGGGCCGGGTTCGCCGCACCGGCGTTGATCTGGAGCTTGATAAGCCCCGTGACCTTCTTCTTCTTGGGAGGCATTGCTCTCTCCGGGTCCTAGTGAGAGGTGTTTCGCCGCCGATTCCGGTCATCCGGATGGAGGCATACCGCACAACGATAACGGGTATAGCTGTGCGACCAAAAACCCAGCAGGTCAGAGCGGCTGCGAAGCCCCTCTGACCTGCTGGGTAGGCATGTGTCCAGAAACCGGCGGGAAGCGCTAGTTCTTCTGGATCTGGTCGAAGCTCAGCTCGACCGGGGTCTCGCGGCCGAAGATCTCGACGAGGCCCTTGACCTTCTTCGAGTCGGCGTTGATCTCGTTGATCGTGGCCTGGAGCGTCGCGAACGGGCCGTCGGTCACGGTGACCGAGTCGCCGACCTCGAAGTCCAGCACCTGGACCTCGACCTTGCGGGCCGGAGCCGGCTTGCCCTCGGCCTCGGCGGCCTCGCGGGCGGCCTTCTCCTCGGCCTCCGGGGCGAGCATCTTGACGATCTCGTCCAGGGTCAGCGGGTACGGGTCGTAGGCGTTGCCCACGAAGCCGGTGACGCCCGGCGTGTTCCGCACGACGCCCCAGGACTCGTTCGTCAGGTCCATGCGCACCAGCACATAGCCGGGGAGCTTGTTCTGCCGGACGTTCTTGCGCTCGCCGTTCTTGATCTGGACGATTTCCTCTTCAGGCACCTCGGCCTGGTAGATGAACTCCTCCACGTTGAGCGAGACGGCGCGCTGCTCCAGGTTGGCCTTCACGCGCTTCTCGTACCCGGCGTACGTGTGGATGACGTACCACTCGCCGGGGAGACCACGCAGCTCGTCACGGAGGGCGGCGACCGGGTCGACCGGGGCGGCCGGCTCGGCGTCGTCGTCCGCCTCGACGGCTTCCGCCACCTCGGCGACGGCGGCGTCCTGGTCGGCCTCGACGGTCTCGTCCGCCTCGGCCTCGGTGTCCACGGCGGTCGCCTCGGCCTCGGTGTCCACAGCGGTCTCGGCCCGGTCGGGCTCCACGGAGTCAGCAGCCTCAACGATGTCGAGCTCGTCCTTGCCGGACTTGGAGGCGCCCGCCTCGGGCTCGACGGAGTCGTTCAGGTTCGGGTCAGACACGATGGCTGCTTCTTCCTGGATACAAAGGGTGGAACATGCGGAGGGGGGCGCCGGTCGGACGCCTTCCGCCGGCTCAGCCGAAGACGTACTTGACGACCCGCGCGAATCCCATGTCGAGAAGGGTAACGATACCGATCATCACGACGACGAACACGATGACGACGGAGGTGTACGTCGTCAGCTGGCTACGCGTCGGCCAGACGACCTTACGGAGTTCGGCGACGATCTGGCGGTAGAACAGCGCGAGGCGGCCCAGAGGACCCTTCTTGCCGCGCTTGCCGCCCTTCCGAGTCTTCTTCTTGGACTCGGGGGATTCATCCTCAGCATCAGGCATGTCGATGGAGCCCACGGCGTCCGTCACGCTTCTCACCTGATTCCGGGTCGTGGCCGTGCCGCGCCCGGTGGAGCCGCACGGCTGTGCAATGAAGTACGTACATGCGCACACATCCTGGCGAAGGAGTGTGTAGCAGGGCCGGAGGGACTTGAACCCCCAACCGCTGGTTTTGGAGACCAGTGCTCTACCAATTGAGCTACGACCCTTTGTGGTTTCCACCAACCTACCGCATCCTCCCCGGTGCCCGGGTGCAGAAACGGTGTGGCTGGTGAAGGCCAACGACAGGTGAGTGTACGTGCTCGGGGCCGCTGCGTCGAACAGACAACTCCCGACCGGTCCTGTCCGGTTCCCGTACAGGACCTGTCCGGTCCCTGAAACCCGTGTGCCGACGGGTTTTCCGGTCTGGGAGCATGGGCCCATGAGCGCTGCAACTTCCCCGTCCGAGCGCAGGGTTTCCGCCCGCGTCGGTGCGATCTCCGAGTCCGCGACCCTCGCCGTCGACGCCAAGGCCAAGGCCCTCAAGGCCGCCGGCCGTCCGGTGATCGGCTTCGGTGCCGGTGAGCCCGACTTCCCGACCCCCGACTACATCGTCGACGCCGCGGTCGAGGCCTGCCGCACCCCGAAGTACCACCGCTACACCCCGGCCGGGGGCCTCCCCGAGCTGAAGGCCGCCATCGCCGAGAAGACCCTGCGGGACTCCGGCTACGAGGTCGACGCGAGCCAGATCCTGGTGACCAACGGCGGCAAGCAGGCCATCTACGAGGCCTTCGCCGCGATCCTCGACCCGGGCGACGAGGTCATCGTCCCCGCCCCGTACTGGACCACCTACCCCGAGTCGATCCGGCTCGCTGGCGGTGTCCCCGTCGAGGTCGTCGCCGACGAGACCACCGGCTACCGGGTCTCCGTCGAGCAGCTGGAGGCCGCCCGCACCGAGAAGACCAAGGTCGTCCTCTTCGTCTCGCCGTCCAACCCGACCGGCGCCGTCTACAGCGAGGCCGACGCCGAGGCGAT
Source organism: Streptomyces sp. NPDC043746 (assembly GCF_056436485.1). Lineage (NCBI taxonomy): Bacteria > Bacillati > Actinomycetota > Actinomycetes > Kitasatosporales > Streptomycetaceae > Streptomyces > Streptomyces sp. NPDC043746. The sequence continues at coordinate 133,794 of NZ_JBWKCM010000017.1, read as the reverse complement.
CGGCCGCTGGGCCGTCGAGCACGGCCTGTGGGTGATGACCGACGAGATCTACGAGCACCTCGTCTACGGCGACGCGACGTTCACCTCGCTCCCGGCGATCGTGCCCGAGCTGCGGGACAAGTGCATCGTCGTCAACGGTGTCGCCAAGACGTACGCGATGACCGGCTGGCGCGTGGGGTGGATCATCGGCCCCAAGGACGTCGTGAAGGCCGCGACCAACCTCCAGTCGCACGCCACCTCCAACGTCTCCAACGTGGCCCAGGTGGCCGCGCTCGCGGCCGTCTCCGGCCCGCTGGACGCCGTCGCGGAGATGCGGACCGCCTTCGACCGCCGCCGCAAGCTCATCGTGCGGATGCTCAACGAGATCGACGGCGTGTTCTGCCCGGAGCCCGAGGGCGCGTTCTACGCCTACCCGTCGGTGAAGGGGCTGCTCGGCAAGGAGATCCGCGGCAGGCGCCCGGCCGACTCGGTCGAGCTGGCCGCCCTGATCCTGGACGAGGCCGAGGTCGCGGTCGTCCCGGGCGAGGCCTTCGGCACCCCTGGGTACCTCCGCCTCTCCTACGCCCTGGGCGACGACGACCTGGTCGAGGGCGTCTCCCGCATCCAGAAGCTCCTGGCCGAGGCCAAGGCCTGAGAAGCCCGCGCGATTGTGCCCCCGGCCGCCACGGCCGGGGGCGCTTTTCGTGCCGGGCCCACTCCAAAGAGGAAAGCGGCTTTCGCTCCGGCCCGCCCGTGCGGCAGGATCTTCCGATGGAGCGTGATGTACGTCTGTTGCCCAAGGCCCACCTGCACCTGCACTTCACCGGGTCGATGCGGCCCACCACTCTGCTCGAACTCGCCGACAAGTACGGGGTCCACCTCCCCGACGCGCTGACCGGCGGCGAGCCGCCCAGGCTACGGGCGACCGACGAGCGCGGCTGGTTCCGCTTCCAGCGGCTCTACGACATCGCCCGGTCCTGCCTGAGATCCCCCGAGGACATCCACCGCCTGGTCCGCGAGAGCGCCCAGGAGGACGTGGCGGACGGCTCCGGCTGGCTGGAGATCCAGGTCGACCCCACCTCGTACGCCCCGCTGCTCGGCGGGCTGATCCCGGCCATCGAGATCATCCTGGACGCCGTGGACAGCGCCTCGCGGGACACCGGGCTCGGGATGCGCGTGGTGATCGCCGCGAACCGGATGAAGCACCCGCTGGACGCCCGGACCCTGGCCCGGCTGGCCGTGCGGTACGCGGACCGGGGCGTCGTCGGCTTCGGGCTCTCCAACGACGAGCGGCGCGGGATGGCCCGCGACTTCGACCGGGCCTTCGCCATCGCCCGGGACGGCGGTCTGCTGGCCGCGCCGCACGGCGGGGAGCTGGCGGGCCCCTCCAGCGTCCGCGACTGCCTGGACGACCTGGACGCCTCCCGCATCGGCCACGGGGTGCGGGCGGCCGAGGACCCCCGGTTGCTGGCACGGCTGGCCGAGCGCCAGGTGACCTGTGAGGTCTGCCCGTCCTCCAATGTGGCCCTCGGCGTCTACGAGAAGCCCGCGGACGTCCCCCTGCGCACTCTGTTCGACGCGGGGGTGCCGATGGCGCTGGGCGCGGACGACCCGCTGCTGTTCGGCTCGCGGCTGGCCGCGCAGTACGAGCTGGTCCGCCGCGACCACGGCTTCACCGACGCGGAGCTGGCCGAGCTGGCCCGCCAGTCGGTGCGCGGCTCGGCGGCGCCCGTCGACGTACGGGAGAAGCTGCTGTCGGGGATCGACGACTGGCTGGCCGGCTGATCCCGGCCGCCAGCGTACGGGCGAGGTGAGTGACTACCTGCCCACCTGAGGAGAGCTACCCATGCGGCTCACGGGGTTCGGAGCGACGGGCGGCGTACGGGCGTCTACCGGCGGGCCGTGGGCGGGACGCCGCGCAGCAGCCGGACCATCTCCCGGGCCGACGTGGCGCACGCGATGCCGGCGCTGATCGACGACCCGGCGACGGTGACGTAGGGCGTGGGCGTGGCCTGCTGAGCGCCGTCACGTGCCCTGCGGGGCGGTACGGGCGCCTACAGGGTCACGCCGACCGTCACCGGCTCGTTGACCAGGGTGACGCCGAAGGCCGCGTGGACCCCGGCGACGACCTCACGGGCCAGGGCGAGGAGGTCGTCGGTGGTGGCCTCGCCGCGGTTGGTCAGGGCGAGGGTGTGCTTGGTGGAGATCCGGGCGGGGCCGGTGCCGTACCCCTTGGTGAACCCGGCCCGGTCGATCAGCCAGGCCGCGGAGGTCTTGGTGCGGCCGTCCCCGGCGGGGAACGCCGGGGGCCTCACATCCGGTCCGAGGCGCTCGTGGACCCGGGCCAGGAACTCCTGGAAGGCGGCCTCGTCGAGGATCGGGTTGGTGAAGAAGGAGCCCGCGGACCAGGTGTCGTGGTCCTCCGGATCGAGCACCATGCCCTTGCCCGCGCGCAGCTTCAGCACGGTCTCCCTGGCAGCGGTCAGGGCGACGCGCTCGCCCTGCTCGACGCCCATGGCCCGGGCCGTCTCCGGGTACGCGAGCGGCGCGGAGAGCCCGTCGGCCTCTTCCAGTGCGAACCGGACCCGGAGCACCACGAAACGGTCGGGCTCCGCCTTGAACCGGCTGTGGCGGTACGAGAAGGAGCACTCCGCGTTGGGCAGGGTGACCGTCTCCCCGGTGCGCCGGTCGTAGGCGACGACCTCGGTGATGGTGGAGGAGACCTCCTGCCCGTACGCCCCGACGTTCTGGATCGGCGTCGCGCCCGCGGAGCCGGGGATTCCGGCCAGGCACTCGATGCCCGCGAGCCCCGCCTCCACGGTCCGTGCGACGGCGTCGGTCCAGACCTCGCCGGCCGCCAGCTCCAGCGACGTGCCGGAGAGGGTGAAGCCCTTGGTGGCGATCCGCAGCGCGGTGCCGTCGAAGCCCTTGTCGCCGATGACCAGGTTGGAGCCGCCGCCGACCACCAGCAGCGGGGTGCCGCTCGCGTCGGCCTCGCGCACGGCGGCGACCACCTCGGCGTCGGTGGTGGCCGTCAGCAGCCGGGTGGCGGGGCCGCCGAGCCGGAAGGTCGTCAGGGGGGCGAGGGGGGCGTCGTGGAGTTCCTGCACGGAACAAGGGTACGGTCCGCGGCTCCGCCGCTCGGGCGGGGCCACGGACCGTACAGGTTCCGCGTGGTCCTGGCGCGCGGACCGGTTCGGCGTCCGTGCGCCCGCTCAGGGCCGGTACGGGGACCGTACGGCCGGCGCGTGGTCCTCAGGCGAGTCTGACGACGGCGCGGGACATGCCCAGCACCTTCTTGCCGTCGCAGACGGCGAGAAGGTCCACCCGGACCAGGTTGTCCTCCAGCTTGGCGGCGACCTTGCCGCTGACCTCGATGAGCGCGCCCTCGTCGTCGGGCACGACGACCGGCTTGGTGAACCGCACCCCGTACTCGACGACCGCGCCCGGGTCCCCGGCCCAGTCCGTGACCACGCGGATCGCCTCGGCCATCGTGAACATGCCGTGCGCGATCACGTCCGGCAGCCCGACCTCGCGTGCGAACCTCTCGTTCCAGTGGATCGGGTTGAAGTCGCCCGACGCGCCCGCGTACTGCACGAGCGTCGCCCGCGTCACCGGGAACGACTGCGCGGGCAGCTCCGTACCGACCTCGACCGCCTCGTAGGAGACCTTCGCCGTCATCACGCCTCCTCGGCGGCGCGCGCCACCAGCTTCGTGAGCGCCGAGACGACCAGCTCGCCGCTCTCGTCGTGCACGTCCCCGCGAATGTCCACGATGTCGTTGCCCGCCAGGGACTTGATGCCCTCGATCGTGGAGGTGACCGTCAGCCGGTCCCCCGCCCGTACCGGACGCACGTAGGTGAACTTCTGGTCGCCGTGGACGACCCGGCTGTAGTCCAGGCCCAGCTGCGGGTCCTGCACCACTTCTCCGGCGGCCCGGTAGGTGATGGAGAAGACGAACGTGGGCGGGGCGATCACATCGGGGTGGCCGAGCGCGCGGGCCGCGTCCACATCGACGTACGCCGGATGGGCATCGCCCACCGCCTCGGCGAACTCGCGGATCTTCTCCCGGCCTACCTCGTACGCCGGGGTGGGCGGATAGGTCCGCCCCACGAAGGACTGGTCGAGCGCCATGCGCGCGCTACCTCCTGATGGAAAGACGAAAATGAGGGCACGCCCCTGTGCGGGGAACCACCCCATACAACGACACGAGGCCGCCCCCAGAGGGGACGGCCTCGTGTACGAGCCTGATTCAGCGCGTTTCGCGGTGCGCGGTGTGCGAGTTGCAGCGCGGGCAGTGCTTCTTCATCTCAAGACGGTCCGGGTTGTTACGCCGGTTCTTCTTGGTGATGTAGTTCCGCTCCTTGCACTCCACGCAGGCCAGCGTGATCTTCGGGCGGACGTCGGTGGCAGCCACGTGAGTGCTCCTTGGACGGACGATGGACGGATGAACGCATAAAAGAGTAGCCGATCGAAGGACCGACCCAGCAATCGGCTACCGTTAGTAGCGGTGACCGGACTTGAACCGGTGACACAGCGATTATGAGCCGCTTGCTCTACCGACTGAGCTACACCGCTTTGATGATGAGTCGCCCCGCCGAAGCGGGGTTTCCCGATCACCAGAGCCCCAATGCGGAATCGAACCGCAGACCTTCTCCTTACCATGGAGACGCTCTACCGACTGAGCTATTGGGGCGAGCGAGGAAGACATTACACGGTCCCCGGCCGATCGCCCAAATCCGTTTCCGCGCCGCGCTCGGGTCCTCGGTCCGGGCCCGCCCACACGCCCTGATCAGGCCTTGATCCACCTCGCGCACCGTCGGGGACGGCTTCCTTTCCCGGCCCGGTACGGCCGCGCCGGTACGACTATTCAGCTCCTCCCGGAAGCCGCCGTGCCACGCGTCGCGGACCCGGCCATGATCGACGGGACCACTCCAGGCCCGGCCGCTCCGCGCGGTCCCGCACCCTTCCCAGGAGCGCGATGCCCGACAGCCGGCCACGGCGGCCCGACGACAACGCGCCGGACAGCGCCGACGCGACCCCCGGCGACCCCGCCCCCGTCCTCGTCCTGAGCGGCGCCCGCCTCGTCGACGGCCGCGCCGTCGACGTACGCCTCAGCGGCAGCCGTATCGAGGCAGTCGGCACCGCGGGCAGCCTCGCCACCCGCGGCCCCCGCATCGACCTGCGCGGATACCTCCTCCTCCCCGCCCCGGCCGAGCCCCACGCCCACGGCGACACCGCCCTCAGCGCCGACGGCGACGGCCCGGGGCCCGCCTCCCACCGCGGCGAGGACATCCAGCGCCGCGCCACCGAAGCCGCCCTCCTCCAGCTCGGCCACGGCGCCACCTCCCTGCGCGCCCACGTCCGGATCGGCGACGTCCAGGGGCTCGCCGCGCTGGAAGCCGTCCTCCAGGCCCGGCGGGCGCTGCGCGGCCTCGCCGACCTGACCGCGGTCGCCGTCCCCCGGCTGCTCACCGGTGTCGCCGGAGCCGAGGGCCTCGCCCTGCTCCGGGACGCCGTGAAGATGGGCGCTGCGGTCGTCGGCGGCTGCCCCGACCTGGACCCCGACCCGACCGGCTACACGGCGGCGGTCCTGGAGGTCGCCGCCGAGCACGGCTGCCCGGTCGACCTGCACACCGACGGCGACGAACCGGCCCGCCTCGCCCGCCTCGCCGCGATGGCCGGGGGGCTGCGCCCCGGGGTCACCCTCGGCCCGTGCGCCGGCCTCGCACACCTCCCCCTGGAGACGGCGGGCCGGGCCGCCGACCAGCTGGCCGCCGCCGGGATCACCGTCGTCTGCCTCCCCCAGGGCGGCTGCACGGGCTCCGAGCGCCGGACGACCGCCCCCGTGCGCCTCCTGCGCTCCGCGGGCGTGCGCGTGGCGGCGGGCAGCGGCGCACTGCGCGACACGGCCAACCCGGTGGGGCGCGGCGACCCGCTGGAGGCCGCGTACCTCCTCGCCTCGCAGCACGGCCTGCGCGCCGAGCACGCCTACGCCATGGTCTCCACCAACGCCCGCGCCGCCCTCGGCCTGCCCGATGTCCGCGTGGAGGCGGGGTTCCCGGCCGAACTCCTCGCCGTACGCGGTGAACGGCTCCCGGCCGTGCTCTCCCTCGCGTACAGCCGGATCGTCATCCACCGCGGCCGGATCGTCTCCCGCACCAGCGCCGTACGCGAGTACTGCGACTCCGAGCCCGACCCGGCCGCCGGCCCCGACCTCCCCCGCCAGGGGCGGCCCGACTCCGGGAGCGGGCCCGGGAGCTGAGCGCACGGTGGCCGCCGGGCGTACGGTCGGAGGTATGCGCATTGTCATCGCAGGTGGACACGGACAGATCGCACAGCGACTGGAGCGGCTGCTCGCCGCTCGCGGGGATGAGGCCGTCGGGATCATCCGTGACCCCGGACAGAGTCAGACCCTCACCGAACTCGGCGCCGAACCCGCCGTGCTGGACCTCGAATCGGCCACCGTGGAAGAGGCCGCCGAGGTGCTGCGCGGCGCGGACGCGGCCGTCTTCGCGGCGGGCGCCGGTCCGAACAGCGGCGCCGCCCGCAAGGACACCGTGGACCGGGGCGCCGCCGTCCTCTTCGCCGACGCCGCCCAGGCCGCGGGGGTACGCCGGTACATCGTCATCTCCTCCATGGGCGCCGACCCCGACCACCCCGGCGACGAGGTGTTCGACGTCTATCTGAGGGCGAAGGGCGCGGCGGACGCCGACGTACGCTCCCGCTCCGCGCTCGACTGGACGATCCTGCGCCCCGGGATGCTCACCGACGACGCGGGCAAGGGCCTGGTCCTGCTGGCCGCGAAGACCGGCCGCGGCCCGATTCCCCGCGACGACGTGGCGGCCACGCTCCTGGAGCTGCTGGACACCCCGGCGACGGCGGGCCTGACCCTGGAGCTGATCTCGGGGAACGTCCCGGTCACGGTGGCCGTGAAGGACGTGGCGGGCAACTGAACCGGGGCCCTGAGGGCCGCGGGGCCGGGGCCAGGGGTCGGGGGATTCCGTCGGCGCCGGCCCACTCCGACAACGAGGAAGCCCCCGACCGGAAGAACCGGTCGGGGGCTTCGTTCGCGTGGCGGCGCCAGGGTTCGAACCTGGGTAGGCTGAGCCGGCAGATTTACAGTCTGCTCCCTTTGGCCACTCGGGCACACCGCCTCGAACGACGCGTTGGATCCCAGTTGGTGGGCTCCTTGGCGACGACGTAAACAATACCTGATGACCAGGGGTGCTCCGCCACCTCATTGATCAGCAGCCGGAGGGGGCGGCGGTGGCTAGGCTTGCGCTGTATCCCACGCACATTCGACGCAAGGAGCCACACGTCATGGCCGACTCCAGTTTCGACATCGTCTCGAAGGTCGAGCGGCAGGAGGTCGACAACGCCCTCAACCAGGCCGCCAAGGAGATCTCCCAGCGTTACGACTTCAAGGGCACGGGCGCCTCGATCTCGTGGTCCGGCGAGAAGATCCTGATGGAGGCGAACGGCGAGGAGCGGGTCAAGGCGATCCTCGACATCTTCCAGTCCAAGCTGATCAAGCGGGGGATCTCGCTGAAGTCGCTGGACGCCGGTGAGCCGCAGCTCTCCGGCAAGGAGTACAAGATCTTCGCCTCCATCGAGGAGGGCATCTCCCAGGAGAACGCCAAGAAGGTGGCGAAGATCATCCGCGACGAAGGCCCCAAGGGCGTCAAGGCACAGGTCCAGGGTGACGAGCTGCGTGTCAGCTCGAAGAGCCGGGACGACCTCCAGGCCGTGCAGGCGCTGCTGAAGGACAAGGACCTCGACTTCGCGATCCAGTTCGTGAACTACCGGTAGGACAGTTCGTGCGCGGAGGGGGCACGTCGTCGGGGTCACCCCGGACGGCGTGCCTCTTCCGTTCCGGGGCCTGCCCTGCACGGCGTCCGAAAACCGCCAGCCGGGAGCCGGGGCGCGGGGCAGACTGGCCGTGCGGGTACGGATTCGCCGTGGTCCGCACGGTTCTCCGGTCGAAGGAAGTGAGCGGTCGTGACGACGGTGTACACGCGGGTGGCGAGTCCGCTGGGCGAGTTGCTGCTGGTGGGCGAGTCGGACGGGACGGCCGAGGGGCTGCGGCTGGTGTCGCTGTCCGTGCCCGGACAGAAGGGCGGTGCGGTCGTCCAGGACGGGTGGCTGCGGGAGCCCGGGCTGTTCGCGGGGGTCGTGGCTCAGGTGGAGGCGTACTTCGCGGGGCGCTCGACGCGGTTCGACGTGCCGTTCGCGGAGGGCGTGGGTACGGAGTTCCAGCAGCGCGTCTGGAAGGTGCTGGAGGAGATCCCGTACGGCCGGACCCTGTCGTACGGGGAGGTCGCCGCGCGGGTGGGGGCCTCGGGGGCCGGTGTGCGGGCGGTGGGGACGGCGATCGGGCGGAACCCGCTGCTGGTCGTGCGGCCGTGCCACCGGGTGATCGGCGCGGACGGGGCGCTGCGCGGGTACGCGGGTGGCCTGGAGCGCAAGCAGTTGCTGCTGGGGCTGGAGGGGGCGGCCTGTGTGGCGGGGGCGGAGCGCGCGTAGTGCGGTGAGGGCCGGCCGTCGAAGGCGGTGTGACGGGTTGAGGGCGGTGTGACGGATGGGCTCGCGTGGGGTTGCGGGGGCTTCGGGCGGGCTGTTCCCGCGGCCCCGGCGGGTGGTCGCGCCGGGCGCCGTACACGTCCCGGAGTGGCTCCCGGCCGAGCGGCGGCGGGAGTTGGTGGCGGCGTGCCGGGAGTGGGCGCGCGGGCCCGTTCCGCTGCGGCACACGGTGTTGCCGGGCGGCGGGGTGATGTCCGTGCGGACGGTGTGCCTGGGGTGGCACTGGCAGCCGTACCGGTACACGCGCACGGCCGACGACGTGAACGGGGCGCGGGTGGCCGCCCTGCCCCGGTGGCTGGTCGACCTGGGGCGCGCGGCGGTGGCGGAGGCGTACGAGGACGAGCGCGCGGCGGAGGCCTTCACTCCGGACACCGCACTCGTCAACTTCTACGACGACGCGGCCCGGATGGGGATGCACCAGGACAAGGAGGAGCGGTCGGGTGCTCCGGTGGTGTCGCTGAGCATCGGGGCGACGTGTGTGTTCCGCTTCGGGAACACCGAGGGCCGTGGCCGGCCGTACACGGACCTGGAGTTGGTCTCCGGGGATCTCTTCGTCTTCGGTGGCCCCTCGCGCTTCGCGTTCCACGGGGTACCGAAGGTGTACGCCGGAACGGCCGACCCGGATGCGGGGATGCGGGCCGGCCGACTGAATGTGACGTTGCGGGAGACCGGGCTGAGCTGAACGGCACCCACGGTCGGCGGTGTGGGGCCGACGACGCGCGGCCGGTGACCCGCGGGGCCGATGCCGACGGCCTGCGTGGTCAGCGGCGTTCGCGGGAGTGGCCGAAGAGCACCCGGTAGAGGATCAGCAGGACCAGGGAGCCGACGACGGCGGCGATCCAGGTCGCGGTGTCGTAGAAGTCGTTGCTGATGGGACGGTCGAGGAACTGGCTGGAGAGCCAGCCACCGACGAACGCACCGGCGATACCGATGAGCGTGGTCCCGACGATCCCGCCCGGGTCGCGCCCCGGCAGCAGGACTTTCGCTATGACTCCCGCGAGCAGCCCGAGAACGATCCAACTGATGATGCCCATGGCGACCTACCTACCCCTTGCTCGGTTCTGAAACCCAGGACGCCGGGGATGGGGTGATCGGTTGCTCAGCGGCTGGCGAAGGGCTGGTCGGTGGGGACGATCTCCTTGCCGAAGGGCATGAGCGAGACGGGGATCAGCTTGAAGTTGGCGATGCCCAGGGGGATGCCGATGATCGTGATGCAGAGGGCGATGCCGGTGGTGATGTGGCCGAGGGCGAGCCACCATCCGGCGAGGATCAGCCAGAGGACGTTTCCGGCACAGGAGGGCGATCCGGCGTCCCGCCGGTCGACGACGGTGTGGCCGAAGGGCCAGAGCGCGTACATCCCGATCCGGAAGGCGGCGATGCCGAAGGGAATGCCGATGATCGTGATGCAGAGCAGGACGCCCGCGAGGAAATAGCCGAGGAACATCCAGAACCCGCACAGCACGAGCCAGATGATGTTCAGGATGGTTTTCACGGGCGGCGACCTGCCATCTGTTCCAGTCGGACAATGCGCTCCGCCATCGGAGGATGGGTGGAGAACATCTTGGCCATCCCCTGTCCGGGGCGGAAGGGGTTCGCGATCATCATGTGGCTCGCGGTCTCGATCTTGGGCTCCGGAGGCAACGGTAGCTGTTTCGTTCCTGCGTCGAGTTTGCGCAGGGCGCTGGCGAGGGCGAGCGGGTCCCCGGTGAGCTGGGCCCCCGAGGCGTCTGCCTCGTACTCCCGGGAGCGGCTGACGGCGAGCTGGATGACGGATGCGGCGAGCGGGCCGAGGATCATGATCAGGAGCATGCCCAGCAGGCCGGGGCCCTCGTCGTCGTTGGAGCGGCCGATGGGGATGAGCCAGGCGAAGTTGACCAGGAACATGACGACGGAGGCGAGGGCTCCGGCGACCGAGGAGATGAGGATGTCCCGGTTGTAGACATGGCTCAGCTCATGGCCCAGGACGCCGCGCAGCTCCCGCTCGTCGAGGATCTGGAGGATGCCCTCGGTGCAGCACACGGCCGCGTTGCGCGGGTTGCGGCCGGTGGCGAAGGCGTTGGGTGCCTGGGTCGGTGAGATGTAGAGGCGGGGCATCGGCTGACGGGCCGCCGTGGACAGCTCACGGACGATCCGGTAGATCCGTGGCGCCTCGAACTCGCTGACGGGGCGGGCCCGCATGGCCCGCAGGGCGAGCTTGTCGCTGTTCCAGTAGGCGTAGGCGTTGGTACCGACGGCCACGACGAGGGCGACGACGAGACCCGTACGTCCGAAGAAGCTGCCGATGATGATGATGAGTGCGGACAGTCCCCCGAGGAGTACGGCGGTTTTCAGCCTGTTGTGCCGGCGGTGCACGGTACGCCCTCCAAGTGGTGCGGCAGGGGAACCCTTCGCGGGGTGGTGCTCCACTCCCCCAGTGGAGCCTCCCGTACTGGTCAACGCCAGGCGAGGGGAGCTGGTTCCCTGGTGCGCGCGGCCGGAGGGCGGGCCCGGTGCGGCGTGATCCGGCCGGTCCGGGTTCCTCACCCGTACGGCGCGGCACTGGGCCGTACGGGTGGAGGGGCGGGCGTGCCCCGTGTGTCAGCCCTGGAAGGGCAGATCGGCCGTCAGCGCTGGACGGGCAGCTTCGCGAGGGAGAGGGCCTCGGGGTCCGGCTCGACCTCGCTGGTGCAGTGGCCGCAGCGGGAGGCGATGGCCGGGATCGCGCTGTAGCAGCGCGGGCAGTCACGGAGGGCGGCCTTGACGTCGACCTCCTCCTCCTTGGCGAAGCGGTTCTGCACCTTGGTCATGGGGACGACGACGCAGAAGTAGAGGACGGCGGCGGTGATGAGGAAGGCGATCGCGGCCGCGAGGAACTTTCCGTACGGGAAGATCGTGCCCTCGACCGCGAACTCCGCCGTGCTGAAGTCACCGACCGAGCCGGTGGCGAGGCCGATCAGCGGGGTGATGAAGGCGGTGCTGAAGCCGGTGACGACGGCGGTGAAGGCCGCTCCGACAGCGAGGCCGATCGCCATCGAGATGACGTTCCCGCGCAGGATGAAGTCCTTGAACCCGTTCAGCACTGCTCTCTCTCCTCTATTGATTTCGTACGTCCTCGTCGTGTACGGGACGCATGCAGCCACGACCTTGCCCTGTGGCCGCGGCCCCGGGCAAACCGATCTTCGGCGTCCGTCAGGCGTCAGAAGAGGGTGACGGCGGCGAACCTCAGGACGAGCTGGGGGGCGCCGGAGAGGAGGATGCCCACGAGGGCGGTGAGGGCGATCGCCGTGGTCAGAGGGGCGGAGACGGGGAATCGGCGGGACGTTCCGGAGGCCGGTGCTCCGCCGCTGGGCTCCGCGTTCCCCGGGCTCCTGAAGAGGATCGCGGTCCACTGAAGGTAGTAGTAGAGCGCGATCACGACGTTGACGGCCATGACGACGGCGAGCCAGCCGAGCCCCGCGTCGACGGCCGCCGAGAAGACGGTGACCTTCGCGAAGAGCCCGATGATGCCGGGCGGCAGTCCCGCCAGGCAGAGCAGGAAGAAGCCGAGCGCGAGGGCGGCGAGGGGCCGGGTGGCGTACAGGCCCCGGTAGTCGTCGACGCGGTTGCCGGGACACGTACGGGAGACCAGGGCGGCGACGGCGAAGGCGCCCAGGTTCACGACGGCGTACATGAGGGCGTACGCGACGGTGGAGCCGATCTGTTCGTCGCTGGAGTACGCGGCGGCGGCGATCGGGACGAGCAGATAGCCGGCCTGGGCGACGGAGGACCAGGCGAGGAGCCGGACCGCGCTGCGGTCGCGGTCGGCCCGCTGGCGCAGGGCCGCGACGTTCCCGACGGTCATGGTGAGGGCGGCCAGGACGGCGACGGCGGGGCCCCAGACATCGGCATGGGAAGGGAACGCGACGACCGTGACCAGGATGAGGCCGGAGAAGCCCACCGTCTTGCCGACGACCGACAGGTAGGCGGCGACCGGGAGCGGCGCCCCTGCATAGGTGTCGGGAACCCAGAAGTGGAAGGGGGCTGCCGCGACCTTGAAGGCGAAGCCCACGAGAGTGAGGACGACACCGGTCTCGGCGAGGGTGTCGAGGGCCGGGGGCACGTCGTCCAGGCGGGCGGCGATCTCGCTGAGGTGCAGGGTCCCGGTGGCCGCGTACACGAAGCTGACGCCGAGGAGGGTGACGGCGGTGGCGACGACGGAGGAGAGGAAGAACTTGAGCGCGGCCTCGGAGGAGCGCCGGTCGCCGCGCACGATGCCGACCAGGGCGAAGGCGGGCAGCGAGGCGACCTCCAGGGCCACGACGAGGGTGGCGAGGTCCCGGGAGGCGGGCAGGAGGGCCGCGCCCGCCGCGGAGGCGAGGAGCAGGAACCCGTACTCCCCCGCCGGGAGCTTCCGTGTGTCGTCGAGGGAGAGCAGCGCCGTGAGGAAGGCCCCGCCGAGGACGATGGCCTGGATGACCAGGGTGAAGTGGTCGGCGGTGTAGCTGCACGGCTGGGTGCCGCTGGTGACGCAGAAGGTGGCGCGGTCGCCGGCGCGCAGCGGGATGAGGAGGGCAAGAGCGGCGGCGAGGGCGGTGAGGGCTCCGTAGCCGAGGAGCTTCTTCCGGTGGGCGGGGAGGAAGAGGTCGGCGACCAGGACCAGGAGGGCGGCCAGCGCGGTGAGGGTGGGCGGCGCGATGGCAAGCCAGTCGACGCTCTGGACGACGCTGGGGGCGGTGTCGGCCGCGGTGGTGAGGGGGCCCGGGGCGGCGCTGGGGTCCGCGGTCACGACTTGCCTCCTGCGAGGAGCTTCTGCACGGCCGGATCGGTGAGGCCGAGGAGGACCGCGGGCCAGAGTCCGGCGAGGACGGTGAGGGCGGCGAGCGGGGTCCAGGTGACGGCCTCGTACCGCTGGACGTCGGCGAGTTGGGGGGCGGTGGCCGACTGCGGGATGGCGGTGGCCTGCCGCGGGGTGGCGGGTCGGGCTTCGGCGGGCGCCGTCGGCTCGGGTGCGTCGGCCGGGGCGGCGGGCGAGAGCCGGGGGTGGGGCGTGTGCCCGCCCATGCAGACGCGGCGGACCACGATGAGCATGTACGCGGCGGTGAGCAGGGTGCCGAACGCTCCGATGGCCATGAAGGTGCGGAACGCGGGACGGCTGAGGCCTTCGGCGGGGCTGTAGGCGCCGAAGAGGGTGAGCATCTCGCCCCAGAATCCGGCGAGGCCGGGCAGGCCGAGCGAGGCGACGGCGGCGAAGGCGAGGAGGGCGCCGAGACGGGGGGCGCGGCCGTAGAGGGCGGCCCCGGTGGCACCGGCGAGGGTGTCCAGGTCGGCGGTGCCGTAGCGGTCCTTGACGGCGCCGACCAGGAAGAACAGCAGGCCGGTGATGAGGCCGTGGGCGATGTTGGCGAAGAGCGCGCCGTTGACCCCGGTGGGGGTCATGGTGGCGATGCCGAGGAGCACGAACCCCATGTGGCCCACGGAGGAGTAGGCGATGAGCCGCTTCAGGTCGCCCTTGGCGCCCCTGCGGGCGAGGGCGAGGCAGGCGAGCGACCCGTAGACGATGCCGACGACGGCGAACGCGGCGAGGTAGGGCGCGAAGGTGCGCATCCCGTCGGGGGCGATGGGGAGCAGGATCCGGACGAATCCGTACGTGCCCATCTTCAGCAGGACGCCCGCCAGGAGCACCGATCCGACGGTCGGCGCGGCGGTGTGAGCGTCGGGGAGCCAGCTGTGCAGGGGCCACATCGGGGTCTTGACGGCGAGCCCGACGCCGATCGCGAGAACGGCGATGACCTGCACGGATGTGGTGAGGCCACGGCCGTTGTCAGTGGCGAGTGCCACCATGTCGAAAGTGCCGCTCCTCAGTCCGATGAGGAGCAGGCCGAGCAGCATGACGACCGAGCCGAGCAGCGTGTAGAGGATGAACTTCCAGGCGGCGGCGCGCCGCTGGTCACCACCCCAGCGGGCGATGAGGAAGTACATCGGGATGAGGACCATCTCGAAGGCGAGGAAGAAGAGCAGCAGGTCGAGGACGGCGAAGGTGGCGAGGGTGCCGGATTCCAGGACGAGGACGAGGGCGGTGAACGCCTTCGGGGAGGGGCCCGCCGGGGGCTTGAAGTAGCTGTGGAGCGCGCAGAGGAAGGTCAGCAGCGCGGTCAGGAGCAGGAGGGGGAGCGAGATGCCGTCGATGCCGAGGTGGATGCGGACGTCCAGCGCCGGGATCCAGCTGATGTCGGTGGTGGCCTGCATCGTGGCGGGGTGGCCGTGGTCGAAGCCGACGGCCAGGACGATCGCGGCGATGAGGACGGCGCCGGTGACGGTCACGCCGTGGCGGAGCACGGCCTGGTCGGGGCTCTTGCCCCGGAGACCGGGCGGGGCGGGGAGCAGGGCCGCGACGGCGCCGAGGAGCGGGGCGACGACGATGAACGCGAGGAGGAACTGCATCACGGACGGGCTGATATCGATCACGGTCACGACCCCGCGTTGACGTTGGCGAAGACGACGGCGGCGATCGCCAGGGCGAGGGACCCGGCGAGCAGGGCACCCAGGTAGGTCTGCACGTTGCCGGTCTGGGCGCGGCGGACGGCGGTTCCGAGGAGGCGTGTGGCGGCGCCCGATCCGTTGACGTAGGTGTCGACGACCGTGCGGTCCAGGAAGCGTACGAGCCGGGCGGCCTGCTGGACGGGCCGGACGAACAGCGCCGTGTACAGGGCGTCGAGGTGGAAGCCGCTGGCCGCGTGGCGGTGGAGCGGGCCCAGGAGAAGGCGTCCGGGGTCGGCCGGGTCGGCGGCGGCCGCGATGGTGCCGTAGGCGGCGGTGTGGGACGTCATGGCCTCGGCTTCGACGAGGGCGGGTTCCGCACCGGGGTGGGCGGCGACGGCACCGATGGGGGTGCGGGTGGCGAGGGCGGTGGTGTGCCGCCACGCCCCGTAGGTGACCAGGCCGCCGACGAGGGTGACGCCGGTGGCGAGGACGGCCGTGGTGAGGGACGGGGTGAGGGCGTGGCCGTCGAACCAGTCACCGATCACGCCCGCCGTGAGTCCGAAGGCGATGGTGGGGACGGCGAGGGTCCACAGGACGGCGGTCATGGCGACGGGCTGGCGGCCGTGGTCGGGGAGTTCGGCGCCACGGCCGCGGAAGGCGAGGAGCCAGAGGCGGGTGGCGTAGGCGGCGGTGAGGACGGCGGCGAGCAGCCCGGCGACCAGGACCAGCCAGCCCGCGGCGGCGGGGGCGACGGTCCGGTCCCCCACGGCGGTGTGCTCGGCGGCGACGAGGACGGCTTCCTTGGAGAAGAAGCCGGCGAACGGTGGGATGGCGGCGAGCGCGAGAAGGGCGACGGTCATCGTCCAGCAGGCGTCGGGGATCCGGCGCGCGAGGCCGCCCATACGGGACATGGCGGCCAGTGAGTTGGTGCCGGCGGCGTGGATGACGACCCCGGCCGCGAGGAAGAGGACGGCTTTGAACGCACCGTGCGAGATCAGGTGGAAGACGGCGGCGCCGCGGTCCCCGACGGCCAGGGCCCCGGACATGTAGCCGAGCTGACCGATCGTCGAGTAGGCGAGGACGCGTTTGATGTCGTCCTGGGCGAGGGCGGCGAGCCCGGAGCCGACCATCGTGACGGCCGCCATCACGGCGAGGACGGTGAGGGCCGCGCCGGAGGCGGCGAAGACGGGCAGCAGCCGGGCCACGAAGTAGACACCGGCGGCGACCATGGTCGCCGCGTGGATGAGCGCGGAGACGGGGGTGGGGCCGGCCATCGCGTCGGGCAGCCAGGTGTGCAGGGGGAACTGGGCGGACTTCCCGGCGACGCCCGCGAGGAGCAGCAGGGCGATGAGGGTGGGGTGGTCGAGGCCGCCGTGGGTGACGGCGGCGAGGATCTTGGTGATCCGGAAGCTGCCGGTGTCGGCGGCCAGGGCGAACAGGCCGATCAGAAAGGGGACGTCACCGAGCTTGGTGACGAGGAAGGCCTTCAGGGAGGCGGCGCGGGCCTCGGGCGTCTCCCAGTAGTGCCCGACCAGGAAGTACGAGCAGATCCCCATGATCTCCCAGCCGACCAGGAGCACCATCAGGTCGCCGGAGTAGACGACGAGCAGCATCGCGGAGGTGAAGAGGGAGACCAGGGCCGCGTAGGAGGGGTAGCGGGCGTCGTCGCGGAGGTAGGCCGTGGAGTAGAGCTGTACGCAGGTGGCGACGATCCCGACGAGGACGGCGACCAGGACCGCGAAGCCGTCCAGGTGCAGGGCCAGGTCGATGGGGACCGACCCGGTGGGGGTCAGCTGGGTGGCTGCGTCGATGGCACGGCCGCCGCCCTGGCGGACAGCGACGACCACGGCGAGGACGGCCGCGGTGAGCGTCGGGAGGATCGCCAGGGGGCGGACGAAACCGGGGGCGGTGCGGCCGAGCCCGAGCCCGGCGACGGCGCCGAGGAAGGGCAGGAGCGGGACGAGGGCGGCGAGGGTCGTCGTGGTCACGCGGTGGCCTCTGTGTTCGTGGTGTGTCCTGCCGTGGCGTTTCCTGCCGTTGCGGGGTGACCGTCGGCGGTGCCGGTCTCGGCGGTGTCGCGGAGCCGGTCGATGTCGGAGGAGCCGCGGTTGCGGTAGACGGCGAGGACGATCGCGAGGCCGATGCCGATCTCGGCGGCGGCGATGGCGATGGTGAAGAGGGTGAGGGCCTGGCCGGAGTGGAGGGTGTCGCGGAGCCAGACGTCGAAGGCGACGAGGTTGAGGTTGACGGCGTTGAGCATCAGCTCGACGGACATCAGGACCAGGATCGCGTTGCGGCGGGCGAGGACGCCGTAGAGACCGGTGCAGAAGAGGAGGGCGGCGAGTACGGCGGGATAGGCGAGGTGCATCAGTGCTGCTCCTCCCGGCCCCGGCCCTGGCTCCCGCCCTGACCCTGACCCTGCTTCCTGCCGCTGCCGCTGCCGCTGTGCCGCTGCCCCCGGCCGACCGGGTCCGGGGCGGACCGCACCGCCGTGTCCGTGTCGTGCTTGCGGGACAGGACGATCGCGCCGACGAGGGCGGCGAGCAGGAGGACGGAGAGCGCCTCGAAGGGGAGGACCCAGTTCCGGAAGAGGAAGGCTCCGGTGACGGCGGTGGAGCCCTGGGCCGGTCCTTCCAGGTCGATCCAGGTCGTACGGAAGGCGTCCACAACGACCCAGACGAGCGCGGCGGCCGAGGCGAGGGCCACACCGAGGGCCACCCACCGGTTGCCGGAGTCGGCGTCCGGGGAGCGGCCGATGGGGGCCCGGGTGAGCATCAGGCCGAAGAGGAGGAGGACGACGACGGAACCCACGTAGATCAGTACCTGCACCCAGGCGATGAACTCCGCGGTGAGCAGAAGGTATTCGACGGCCAGCCCGCCGAGCGCCACGACGAGCCAGAGGGCGGCGTGCACCAGCTGCTTGGTCGTGACGCTGATGACGGCGGCGCCGAGGGTGGCGAGGCCGACGAGGACGAACGCGATCTCGACGCCGGTCGGGGAGAGGAAGCCGGGGTGGTCGGCGGCCGCAGCGAGGACGGACGCGGCGGTGGGGAGCGTCACGGGGCCCCTCCCTCCTCTTCCTGCCGGGTCTGCTGGACGGCGAGTTTCTCGGCCGTCCTGCGGGCGGCGGCGATCTCCTTCGGCTCCTCCGCCCCGGGGTCGAGCGCGGGCGGCTCCGGCACGGTCCACATCCACTCGCGGAGCCTGTCCCGCTCATGGGTCAGCTCGTGGATGTCCGTCTCCGCGTACTCGAATTCGGGCGACCAGAAGAGGGCGTCGAAGGGGCAGACCTCGATGCAGATACCGCAGTACATGCAGAGGGAGAAGTCGATGGCGAAGCGGTCGAGGACGTTACGGCTGCGCTCCCGCCCGCCGGGCGCTGCCGGGGGCACCGTCTCCTTGTGGGAGTCGATGTAGATGCACCAGTCGGGGCACTCACGGGCGCAGAGCATGCAGACCGTGCAGTTCTCCTCGAACAGCCCGATGACACCCCGGGAGCGGGGCGGGAGTTCGGGCTGGGTGTCGGGGTACTGCGCGGTGACGGTCTTCCTCGTCATCGTGCGCAGGGTGACGGCGAGGCCTTTGGCGAGGCCCGAGCCGGGGACCGGGGACATCAGTTGATCGCCACCTTCACGATGCCGGTGAGCGCGATCTGCGCGAGGGCGAGGGGGACGAGGGTGGTCCAGGCGAGCTTCTGCAGCTGGTCCACCCGCAGCCGCGGGTAGCTGACGCGCAGCCAGATGACGACGAACGCGAGGAGGGCGGTCTTCAGGAGGGTCCAGAGCCAGCCGAGTCCGTCGGCGCCGAACGGGCCGTGCCAGCCACCGAGGAAGAGGACGGTGGTCAGCACGCAGAGGATGACGATGCCCGCGTACTCGGCGAGGAGGAACAGGGCGAAGCGCAGCCCCGTGTACTCGGTGTACGCGCCGAAGATGATCTCGGAGTCGGCGACCGGCATGTCGAAGGGCGGGCGCTGGAGTTCGGCGAGACCGGCGACGAAGAAGACCAGGGCTCCGACGATCTGCCAGGGCAGCCACCACCACTCGAAGGCGTCGAGGATGCCGGTGAGCGAGACCGTACCGGCCGCCATGGCCACGGAGGCGGCGGCGAGGAGCATCGGGAGTTCGTAGGAGAGGAGCTGCGCGGCGGTACGGAGGCCGCCGAGCAGGGAGAACTTGTTGGCCGAGGCCCAGCCGCCCATGAGCGAGCCCAGGACGCCGATGCCCATCACGGCCAGGACGAAGAAGATGCCCGCGTCGATGACCTGGCCCACCGCGCCGTCGCCGGGACCGACGGGGATGGCCACGAGGACGAGGAGGTACGGGAGGAGGGCGACGGCGGGGGCCAGCTGGAAGACGCGGCGGTCGGCGGCGGCCGGGACCACGTCCTCCTTCTGCGCGAACTTCACACCGTCCGCGACGAGCTGGGCCCAGCCGTGGAAGCCACCCGCGTACATGGGGCCCAGTCGGCCCTGCATGTGGGCCATCACCTTGTGCTCGGTCTGGCCCACGAGGAGGGGGGCGACCAGGAACACGGCGAAGATGACGGCCAGGCGGAGGGCGACGTCGGACACGTCGTTCACTCGGCATCGCCTCCGGCGGGGTGGGGGGTGTCGGGGCCGGACCCGGGCCCGGCTTTGTCGGAGTCGGTGGGCTTCTCGGCTTCGGAGGGTTCCGAGGTGGGGCTGCTGCCTTCCGGAGGCTCCGGGCGCGGTGAGGGGTCGTCGAACGCCGGTCGGGCGTCGTGCCAGGGGGCGTCGGTGCTGCGTACCCGCTGGCTCGCGGAGCCGTCCGACGCGGAGCGGGACCGGCGGGGCGGGCGTGGTGCGGACGTCTCAGAGCCCTGCTCGGCCCGCTGGCTCGCGGAGCCGTCCGACGCGGAGCGGGACCGGCGGGGCGGGCGTGGTGCCGAGGCCTCGGGAGTCGCGGGTGTCTGGGTGCCCGGCTGTACGGTCTCCGCCCCCTGCTCGCTGCGCTGACTCGCCGAACCGCCGGATGCCGAACGGGAGCGGCGCGGGCGCGTGGGCGGAGGCGGTACGGCCTCAGGCCGGGTGGCGCCCGACGGTTCGGCCGACGCGTCCGGGCCGGTGGGGGCCTCCACCTCTGTCGGCTGCGGGCGTTGCTCGGCCGAACCCTCGCTCGCCGACCGGGTACGGCGGGGCGGTCGGTCGCCCACCGCCGCGGGACGGGCCGCACGGCCCGGGCGAGCGGCGGCAGGGGGGAGCTGGCCTTTGAGAGGCCCCCACTCGTTCGGGTCGGGAACGCCGGGGGGCAGCATCGTACGGCGCTTGGGGCCACCGTGTTCGGACTCGCCGGGCTCCTTCGCTCCGGGCCAGGCCTTGGCGACCCGGGCAGCAAGGACGAAGTCCTTGCGGAGCGGGTGGCCCTCGAAGCCCTCCGGAAGCAGGAGCGGGGCGAGACCGGGGTGGCCCTCGAAGGCGACGCCGAACATCTCGTGCGTCTCGCGCTCGTGCCAGGCCGCGCCCGCGTAGACGTCGACCGCGGTGGGCAGGACGGCCACGTCGTACGGAACGGTCGTACGCAGCATGAGCCGCCGGACCGTGCCGTTCCCGAGAGCCGCGACGTGGACGCAGACACGGAAGCCGGTGCCCGGCTCGTCGACGGCGCTGAGCCAGTCGAAATAGGTGCAGCCGAGTCCGTCGCGGGCGGTCCGCAGCGCGGCGATCCACTCCGTGGCGGGGACGTCGACGGTGAGCAGGTCGTAGGCCGACTCCGCCGTCGCACCCTCGCCGAACAGCTCCGTGACGGCATCCGGCAGCCCGTCGTACGGGTGGTGGCCGCGGTGCTGACGCTCGCTCACCGCTGCTCCCCCTTCCCCGGTCCCGTGCCCGATCCCGTACCCGGTGCCGTCGGCGGGGTGATCAGGCCACTGCGCAGCGCCCCCGTGGACGGGACTCCGCCGGCGGGAGCGGAGGCGGGGGCGTAGCGCTCCGCCAGGGACTCGCGCGCGATCTTCTCCTGGAGCTTGAGAATGCCCTGGAGAAGCGCCTCGGGCCGAGGCGGGCAGCCGGGTACGTACACATCGACGGGGATGATCTGGTCGACGCCCTTGGTGACGGAGTACGAGTCCCAGTAGGGGCCACCGCAGTTGGAGCAGGCGCCGAAGGAGATGACGTACTTCGGTTCGGGCATCTGTTCGTAGAGGCGCTTCACGGCCGGGGCCATCTTGTCGGTCACCGTGCCGGAGACGATCATCAGATCGGCCTGTCGGGGGCCGGGTGCGAAGGGGATCACACCGAGCCTGATGAAGTCGTGGCGCGCCATGGACGCGGCGATGAACTCGATGGCGCAGCAGGCGAGTCCGAAGTTGAAGACCCAGAGGCTGTAGCGACGGCCCCAGTTGAGGACGACCTTCATCGGTTCGGGCGCGAGCCGGGAGAGGAGGCCGAGGCGCCGGGGTTCCGGGAGAAGCACCGGCTCCTGCGCGGCAGGCCCGCCCGATGGGGCCTCCTGCTCGGGCTGCGGTCCTGCGGCGGTCGGCCGGCTCGTCAGGCCCATGCGAGGACGCCCTTCTTCCATGCGTAGAGCAGTCCCACGGCGAGGAAGCCGAGGAAGATGAACATTTCCACCAGCGTGGTCGCACCGTATCCGGGTGCCGCGAAGACCGTGGCCCACGGGAACAGGAAGATGGAGTCGACGGCGAAGATGACGTAGAGGAACGCGTAGACGTAGTAACGGACCTGGGTGTGGGCCCAGCCCTCACCGACCGGGTCGACCCCGCACTCGTACGTCAGGAGCTTCTCCGGCGTCGGGACCACCGGCCGCAGCAGCCGTCCTGCCCCGAACGCGACGGCCACGAACAGGACGCCGACCAGCGCCAGCAGGCCGACCACCGAGTAGCTCTGGAAGTACTCCGATGCGAGGGCGGTCTGCTGGTGGACCGGCACGTACGCCACGTGCGGCACTTCCGGCACGTACGCCACGTCCTTCACGTCCGCCCCTCGCTCCTCGTCATCCAGTTCTGACCCCGCCCGTTCACGAGGTCCCTTCGTACGCACGGGAGTCTAAGGGCTGTCCCGCAGTCCCGGGCGGGCGCACGACGACAGCTACGGCGCCTCGCCGCGTTGTCGGAACGCCCGAATACATCCAGTATGCGGACGTCCCTCCGCCTTGCGGTGCACCACATCTGACGCCGCGCTGATCCACCAGGGATTGCGGGACAGCCCTTGGGCCCTGATAAGCGCACAGCAAGCAGCCGCGTCGCGCCCAGGTGGGGTTATCCCTACTTCATGCCACCTACGAGCCCCATGGCGTGCGCGGACACGGCCCGGCAGGCTGGTTCCATGACCATGAGCCCTCCCGTTCCGGCCCCCGACCGGCTGCCGCCCGCCCGCTTCGCCCTCGACCGGTGGACCTGGCGGGAGATCGCACATCTGCTGGTCAATCTGCCACTGGCCGTCGTCGGCTTCGTGTACGCGCTCCTCGTGGTCGCCGTCGGCGTGGGTCTCTCGGTGACCGTGATCGGGCTGCCCGTGCTCGTCAGCGGGTTGCGGGGGGCGCGGTGGCTGGGCCGGGCGGAGCGCGGCCGTGCCCGGTCGCTGCTCGGGGTGCGGATGGAGGAGCCGAGTCCGCTGTCGCGCGGCCGCCAGGACAAGGGCGTGTTCGCCTGGCTCTGGTCGGGGCTCAAGGACCCGGTGGGCTGGCGTTCCCTGCTGTACGGGTTCATCCGGCTGCCCTGGGGCGTGCTGACGTTCACGGTGACGTTGGTGAGCCTGTTCGTCCTGTGGCCGGTACTCCCGTTCATCGCGCGGGGGCTGACGGCGGCCGACCGGGCGATGGTGCGGGGGCTGCTGTCGCCCTCGGACGAGTTGGAGCGGCGGATCGCGGAGCTGGAGTCGGACCGGGGGGTGGTCGTGGACACGGCCGCCGCCGACCTGCGCCGCATCGAGCGGGACCTCCACGACGGGGCACAGGCCCGGCTCGTGGCCCTCGCGATGGGGCTGGGGCTGGCGAAGGAGAAGCTGACGGACGATCCGGAGGCAGCCGCGCGGATGGTGGAGGAGGCCCACGGCGAGGTGAAGGTGGCCCTGCAAGAGCTGCGCGACCTCGCCCGGGGCATCCACCCCGCCGTCCTCACCGACCGGGGCCTCGACGCCGCCCTCTCCGCCATCGCCTCCCGCTGCACCGTCCCCGTCAGCGTGTCGGTGGATCTGCCGGGGCGTCCGGCGGAGGCGATCGAGGGCATCGCGTACTTCACGGTCTCGGAGCTGTTGCAGAACGTCAGCAAGCACAGCGGTGCCCGGTCGGCCTCTGTCGAGGTGTGGCGGGCGGCGGACCGGCTGCTGATCCAGGTCACGGACGACGGATCGGGGGGCGCACGGCTCGACGGCGGTTCGGGCATGGCGGGGCTGGCCGAGCGGCTGGGTGCGGTGGACGGGCTGTTCGTCCTGGACTCCCCGGTGGGCGGGCCGACGGCCGTCACCGCCGAGCTGCCCTGGCGCGACCGGGCCCCGGCGGGCAGCGGGGCGACCTGAGCCGATCCGCACTCCCCACGGGGGGGGCCGGGGGTGGGGAAAACCCCCGTACGGATACGGAGACCGACCGCATGGTGCCGGAGGCGGCGGGCCAGCACCCTTGAGGGAGCAGGGCGGGGAAGCGGGACTCTCCGCCGATCGCCGGAAGAGTCGGCAGAAGAGTTTCGACAGAAGAGACGGAAACGGACGGCACTCATGGCCACGGCATACGGACCGGACACCCGGGACCACAAGGCAGCGGGCTCGCACGGCCATACGGGTCGGCACAGCCACCCCGGCCCGCACGGCCACCCCGGCCGGCCCCAGGGGCCGGAGCCGGTGAGGCGGTTCCTCCCGGCGGTACTGCGTGCGCCGCTGGAGGCGCGCAGCTGGCGCGAGCTGCTCTATGTCCTCCTGAGCCTGCCGCTGAGCATGGCGATGTTCGTCTTCGCGATCGCCATGACGTCGGTCAGCGCCGGTCTGCTCATCACCTTCATCGGGATACCGCTGCTGGCGGTCGGTCTGGCCGTCTGCCGGGGGTTCGGGGTGGTGGAGCGGGCCCGGGCGCGCGGGCTGCTGAAGCTGGACGTGGCGGAGCCGGTGCGGGTGCGGGGGAAGACCGGCGGCCCGATGGCGTGGATAGGGGCCGTCCTCAAGAGCGGGGTCTCCTGGCGTCACCTTCTCTACACGCTGCTGCACTTCCCTTGGGCGGTGTTCACGTTCTGCGTCTCGGTCACGTTCTGGACGTACGGCGTGATGGCGCTGACGTACCCGCTCTGGCAGTGGATCTTCCCGGTCTTCGTGGGGGCCGACGGCATCCAGCTGTACGGGGACCGCACCCACGCGGAGTATCTGGACTCGCCCGCCGAGCTGGCGGTGACGAGCGCGGTGGGTCTGGTGCTGGTGCTGGTGTCGCCGTGGATCGTGCGGGGGCTGGTCTCGGTGGACCGGCTGATGGTGTCCGGTCTGCTGGGCCCGTCCGCGCTCTCGGCCCGGGTCAGTGAGCTGGAGTCGGACCGGGGGGTGGTCGTGGACACGGCCGCCGCCGACCTGCGCCGCATAGAACGGGACCTCCACGACGGGGCACAGGCCCGGCTGGTCGCCCTGGCGATGGACCTGGGGCTGGCGAAGGAGAAGCTGACGGACGACCCCGAAGCGGCCGCGCGGATGGTGGAGGAGGCCCACGGCGAGGTGAAGGTGGCCCTGCAAGAGCTGCGCGACCTCGCCCGGGGCATCCACCCCGCCGTCCTCACCGACCGGGGCCTCGACGCCGCCCTCTCCGCCATCGCCTCCCGCTGCACCGTCCCGGTGACGGTCGAGGTGGACCTGGACACGCGCCCGGCACAGGCCATCGAGGGCATCGCGTACTTCACCGTGTCGGAGCTGTTGCAGAACGTCAGCAAGCATGCGGGGGCGACCCGGGCCGCGGTCGATGTGTGGCGGACCTCGGACCGGCTGATGCTCCAGGTCACGGACGACGGGCGGGGTGGGGCGGCTGCGGCTGCGGGCGGCGGACTGGCCGGCCTGACGGAGCGGCTGGACGCGGTGGACGGGGTCCTGGTGGTGGACTCGCCGTCCGGCGGCCCGACGACGGTCACGGCCGAGCTTCCCTGGCGCGGCTGACCTGCGTCGGCCTGGCCCTGTCGCCCCGGGCCCGGCCGCCCCGCGTCGGCCCCCGCGGGGTTGTCGGCCACCCCGTCGAGGGTTCCGCCCTCAAACGCCGGACGGGCTGGGATTCCACCGCCCAGGCCCTCTCGAAGGCCGCCGCCAGCCTCCTCCGGAATTCCGCCCTCGGACACCGGACGAGCTGGAGGGAAGTGGGGGCGGTTGTCCACAGGTGGCCCATCTGTGGGGTGGTCCTGGGATGCTGGGGGTGTCGGGCGCAGGGCGCAGAGCAGAACCAGCGGGGGACACAGCGACGTGGAGCACGTGAAGCACGTGGAGAACAGGGTGCGGGTAGTCATCGCCGAGGACTCGGTTCTCCTGCGGGAGGGGCTCACCCGCCTGCTGACCGATCTGGGACACGACGTGGTCGCGGGGGTGGGCGACGCGGAGGCCCTGCTGAAGACCGTGGCGGACCTCGGCGCGGAGCAGGCGCTGCCCGATGTGGTGGTGACCGATGTGCGGATGCCGCCGACCCACACCGACGAGGGCGTACGGGCGGCGGTGCGGCTGCGCAGGGAGTACCCGGGCATAGGAGTGCTGGTCCTCTCGCAGTACGTGGAGGAGCAGTACGCCACCGAGCTGCTCGCGGGAAGCAGCCGGGGCGTGGGGTACCTGCTCAAGGACCGGGTGGCCGAGGTCCGCGAGTTCGTCGACGCGGTCGTGCGGGTGGCCCGGGGCGGGACGGCGCTGGACCCGGAGGTGGTGGCGCAGCTGCTGGGCCGCAGCCGGAAGCAGGACGTGCTGGCCGGGCTGACTCCGCGCGAGCGGGAAGTCCTCGGTCTGATGGCCGAGGGCCGGACGAACTCCGCGATCGCCCGGCAGCTCGTGGTGAGCGACGGGGCGGTGGAGAAGCACGTCAGCAACATCTTCCTGAAGCTGGGGCTCTCGCCCAGCGACGGGGACCACCGGCGCGTCCTCGCCGTACTCACCTACCTCAACTCCTAGCCATCTGACACCCTGTCAGGCACCTGCCCGGGCAGCCGCCGCACACCCGGCGAGCGGACGGCGCACGCCCCTCCGGTCTTTGCCGGGGGTGTCCGGCGGACCCCCGCCGGGCAGTCCTGGGCGGTGGGACCTAGCACCAAAGACCTACGGACAGAGCACTTCCATCCAGCGATCGGAGGGCTTGAGAAAGATGGCAAAACCGGCTAAAAGGGTGTCTCAAAACAGCGTCCACCATATGATCGGCCCCTGGAGGGCGAACCGCACGGACGTAGGGTTGCCTCTGGAACCGCCGGCCGGCCGGACAGTTCCGAGCCGCCGCCCCAAGGGAGGTCCAGTTCAGTGACGAGCCAGGTCAGTAGCGCGGCAGAGAAGGCCGACGAGGCCAATGACGCCGTCCTCGGGGGTCAGCGTGCCCCTCTGTCAGGTACGACGGGAACGACCGGCGGCGACGGAAAAGAGGTCCGCCGCCTGGACCGGGTGATCATTCGTTTCGCGGGTGACTCGGGTGACGGGATGCAGCTCACGGGTGACCGGTTCACCTCGGAGACGGCATCGTTCGGGAACGATCTCTCCACTCTGCCCAATTTCCCTGCCGAGATCCGGGCCCCTGCCGGCACTCTGCCCGGGGTTTCCTCCTTCCAGCTGCACTTTGCCGACCACGACATCCTCACCCCCGGCGACGCTCCCAATGTCCTGGTCGCGATGAATCCCGCCGCTCTCAAGGCGAACATCGACGACGTGCCGCGTGGCGCCGAGATCATTGTCAACACCGATGAGTTCACCAAGCGGCCGATGGCGAAGGTGGGGTATGCGACCAGTCCGCTGGAGGACGGGTCGCTGGAGGCGTACAACGTCCACCCGGTGCCGCTGACGACACTGACGATCGAGGCGCTGAAGGAGTTCGGGCTCTCCCGCAAGGAGGCCGAGCGGTCGAAGAACATGTTCGCGCTCGGGCTGCTGTCGTGGATGTACCACCGGCCGACCGAGGGGACGGAGACGTTCCTGCGGCAGAAGTTCGCGAAGAAGCCGCAGATCGCCGAGGCGAACGTGGCCGCCTTCCGGGCCGGGTGGAACTTCGGCGAGACGACCGAGGACTTCGCCGTCAGCTACGAGGTCGCTCCGGCCGCGCAGGCGTTCCCCACCGGCACCTACCGCAACATCTCGGGGAACCTGGCCCTCTCCTACGGCCTCATCGCCGCCGGGCAGCTGGCGGATCTGCCGCTCTACCTGGGCTCGTATCCGATCACCCCGGCCTCGGACATCCTGCACGAGCTGTCCAAGCACAAGAACTTCGGCGTACGCACCTTCCAGGCAGAGGACGAGATCGCCGGGATCGGGGCGGCGCTGGGTGCCGCGTTCGGCGGGGCGCTCGGTGTGACCACGACATCGGGGCCCGGGGTGGCGCTGAAGTCGGAGACGATCGGGCTCGCGGTCTCCCTTGAGCTGCCGCTGCTGATCATCGACATCCAGCGCGGCGGGCCCTCCACCGGGCTGCCGACCAAGACCGAGCAGGCCGACCTGCTCCAGGCGATGTACGGGAGGAACGGGGAGGCCCCGGTGCCGATCGTGGCCCCGCAGACCCCGGCCGACTGCTTCGACGCCGCGATCGACGCGGCCCGGATCGCGCTGACGTACCGGACCCCGGTGTTCCTGCTCTCCGACGGCTATCTGGCCAACGGTTCCGAGCCGTGGCGCATCCCGGAGACGAGCAGCCTGCCCGACCTCTCCACCCCCTTCGCCACCGGCCCGAACCACACCCTGGCCGACGGCACCGAGGTCTTCTGGCCCTACAAGCGCGACCCGCAGACCCTGGCCCGCCCCTGGGCGATCCCCGGCACCCCCGGCCTGGAGCACCGCATCGGCGGCATCGAGAAGCAGGACGGCACCGGCAACATCTCCTACGACCCCGCCAACCACGACCTGATGGTCCGCACCCGCCAGGCCAAGGTCGACAACATCACCGTCCCCGACCTCGCCGTCGACGACCCCGCCGGAGCGGCGACGCTGGTGCTCGGCTGGGGATCGACGTACGGGCCGATCACCGCCGCCGTCCGCCGGCTCCGCGCCGCCGGGCTCCCCATCGCCCAGGCCCACCTCCGCCACCTCAACCCCTTCCCGAGGAACCTCGGCGAAGTGCTGAAGGGGTACGACAAGGTCGTCGTCCCGGAGATGAACCTCGGACAGCTCGCGATGCTGCTGCGGGCGAAGTATCTGGTGGACGCCCACAGCTACAACCAGGTCAACGGCATGCCGTTCAAGGCCGAGCAGCTCGCCACAGCTCTCAAGGAGGCCATCGATGCCTGACACCCAGGAACTGCAGCACAACGAACTGCTGCAGCTGGTGCCCAAGGCCGAGGCGAAGCAGTCCATGAAGGACTTCAAATCCGACCAGGAAGTGCGCTGGTGCCCGGGCTGCGGCGACTACGCCGTTCTCGCCGCCGTCCAGGGGTTCATGCCCGAGCTGGGCCTGGCGAAGGAGAACATCGCCTTCGTCTCCGGCATCGGCTGCTCCTCCCGCTTCCCGTACTACATGAACACCTACGGGATGCACTCCATCCATGGCCGCGCCCCCTCCATCGCCACCGGGCTCGCCACCTCTCGCCGTGACCTGTCGGTCTGGGTGGTCACCGGTGACGGCGACGCGCTCTCCATCGGCGGCAACCACCTCATCCACGCCCTGCGCCGCAACGTCAACCTGAAGATCCTGCTCTTCAACAACCGGATCTACGGGCTGACGAAGGGCCAGTACAGCCCCACCTCCGAGCTGGGCAAGATCACCAAGTCGACGCCGATGGGTTCGCTCGACGCGCCCTTCAACCCGGTGTCCCTCGCCCTCGGCGCCGAGGCCACGTTCGTGGCGCGCACGGTCGACTCCGACCGCAAGCACCTCACGAGCGTGCTCCGCGCGGCGGCCGAACACCCGGGCACGGCCCTCGTGGAGATCTACCAGAACTGCAACATCTTCAACGACGGCGCGTTCGAGGTCCTCAAGGACAAGGAGCAGGCCGCCGAGGCCGTCATCCGCCTCGAACACGGCGAGCCGATCCTCTTCGGAGCCGACGGCTCCAAGGGCGTCGTCCGCAACCAGGCCACCGGTGATCTGGAGGTCGTCGCCGTCACCGACGAGAACCGCGCGCAGGTCCTCGTCCACGACGCCCACGCCGCCTCCCCCACCACAGCCTTCGCCCTCTCCCGCCTCGCCGACGCCGACACCCTCCACCACACCCCCATCGGAGTCCTGCGCAGCGTCGAACGGCCGGTCTACGACACCCTGATGTCCGACCAGGTCGACACCGCCGTACAGCGCGACGGCAAGGGTGACCTCAACGCACTCCTCACCGGGACCGACACCTGGACCGTCATCGGCTGACCGGGCAGAGAGTCACCAGGCACGGCAGCGGCCCGGACCCGACCCCGCGACCAGCGGGATCAGGCCCGGGCCTCGTCGTCCGCCCCGCTCCGGCCGTGGGCCTCGCCCTCACGTGGGGGGACACCCTGGGCCGCACCCCGGCCCTGCGCCCTGCCCTCGTCGTACGCCTTGCGCGCCGCCTGTACCGCGTCGACCCGGCGCTCGGACCAGCGGGCGAGTGCCCACACCTGTTCGGCGGCCTCGGTGCCCAGCGGCGTCAGCGAATAGTCCACCCGCGGCGGGATCACCGGCTTCGCGTCGCGGTGGACGAAGCCGTCGCGCTCCAGCGTCTGGAGGGTCTGGGCCAGCATCTTCTCGCTGACCCCGCCGATCGTGCGGCGCAGCTCGCTGAAGCGGTACGAACGTTCCAGCAGGGCCGCCAGGACGAGGACGCCCCAGCGACTCGTCACATGCTCCAGCACCAGCCGGGACGGACACATCGGCTGGTTGACGTCCTGGACGGGCTTCGGCAGTCCTTGCAGGCCCGTCGCGCCCGCCACTCCATAGCTAACTCCCATGCCAGTACCTTACTTCAAAGTGGGTACTTTCCAATAGTTAGTGCTCGTCCTACGCTCGATCGGGAACACACCCCACCGAAGAACCCGAAACAGGAGCCACCCATGAGCATCGTCGTCACTGGAGCAACCGGAGGACTCGGCCGCCTCGTCATCGACGAACTGCTGGCCGCAGTCCCGGCCGGCGAGATCGCGGCGGTCGTCCGCGACAAGGAGAAGGCCGCCCCGCTGGCGGCCCGCGGTGTCGAGCTGCGCGTCGCCGACTACAACCGCCCCGACACCCTCGCCGGGGCGTTCCGGGCCGGCGACCGGGTGGTGCTGATCTCCGGCAGCGAGGTGGGCAAGCGGGTGGCGCAGCACACCGCGGTCGTCGAGGCGGCCAAGGCGGCGGGCGTGGCGCAGCTCGCGTACACCGGCATCCTCGGCGGACCGGACGCCGACTTCACGCTGGCCGACGAGCACAGGGCCACCGAGCGGCTGATCCTGGACTCCGGGCTGCCGTACACCTTCCTGCGCAACGGCTGGTACACGGAGAACTACACCGCCAACCTCGCCTCCGTCCTGGCGCACGGCGCGGTCGTCTCCAACGCGGGCGAGGGCCGGGTCGCCTCCGCCTCGCGGGCCGACTACGCCGCCGCGGCCGCGGTCGTGGTGACCGGCGAGGGACACCTCGGCAAGGCCTACGAGCTGAGCGGCGACACCGCCTGGTCGTTCGCGGAGTACGCGGCCCTGCTCTCCGAGGTGACCGGCAGGGAGATCGCGTACAACAACGTCCCGGCCGCCCTGCACCAGGAGATCCTGGTCGGCGCGGGCCTGCCCGAGGGGTTCGCCGCGATCCTCACCGACGTGGACGAGGCGATCGGGCGCGGGCGGCTCGCGGGGACCAGCGGCGACCTGGCCCGGCTGATCGGCCGCCCGACGACCCCCCTGGCCACGACCGTACGCGCGGCTCTCGCGACCGCCTGAGCCACCGCCACCCCGCCCACACCCGCCACAGCCGCCCCGCACACACCCGTCGCAGCCGCCCGCCGCCGCCAACGCCGTCGCGAGCGCTGTCATGAGCGCTGTCATGAGCGCTGTCATGAACGCTGTCATGAACGCTGTCATGAGCGTTCACCTGAAACGGCTATGACACGGAGCCCTTCCAGCGCTACCGTCATCCCGTCGGCAGACGTGTCGGCACGGCGAGCGGCGCGGCAAGTCCTGGAGGGGCCCGTGAAGGGGAAGAACGAACAGCGGGCCGGCCTGCTGTACGGAGTCGGCGCGTACGGGATGTGGGGCATCGTCCCCCTCTTCTGGCCACTGCTGAAGCCGTCCGGGGCGATCGAGATCCTGGCCCACCGGATGGTCTGGTCCCTGGCCGTCGTCGGGATCGCGCTGCTCGCGGTGCGCCGCTGGGCCTGGATCGGCGAGCTGGCCCGCGACCCGCGGAAGCTGGGCCTCATAGCCTTCGCGGCGGCGACCATCACCATCAACTGGGGCCTCTACATCTGGGCCGTGAACAACGGCCACGTCGTCGAGGCCTCGCTCGGCTACTTCATCAACCCGCTCGTCACCATCGCCATGGGCGTCATCCTGCTCGCCGAGCGCCTGCGCCCCGTCCAGTGGGTCGCGGTCGCCATCGGTCTGGCCGCCGTGCTCGTCCTGGCGATCGGCTACGGGCGTCCGCCGTGGATCTCGCTGGTGCTGGCGTTCTCCTTCGCCACGTACGGCCTGGTGAAGAAGAAGGTCAACATGGGCGGCCTGGAGTCGCTGGCCGCCGAGACCGCCGTCCTCTTCCTGCCCGCGCTCGGCTTCCTGCTCTGGCTGACGGCGAGCGGCGCGTCCACGTTCACCGCCGGGGGCACCGGCCACTGGGCCCTGCTCGCCGCGACGGGGATCGTCACGGCGGTGCCGCTGATCTGCTTCGGCGCGGCGGCGATCCGGGTGCCGCTCTCCACGCTGGGGCTGCTCCAGTATCTGGCGCCGGTCTTCCAGTTCATCCTGGGCGTCGTCTACTTCCATGAGGAGATGCCGCCGGAGCGGTGGGCCGGGTTCGCGCTGGTCTGGCTGGCCCTCGCCCTGCTGACCTGGGACGCCCTGCGGAACGCACGACGCAACCGGATCCTGGCGGCCGAGCTGCTGGCGGCCGCGGCGGCGACCCCCGCACAGGCAGCCCCCACGCTCTCACCCCCCGCGCCGACGACTCCGGGGACTGCGACTCCGAAGACCGCGACTCCGGGGACTGCGGCTCCGAAAACCGCGGCCCCGAGGACCGCGACCTCGGAGACCGCGAACCAGTAAAATCTTACCTGGTTGCTTTTATGACTCAGTTGCGCTTCCCTGGTGGCTCCGACGGAACCGTGACCGAGGAGCAGCGACCGCCATGCCCGACATCCCCGCCGACGTCCTCATCGTGGGCGCCGGTCCCACCGGCCTCACCCTCGCCATCGACCTGGCCCGGCGCGGCAGGGCGGTCCGGATCGTGGACAAGGCCCCCGCCCATCCCCGCACCTCGCGCGCCAAAGGCCCGAACCCCCGGTCGCTGGAGATCCTGGCGGACCTGGGCGTGGTGGACGAGGTGCTAGCAGCCGGTTCGGCACCGCTGCCCATGCGCGTGTACCGCGACCTGCGCCCGGTCTCCGACACCGACCCGTGGGCGCGGGCGGCCCCCACCCCGGCAGCGCACTACGACCGGCCGTGGCTGATCGCCCAGTGGCGGTTCGAGGGGATTCTCCGCGCCCGGCTGGCGACCTACGGGGTCCACGTCGAGCTGGGCCGCGAGGTGGACGGCCTGGCAGAGGGGACCGACGGGCCGCACATGACCGTCGCCTTCAGGAGGGGGCCCGCGGAACGGGCGCGGTACGTCGTCGGGTGCGACGGCGCCCACAGCTCCGTACGCAAGCTGCTCGGCGTCCCCTTCGACGGGACGACCGCCGAGGACCAGGTCATGGTCACCGGCGATGTGGAGCTGGCCCCCGGGGTGCTGGGCCGGGACCGGTGGCACCAGTGGTTCGACGAGGACGGGGCGGTCATGCTCTGCCCCATTCCCGGTACGCGGACGGGGTGGTGGTTCCAGGCCGGGCCCGAGCGGGACGGGGCGGGCCGGCCGCTTTCGCCCTCGGCCGACGGCTTCCGGAGGCTGCTCACCCGCCACACCGGACTGCCGGGCCGCCACCTGACCCGGGCCGAGCTGCTGTCGACGTACCGGGTGAACGTCCGCATGGTGGACCGCTACCGGGTCGGCCGGGTCCTCCTCGCCGGGGACGCGGCTCATGTGCATGCCATCGCGGGCGGGCTCGGGATGAACACGGGGATCCAGGACGCGTTCAACCTGGGATGGAAGCTGGGCCAGGTACTCGCCGGGCACGCGGACGCGGAGCTGCTCGACACGTACGAGGAGGAGCGGCTGCCCGTCGCCGCCTGGACGCTCGATCTCGCCTCCGACCGGTTGCGGGCCACCCTGGAGGCGATCCGCGAGCCGGGCGGAAGCCTGGCCTCCGCGATGACCGAGGACACGACGGGGCTGGGCATCGGCTACCGCTGGAGCACCCTGACCGCCCCGACCCCCGAGACCACCTCCCCACCGGCCCCGGCCCCGGCCCCGACCCCGACCCCCGAGGACACCCCGCCACCGGTCTCGAACGCCGAGGAGACCCCGCCCCCGACTTCGGCCCCCGAGACCACCTCGCCACCGGCCCCGGCCGCTCGACCGAGGCCCGGCACCGAGGGGCGAGGAGCCCTCCCCGGCGACCGCGCCCCCGACGCCCCCTGCCAGGACGCCGACACGGGAGAGCCCACGCGCCTCCACCGCGCCTTCGCGGGCCCGCACACCACCGTCCTCGGCTTCGGCCCGGCGAGCGCGGCGGCTCTGCGCGAGGTGGCGAGCGCGTACGGGAACGCCCACGTCCGCACCTGCCGGGTGTACGCGCCCCACGAGGACCGCGGGACAGCACCGTCGGGCTCACTCGTCGACGGCCAGGGTCACGCCGCGGCGGCGTACGCCGCCGCTCTCGTCGTCGTCCGCCCCGACCACCATGTGGGCGCCGTGACCTCCGCCGACGACCCCGCTCCCGTACGGGAGTACCTGCGGCGGCTGCACGGAGCGCCCGGCACGGTGGACGCCGCGCGACAAGGCTGATTGAGTGCCCGGATGGGGACTGTCCTGGGCGGGATGAGGAACGTGCGGTGGCACGAATTGCAGCATGCGTACGGCTCCGCCTCCCAGGTCCCCGGGATGCTGTCGCGGGTCGCCTGGGGTGACGGGCCGACCGCCGAGGACGCCCTGGGCGAGCTGGGCCGGTGGATCGGTGCCCCGGCCGTCTTCGACGCGACAGCGGCGGCGGTGCCGTTCCTGTGGGAGCTGGCGGGGACGGAGACGGTCAGCGACCGGGCGGGCGTCCTGGACCTGCTGACCACGATCCTCGCCGCCGGTCACGCCGAGCACCCGGAGTGGGCGCGCTCCGCGCACGAGGCTGTGGCGGAGGGCCGACCGACGGCGGTGCGTCTGGCGGCCGGCACGTCCTCGCCGCCGCACGCCGACCCCGTACGGGAGGCCGCCGCCCGGCTGCTGGCGACGCTGGACGGCCACAGGTGCCCGGCCTGCCGGGCACAGAAGGACTGACCCGCCGGAAACCGTAGGGGCAGGCCGGCCTCAGCCCAGCTCGGCCACCACCCGGTCCATCACGCCCTTCCAGTGCGTACGCCGTTCCTCCCGCTCCTCCGCGCTCGCCAGCCGCTCCTGGTGGAAGCGGAGGACGGTCCGGCCCTCGGAGCTGCCGGGGGTCACCGCGACCTGGACGGTGGAGGTGCCGTAGGTGAGGCGGATGCGGTCGCCGGGGCGGTAGCTGCGGATCTCGCCCTCGGTCCCGTCGGCCGTACGGTACGGAGCGCCCTTCCGGGTGGGTAGCGGGCCTTCGGCGCCGAGCCACAGGGCGACGCCCTCCGGACCGGTGATGAACTCCCAGACGGCCTGAGGCGGTTGGTGGAGGGTCCGGGAGACGCCGATCTCCCAGCCGGCGTCCTGAGTAAGTCCGACAGGCATGGCAAACCCCTTCAGTCAGTCGTTTCGCAGTCAGTCGTCCCGATCAGACGTCCGCGCCCGGTGGGCCCGGACCTTGTGGCGGTTCCCGCACCGCTCCATCGAGCACCAGCGCCGCTTGCCGGGCCGGGAGGTGTCGACGAACAGCAGGCGGCAGTCATCCGCGCCACACGTACGGATGCGGTGGGCGTACGCCCCCGTGAACAGGTCCACCGCATCCCGCGCGACGGTGGAGAGCAGCCCGGTCCCGGTCGCCCCGGCCGACCACTCCCACCCCCCGTCGGCCGTCAGCCGGGGTGTCAGGGGCGGCTGCTCCGCCGCGTCGTTCACCGCGGCGAGGTCGTCCGCCCCGATCGGGTCCCCCGCCACC
This sequence comes from Streptomyces sp. NPDC043746, assembly GCF_056436485.1. Lineage (NCBI taxonomy): Bacteria > Bacillati > Actinomycetota > Actinomycetes > Kitasatosporales > Streptomycetaceae > Streptomyces > Streptomyces sp. NPDC043746. The sequence goes on along the minus strand of NZ_JBWKCM010000017.1, from coordinate 98,398 downwards.
CGGGCCTCCGCCAGCCGCCACAGCGCATCGCGCAGCCGCCGCGCGGCCACCACCTCGGCCGGGCTCACGACCAGGTCGAGCCCGCCCGGCAACCGGCTCCGCCCCGCCCAGTCCACCAGGTCCTCGGGCCCGTGCAGCACCTCGAAGTACGCCAGCACCCCGGGCCCACCGGTCGGCAGAAGTTCCAGACAGAGCGCGCCCGGGTCGAACCGGAACGAGCTGCCGTCCGGATGCACCAGCAGCATCCCCCGAGGCGCCGCCTCCGCGTCCACCTTCGGTGTGTCCATTGCCTTCCCACTCATGTAACCACTATAAACAGTTTCCATGACACGCGTACTCTCCTGGAAGCTCGTCGTCGACAGCGCCGACCCGCACGCCCAGGCCGGATTCTGGGCCGATGCCCTCGGCTACCTGGTCGAGGACAACAGCGCCCTCGTCGAGCAGCTGCTCGCCGCCGGGGCCGTCCCCGAGGCCGTCACCACCCACGCCCACGGTCGCCGCACCTGGCGCGATCTGGCGGCGGCCCGGCACCCGGACGACCCGTACGACGAGAACAGCGGTACGGGGCTGGGGCGGCGGTTGCTGTTCCAGCGCGTCCCTGAGCCGAAGACGGTCAAGAACCGCCTGCACATCGATGTGCACACCCCTCCCGGGGAGCGCGACACGGAAGCGGAACGGCTGGTGGGGCTCGGTGCGCGCATCCTGCGCGCGGTCGACGAACAGGGCGGGAGCTGGCTCGTCCTGGAAGATCCTGAGGGCAACGAATTCTGTGTCAACTGACGACAAGGGGAAGCAATCGAAGACATTTCACGACGGAGTCGGCATCCCTGGCGGCACCTCAACAGCCTCTTGGTCCAGACCTCTTGACGATTGGTCTAGGCCTTCCTAGGGTCGCGGGAACACTGCGGGGGTGCCGAGGAGAGGCGCGACGCGCTCAGGGCCACGCAGGGTTGACAGGCCAGGGGTCCCCCTGTCCGTCCAGAGCCCCCAGGGAGCATCCTTGAGCACGGAAACACGCCGGCGCCGGATCAGATCGCCGCACGGCAGCACCCCGAACAAGCGGTCCAAGGTCCTCGCGGGCGCCACGGCGCTGGCCCTCCCGCTGGCCGCCATGGTCGGCCTCGCCACCCCCGCGTCCGCCGCGACCTCGGCCACCGCCACCTACGCCAAGGCCTCCGACTGGGGCTCCGGCTTCGAGGGCAGGTGGACGGTGAAGAACACCGGCACCACCACGCTCTCCTCCTGGACCGTCGAGTGGGACTTCCCCGCGAACACCAAGGTGACCTCCGCCTGGGACGCGACCGTCACCAACTCCGCCAACCACTGGACGGCGAAGAACCTCGGCTGGAACGGCACGCTCGCCCCCGGCGCCTCCGTCTCCTTCGGGTTCAACGGCTCCGGCTCCGGCGCGCCCTCCGGCTGCAAGCTCAACGGCAACCCCTGCGACGGCTCCACCGCCCCCGGTGACAACGCCCCCTCCGCCCCGGGCAAGCCCACCGCGAGCGACATCACCAACACCTCGGTGAAGCTCTCCTGGGCACCCGCCACGGACGACAAGGGCATCAAGAACTACGACGTCAAGCGCGACGGCGCCACCGTCGCGACCGTCACCGGCACCACGTACACCAACACCGGTCTGACCGCGGGCACCGACTACACCTACACCGTGGTCGCCCGCGACACCGCCGACCAGACCGGCCCGGCCTCGGCCGCCACGACGGTCCGCACCACCGGCGGCGGTGGCGGCGAGACTCCGGGCGGGGGCAAGATCAACCTGGGTTACTTCACCAACTGGGGCTCCTACACGGTGAAGAACCTCGTGACCTCCGGCTCCGCCGACAAGATCACGCACATCAACTACGCCTTCGGCAACGTGCAGAACGGCAAGTGCACGGTCGGCGACGCGTACGAGGACTACGAGAAGACCTACACCGCGGCCAACTCCGTCGACGGTGTCGCCGACACCTGGGACCAGCCGCTGCGCGGTCACTTCAACCAGCTCCGGAAGCTGAAGGCGCAGTACCCGCACATCAAGGTGCTGTGGTCCTTCGGCGGCTGGACCTGGTCCGGCGGCTTCGGCCAGGCCGTCCAGAACCCGGCCGCCTTCGCCCAGTCCTGCTACGACCTGGTCGAGGACCCGCGCTGGGCCGACGTCTTCGACGGCATCGACCTGGACTGGGAGTACCCCAACGCCTGCGGTCTGACCTGTGACAACAGCGGCCCGGCCGCGATCAGGAACATGATGCAGGCGATGCGGGCCACGTTCGGCCCGGACAACCTGCTCACCGCGGCCATCACCGCCGACGGCTCCAACGGCGGCAAGCTCGACGCGGCCGACTACGGCGGCGCCGCGCAGTACATCGACTGGTACGACGTGATGACGTACGACTACTTCGGCTCCTGGTCCGCGCAGGGCCCGACCGCCCCGCACTCGCCGCTGACCGCTTACCCCGGCATCCCCGCGCAGGGCTTCAACTCGGCCGACGCGATCGCCAAGCTGAGGGCCAAGGGCGTCCCGGCCGAGAAGCTGCTCCTCGGCATCGGCTTCTACGGCCGCGGCTGGACCGGCGTCACCCAGTCCGCCCCCGGCGGCACCGCCACCGGCCCGGCGGCCGGCATCGAGCCCGGCAACCAGTACTACAAGGTCCTGAAGACCACCTGCCCGGCCACCGGCACCATCGGCGGCACGGCGTACGCCCACTGCGGCACCGACTGGTGGAGCTACGACACCCCGGCCACCATCGGCACCAAGATGGCGTGGGCCAAGGAGCAGGGCCTGGGTGGCGCGTTCTTCTGGGAGTTCAACGGAGACACCACCGACGGCGAACTCGTGAAGGCCATCAGCAACGGCCTGAAGTAGCCTCCGGCCCGGGACAGCTCCAGCCTGAAGCACTCCGGCCCGCAGCGACTCCCGTACGGTCCCGAGCCCGTCCGCCCCGCACAGGGGCGGGCGGGCTCGCTCCGTTCCCGGCCGCGGCCCCGGGGCGCCCCGAGGGTTCCCACGCACCCCGTCCCCGGCCGATACCCGATCCTCCCCTCGCGCGCAAGCCGCCGTCCGGGCCCTTCTAGGCTGTGGCCCATGCCCTCGCCCTCGCCCATGCCGCCCGCGTACGCCCTCGTCGCCACCGACCTGGACGGCACCCTGCTGCGCCCGGACGACACCGTCAGCGCCCGCTCCCGCGCCGCACTCGCCCTCGCCGCCTCCGCGGGCGCCCGGCACCTGATCGTCACCGGTCGGCCGGTTCCCGGAATACGGGCCCTGCTGGCGGATCTCGCCTACACCGGGCTGGTCGTGTGCGGGCAGGGCGCGCAGTTGTACGACGCCGACAGCGCCCGGCTCCTGCGCTCGGTGACTCTGGACCGGGAGGCCGCCGACACCGCGCTCGGCAAGCTGGAGGCGGAGGTCGGCGCCGTGTACGCGGCCGTGGACCAGGACGGGGCCGACGGCGTCACCCTCATCGAGCACGGCTACCGGATGCCCAACCCGACACTCCCGGCCCTGCGCGTGGACTCCCGGGACGCCCTGTGGGAACGCCCCGTCATCAAGGTGCTGGTCCGCCACCCGGAGCTGGGAGACGACGCCCTGGCCGCCGCCGCGCGCGGCGCCGTGGGCGGCCTGGCGAGCGTCACCATGGCGGGGCCGGGCACGGTCGAGCTGGCTCCGTACGGCGTCGACAAGGGCACCGGCATCGCGGCGGCGGCCGAACTGCTGGGCATCGGCCCCGAGCGGACGATCGCCTTCGGCGACATGCCCAACGACCTCCCGATGTTCCACCGCTCCGGCCACCGCGTCGCCATGGGCAACGCCCACCCGGAACTGCGCGCGGCGGCCGACGAGGTGACGGCCACCAACGCGGAGGACGGGGTGGCGGCGGTGCTGGAGCGGCTGTTCGGCTGAGACCCGCACCGGCTCGCGCCCGGCCGGCCGGTCAGCCACCCCCCGGAAGGAGCTGTTCCGTCCAGAGCACCTTGCCGTCCGGCCCGTGCCGGGCGCCCCAGTGGGCGGCGAGGCGGGAGACGATGAAGAGGCCGCGGCCGCCCTCGTCGACCGTGCGGGCGTGGCGCAGGTGCGGGGAGGCCGTGGAGCCGTCGTGGACCTCGCAGGTGAGGGTGGTGTCCAGGAGCAGGCGGAGCCGGAGCGGCGGGCTGCCGTAGCAGACGGCGTTGGTGACCAGTTCGCTGACGATCAGCTCGGTCGAGTCGACGGTGTCCTCGTCGAGCCCCCACCCCTGGAGCCGGTCGCGGACCAGCAGGCGGGCGGTGGCTGGGGTCGTACGGTCCTGGGCGAGGTCCCAGGTGGCGACGCGGTGATCGGAGACCGTGCCGGTACGGGCCAGGAGCAGCGCCGCACCGGCGGAGCGGGGGTCGTCGGGGAGGGCGTACACGACGTCGTCGGCCAGGTGCCGCAGGGCGCGGGCGGACCGGATGCCCTCGGTGAGGGACTGCCTGACGCGGTCCTCGGCGCGCTCGTCGGCGAGCAGGTCGCCCGTGCAGAAGGCGAGGACGCTGCCCTCCTCCAGGGTGATGGCCGCGGGGGCGAAGAGGCCGCCGTCCGCGTCGAAGAGGCCGGGCCCCTCAGGGACGTCGAGCGCGACGACCCGCCCGTCCGGGGCGACGGCCAGGGGCGCGGGGTGTCCGGCGCGGGCGACCGTACAGGTGCGGGTGAACGGGTCGTAGACCCCGTACACACACCCGGCCCGCAGCTCCTCGCCCTGGAGAGCGTCGCTCGGGGGCAGGGCCGCGCGTTCGCAGGCGAGGCGGTCGGCGGTCTCCTTGAGGCGGGCCAGCACCTCCTCCGGCTCCAGGTCGAGACCGGCCAGTGCCTGGATGACCGTACGGAGCTGGCCCATGGCGATGGCCGACTGGAGCCCCTCCCCCGCGACATCGCCGACGACGAGCGCCGTACGGGCACCGGAGAGCGCGATCGTGTCGAACCAGCAGCCGCTGTCCCGGCCGGGCAGCAGCACGTGGGCGGTCTCCACGGCGGCCTGGTGGCGTTCGGCCTGCGGGAGGAGGCGGCGCTGCACGGTGGAGGCGACGATGTGCTCGCGCTCGTACCGGCGGGCGTTGTCGATGGCGAGGGCCGCACGGGTGGCGGCGGTGGCGGCGAGGGAGACGTCGTCCTCGTCGAAGGGTTCGGCGGACCCGCAGCGGTAGAGGCTGAGCAGGCCGAGCACGGCTCCTCGCAGGGTGAGGGGCACGACGATCAGGGAGTGCGCACCGGCCTGTGCCAGGGCACCGGCCCCGTCCGGGTCGGCGTCCAGCCACGGGGTGTCGGCGGTGAGCGGGACGAGCCGGGGCCGCAGGTCCGCGACGGCGAGCGCGTACGGCGTACGGGGCGGGAGGCGGCGGGTCCCGCCGACCGGGCGGCCCCGGGGCGGATCGTCGCCCGGGGTGGTCCGTACGGTCGCGCAGCGGCCGGTCGCCGCCCGGCGCAGCGGGGTCTCGGGCGGCAGCGGACCCACGGGCGGATCGGCCCCGCGCAGCACCTCGTCCACCACCTCGACGACGGCGAGCCCGGCGAACCCGGGCACCAGCGCGCCGATGAGCGACCGGCAGGTGGCCGCCACGTCCAGCGAACCGCCGACCGCGTTCCGCACGGCGGCCAGCGCGGCCTCCCGCGCCCGGGCCCTCTCCCGCTCGGTGACGTCGACGACCGCGCCGAGCAGGCCGATGGCGGGGTCCCCCGGGCCGTCAGGGCTTGCGAGGCGGTAGACGGAGACCAGGAAGGTGCGGTCGCCGGGGATCTGCCTGAGCCGACCGCGTACGAGATGCTCGTGTACGGGCCCGTCCCCCGCGAGCACCCGCTTCAGGAGTTGCTCGCACCCGTCGGGGTCGTCGAGCCGGAAGGCGTCGGTGAAGCGGAGTCCGACGTACTCCTCGGTCCCGACGCCCTCGACCAGGGAGTTGACGCGGACCAGCCGCAGCTGCGGGTCGAGCACGACGAGCCCCACGGCGGACTGGGCGAACAGGACCTCCAGCAGGGCGTCGTCCAGGGCGCCGGGCCCGTCCTTCCCGGCTCGGTCCCCGGCCGGGGTATCGGCGTACGACACGGCTCCACCCACCCTCAGGGTCCGGCCCCGGTGCACCGGACCACCGGAGCACCGACACGTGCCGGTCCAGCATTACCTGCGGGCCGGGGAGCGGCCACCGGAGGGGCAGCAGGGGTGTGACGCCCCCGCGAGGCCGGGAGGGCGAGCGGCGCGGCACCCTCCCCGCGTGCCCTCCCCGCGTGCCCGCCCGGCACCATCGTCACGGCCCCGGAGACCCCCGGGTCCTGGCCGCCGACACCGCGCGGGCGCTGGAGCCGACCGGGCCAACGGCCCCCGGCACGGCCTTCAGTAGCCCGGCGAGCCCAGCGAGCGCAGCACATGCGCGACCAGGGCGGCGATCGTCTCCTCGTCCTGGACCGGTTTGCGCAGGACATGGCGGTAGTAGAGGGGGCCGTACAGCATCTCGACCGCCAGCGGGAGGTTCGCGCCGGGCGGGATCTGGCCCTGGTCCTGCGCACTGCGCAGCCGCGCCACCGCCTCCTCCACGCGCGGGTCCACCAGCTGGTCCTTGAGCGCCTGTGCGAGGACGTCGTCGTGGTGGAGTTCGGAGAGGATGCCCGCGTACGCGGGGCCGAAGGGCGGGACGTTGAGCAGCTTCACCGCGCCCGCCACATGTGTACGCAGGTCGGCGCCGATGTCCCCGGTGTCCACGAACGGCGTGGCGTCCACCAGGGCGTCCGTGAACGCCTCCAGCAGGATCGCCCCCTTCGACGGCCACCAGCGGTAGATCGTCTTCTTGCTGACGCCCGCGCGGGCCGCGATGGCCTCTATCGTCACGCGCCCGTACCCCTTCTCCGTACAGAGGTCGAGGGCGGCCTGAAGCGTCGCGCGGCGTGATCTCTCGCTGCGGCGCAGGCTACTGGGCGGCGTGATCATTTGGTGAGCATAGGACGGTTTGAGCCATTCCTTATTGACAGCCAGTCGTCATAGGCCGAACAATACCCAGGGGGAAACGGAACGTACCGTGTCGGTTCGATCCCGCTCCCCACACCGTTCGTGCCGTTCGTGCCGCGACGAGCCGATCGGGGGACGGCTCGCCCGGCCGACGGCGCGGACGACCGCTCACCGATCCGATCCGGCCACGGGACAGCCACCCCCACGGTCCGCCCCGCGGTCTCGCTCAGGCCGTGATGCCCTTCGCCGCGAAGCGGGCCCGGGCCACCGGGCCGAACACCGCCGCGTACAGGTCCTGGAGTGGGAAGTTCTTCACCGGGCCTCCCCGGAGGACCGGCGGGGTCGAGAGCTCTCGACGCTCGCATCCGCACTCGCGCCCAGCGGCCGGCCGACCCGCCGCACGCCCTCAGGGCGACCGCCCAGCAGCCGGGCCACCGCACCTCACTGCGGCCGGACCGGACCACCGCGCACGCTCACCGCGAACGGGCCGCCCCGCCGCACACTCTCTCGCGGCGGGGCGGCCCGGCCGGGGAACCACAGCGGCCCGAAGGCGCTACTCGGCGCCGTTCGCCACCCGTACCAGCTCGTCCTTGGTCACCGCGCCGACGTACGCCTTGCCGTCGTCCGTCAGCAGGGCGTTGACCAGGCGGGTCTTGAAGACCGTGCCGGAGCCGAACTTCCCGGTGACCTTGTCGCCCAGCGCGTCCAGGAAGCCCTGTGCCTCGGCCGGGACGTCGCCCGAACCCGCCGGGGGCAGGAGGCCCTTGCCGCCGGGGATCTCGATGGCGGCTATCGACGTCCAGCCCTCGCCTATGACCTTGACGCCCTCGGAGCCTTCGAGACCGCCCAGCCCCTCCAGTCCGGGGATCTGGCCGGAGAACTTCTCCTGGAGCGACTTCTCCGCCGCACCGGGCCCGTCCGCGTCGCCGTTGCCGTGCTCCAGCTCGTCCGCCTCCGTCACCTTGGCGCCCTTGGGCGGGGTGAAGTCGAAGGTGGAGGCGGCGGGCTTGGCGAAGTCCACCTTGGTGAAGCCCGCGTCGACCACGGCCTTGCCGCCGCTCGCCGCGGCCAGGGTGAACTTCAGCGGTACGCCGTTCGCGGCGTCGACCGCGATCCGTACCGAACCGACCGTCGAGCCGGACTGCTTGGGCTTGATCACCAGCTGGTACGCGTCCCGCCCGGCCACCTGCGCGGTGCCGTCCACGGTGACCGACGTGGTGTCACCGACCGCCGCAAGCGCCTGCTCGGCGAAGTCCTTCGGCAGGGCGGGGGCGCCCTTCGGGGCCTTCGCGCCGTCGCCGTCGCCCCGGCCCTCGGGGGCCTTGGAGTGGTAGACCTCGTCGGACTGCGAGTCGTACGCCCAGACCTCGCCCTGGTTGTGGATGACGCTGTACTCGGAGGCCTTGCCGAGAAGGGAGAGGCGCTGCTTCTCCGGGCCGTCGACGGCCACCCGCAGGGTGTGCGTGCCGGACGTCAGCTCCATGAACCTGTCCTCCGGCGCCGCCGAGCCCTTGCCCCCGTCCCCGCCGACGCCCGAGAGGAGCGAGCCCGCGAGGCCGTCGAGGGGCAGGCCGAGGTCCGTGCTGATCTTGAAGGTTCCGGAGAGCTGCTCCTCGTCGGAAGCGGCGATCTTCTCGATGAGTTCCTGTGCGCTGATCTTCGGCAGGTCCGGGTCGCCGCTGTTCGCGAGGGCCGGGACGAGTCCGATGGTCGCGGCCGCCACCCCCGCGACCGCGACGGGGACGATGTAGCGCGCCGCCTTCCGGCGGCCCACGGCAGTGCCCGTGGCCTTGCCGGTGGTCTCCACGCTGTCGTTCGGTGCCATGTGTGCCCTACCTCCGTGGTCGGCGGCTTCCGTCCGGTTGCCCGTCCACTCCCTGCCGCCCTTCTCACCCGATGGGGTCAGGAGTGGTTGTTCTCCATCTGACCAAATCGGGCGGCCCGAAGCGTCAGCCCCGGGGATCAACCCGCCTACTGCTCCGGTATGACAACCGGGCATGCCTCATCGGCCATCCAGTAGGGGTAGGGCCCTCGTACGGTCGGGGGCGCTCAGCCCGCGCGGTGGACCACCGCGTCGCACAGCTCCTCCAGCGCCGACTTCGCGTACCCCTCGGGCAGCGGCGCGAGCGTGGCGCGCGCCTCCTGGGCGTAGCGGACGGTGTCCTGGCGGGCCTGCTCCAGCGCCGGGTGGGCACGCAGCCGGCGCAGCGCCTCGGCGAGGGTGGCGTCGTCGGCGAGGTCGCCGTCGAGCAGCTCGACCAGGGCCAGGTCGTCGGGCCTGCGGTCCTTCGCGGCCCGGGCGCGCAGCCGCAGGACCGGGAGGGTGGGGATGCCTTCGCGCAGGTCGGTGCCGGGGGTCTTGCCGGACTCGTGGGTGTCGGATGCGATGTCGAGGACGTCGTCGGCGAGCTGGAAGGCGATACCCAGCCGCTCGCCGTACTGCGTGAGGATGTCCACGGTCCGCTCGTCGGCCCCGGCCATCAGCGCGCCGAACCGGCCGGAGACGGCGACCAGCGAGCCGGTCTTGCCGCTGAGCACGTCCAGGTAGTGGTCCACCGGGTCGCGGCCGTCGCGCGGGCCCGCGGTCTCCAGAATCTGGCCGGTCACCAGCCGCTCGAACGCCTCGGCCTGGATGCGCACGGCCTCGGGGCCGAGGTCGGCCAGGATGTGGGAGGCGCGCGCGAAGAGGAAGTCGCCCGTCAGCACGGCCACCGAGTTGCCCCAGCGGGTGTTGGCGCTGGGCACCCCTCGACGTACGTCGGCCTCGTCCATCACGTCGTCGTGGTACAGCGTGGCCAGGTGGGTCAGCTCGACGACGACGGCCGAGGGCACGACACCCGGTGCGTCCGGGTCGCCGAACTGTGACGCGAGCATGACCAGCAGGGGGCGGAACCTCTTGCCGCCCGCCCGCACCAGGTGCTGGGCGGCCTCCGTGATGAAGGGCACGTCGCTCTTGGTGGCTTCGAGCAGCCCCGCCTCGACAGCGGCCAGGCCCGCGTGGACATCGGCCTCAAGAGCCTGGTCCCGCACGTGCAGTCCGAACGGCCCGACGACGGTCACGGGGGCATCTCCTGTCTGCTGACGATCACACCCGATGTCGATGTGTCGCTGTCTCTCCTGGCAACTTCAGCGTATCCGGTCCCCTGTGGATCACCGTGGGCGCCTTCCCGCCACCGCCGGTATGTTCGCGATCAGCCCCTATGGCCATGAGCAACCGCTTTGTCCAGCAGCACCTCCGGCCCTCTCCGCACCCGTCGTCGTCCATCGAGGTGACCATGAACATCACGACCGAGTTCCCGTACGAGACGACCCGCGAGGACGTCCGCATCCCGCTCCCCGGCGGGACCCGGCTCTACGCCCGGATCTGGCGGCCGATGACCGACGAACCGGTCCCCGCGCTGCTGGAGTACCTGCCCTACCGGCTCGGCGACTGGACCGCTCCCCGCGATTGGCAGCGCCACCCCTGGTACGCGGGCCACGGCTACGCCTCCGTACGCGTCGACGTCCGGGGCCACGGCAACAGCGAGGGGCTGCCGGGCGACGAGTACGACGCGCAGGAGCTGGCCGACGGGGTGGCCGTCGTCCACTGGCTGGCCCAGCAGGAGTGGTGCTCGGGCCGGGTCGGCATGTTCGGGATCTCCTGGGGCGGCTTCAACTCGCTCCAGATCGCCGCGCTCGCCCCCGACCCGCTGAAGGCGGTCGTCACCGTCTGCTCGGCCGACGACCGGTACGACAACGACGTCCACTACATGGGCGGCTCGGTCCTCGCCGTGGACATGCACGCCTGGGCCGCCACCATGCTCGCCTTCGTCGCCCGCCCGCCCGACCCGGCGCAGGTCGGGGACGAGTGGAAGGCCATGTGGCTGAAGCGGCTGGAGGCCATCGAGCCCTTCGTCCACACCTGGCTGTCCCACCAGAGCCGCGACGACTACTGGAAGCACGGCAGCGTCTGCGAGGACTACGGGGCGATCAAGGCCAGCGTGCTGGCGGTGGGCGGCTGGCACGACCCGTACCGGGACACCGTCCTGCGCCTCGTCGAGCACCTGGACCCGGAGCGGGTGCGCGGCATCATCGGTCCGTGGTCGCACCAGTACCCCGACCGGGGGCTGCCGCCGGGGCCCGCGATCGGCTTCCTCCAGGAGACGCTGCGCTGGTGGGACCAGCATCTGAAGGGCAAGGAGACGGGCGTGATGCGGGAGCCGCTGCTGCGGTCCTGGATCAGCGGCTCGCACCCGCCCGCCACGGTCTACGGGACGCTGCCCGGCCGGTGGGTCGGGGACGCCTCCTGGCCCTCGGAGAACGTCACCCCGGTGGCGTACGCACTCCAGGGCGGTGAGCGGATCGTCGCCTCGCCGCAGCAGACCGGGCTGGACGCGGGGCGGTTCTTCCCCTTCGGCAACGACGCGGACCTGCCGCCGGACCAGCGGGACGAGGACGCGAAGTCCGTGTCGTTCGAGTTCCCGGTGGAGGGGGCGCCGATCGAGATCCTGGGCCGCCCGCGGGTGAAGCTCCGGCTCCGGATGGACGTCCCGCGCGGGCAGGTCATCGCCCGGCTCTGCGACGTGGCGCCCGACGGGGCCTCCACCCTGGTCACCCGGGGCGCCCTCAACCTCGCCGCCCGGCACGGCCGCGACCGCACCGACGACTGGCCGCCCGGCGAGAGTGAGGACGTGGTCTTCGCCCTCAACGGCATCGGCCACACCTTCCCGCCCGGCCACCGCATCCGGATCGCCGTCTCCTCCGCGTACTGGCCCTGGATCTGGCCGCAGGCGGGGTCGGCCGGCTTCACGCTCGACGCCGACGGCAGCTTCGTCGAGCTGCCGGTGCGCCGCCACACCGAGGACCCGGCGATCGCCTTCGGCGAACCGGAGCAGTCCGAACCGCTCGGCGTGGTCCACCCGGTCACCCTGGAGGAGCCGCGCCCCGAACGGCTCGTCGTGCGCGATGTCGCCCAGGGCGAGTGGCGCCTGGAGGTGGACCCGCGCTACGGCGGTACGCGGGTGTACCCCGACGGCCTCGAATTCACCGAGGACGCCCTGGAGACGTACACGATCCAGCAGGACGACCCGCTCTCCGCCCGCACCCGCTCCGACTGGCGGATCCGGCTGCACCGGCCGGAGACGGCCTGGGACGTGGAGATCGAGACGCGCTCCGAGATCGCCGCCGACGAGCACGACTTCATCACCTCCGACGAGGTGATCTGCAAGGACGGCGACGAGATCGTCTTCCACCGCACCTGGGAGAAGCGGATTCCGCGCACGGCGGGCTGAGCGGCCCCAGTGGCACGGTGTTACGAGACGGTGCGTGGGCGGATCCCCCGGATGCGCGGGGGACGCACTGAACTTTCCGGGCATTAGGCGCAGTTGGGGATGGTCAGGGCACTGCCGTGGGGCAGGGCCTCCGACGTAACGTGTCCTTCACACGACCTGGAAAGCGAGGCAGCAACACATGCCCGAGCAGAGCAGCCCGCTCGACCTCCCCGAGGGCGACCCCTTCGGCCCGCACAACCTGCCCTACGGTGTGTTCTCCACCCCCGGCCACCCCGAGGACCGCCGGGTCGGCGTCCGCATCGGCGACCACGTCCTGGACGCCGGCGCCGCCGCCCACGCACTCGGCTCGCCCTACGCCGGACTGCTGGCCCAGCCGAGCCTGACGCCGCTGCTCGCGGCGGGCCGCACCGCCTGGAGCGATGTGCGCCGCGCGCTCACCGCCTGGGTGACGGTGCCCGCCCACCGCGCGGAGATCGAACCGCTGCTGCACCCGGTGGACGCGGTGACCCTGCACCTGCCGTACGAGGTCGCGGACTACGTCGACTTCTACGCCAGCGAGCACCACGCCACCAACGTCGGGCAGATGTTCCGACCGGACGGCGACGCGCTCACCCCCAACTGGAAGCACCTGCCGATCGGTTACCACGGCCGCTCCGGCACCGTCGTGGTCTCCGGTACGGACGTGGTCCGTCCCAGCGGCCAGCGCAAGGCCCCCACCGACCCGGCGCCCGTCTTCGGGCCCTCGGTGAAGCTGGACATCGAGGCCGAGGTCGGCTTCCTCGTCGGCGTCCCCTCCGCCCACGGCACCCCGGTCCCGCTGGCCGACTTCCGCGAGCACGTCTTCGGGCTCTCCCTCCTCAACGACTGGTCGGCACGCGACCTCCAGGCCTGGGAGTACGTACCGCTGGGCCCGTTCCTCGGCAAGTCCTTCGCCACCTCCGTATCGGCGTGGGTCACCCCGCTGGAGGCCCTGGACGCGGCCCGCACCGAACCGCCGGCCCGGGACGTCCCCCTCCTGCCCTACCTCGACGACGCGAACGAGGAGGAGCACGGCGGCTTCGACATCCGGATCACGGTGGAGATCAACGGCCAGGTCGTCTCCGAGCCGCCGTTCGCCACGATGTACTGGACAGCGGCGCAGCAGCTCGCACACATGACGGTCAACGGCGCCTCGCTGCGAACGGGCGACCTGTACGGCTCCGGCACGGTCAGCGGGCCCGAGACCGCCCAGCGCGGCTCGCTCCTGGAGCTGACGTGGAACGGCCGCGACCCCCTCGAACTCCCCGAGGGCAAGCGGACGTTCCTGGAGGACGGCGACACGGTCACGCTGACCGCCTGGGCCCCGGGCCCGCACGGCACCCGGGTGGGCCTCGGCGATGTGACCGGCAGGATCGTCACGGCACCATGACGGCCCCCGCGGCCTCCGGCCCCGACACCCCCGCGCTGACGCTCCCCGAGGAGCTGATCCTGCTCACCCTGGACCCGGGGAGCGGCAAGCCGCTGTGCGCGGCCGCCGCCCTGGCGTACGGGACGGCCGGGGCGGCACTCGCGGAGCTGGAGCTCCAGGGCCGGATACGCGAGGAGCGCGGCCGGGTCCAGGTGGTGAACCCGCTGGACCCGGCCGACCCGCGCCTCGCCGCCCTGCTGCGCACCCTGCCCCAGGGCAAGAAGCCCCGCTCGGGGATGCGCGCCCGGCGCTGGGTGGCCGACTTCGACAAGCACGTCCGGGACACCCACCTGGACTCCCTGGTCGAGCGCTCCGTGCTCTCCCGGGAGACCCGCCGCGTCCTCGGCCTCTTCCCGTACCACCGCCACTTCCCGGTCCACCCGGACCTCGTGCCCGGCCTGCGCAGGCGCTTCACCCAGGCCGAGAGGGCGGGCTACCCCGACCCCCGCGACCGCCTCCTGGCCGCCCTGGTCTCCGCGATGGGCCTCGCCTCCAGCCTCACCCGCAACGGCCGCCCCGGCCGCACCGCCATGAAGGTCCTGCGCCGCTCCGAGTGGACCGCGACGGCCGTCCACGACAACGTCAAGCAGAGCGAGTCCGGCGGTGGCGGCGGAAGCGACGGCTGGAGCGGCGGCAGTGCGGGCGGGGGCGGCTGCGGGGGTGGGGACTGAGGGGCGCCCGGAAAGGCTCGGTCAGCGGCGCGCGATGCGGTCACACGTTCGGGGGAGCCTTAGCCGGTTTCCGGCGGATACGCTGGTCAGGCCCGCGAGACTCCTCCCCATGGGAGCAATGATGAGCATCGAGCCCGAGGCCTCCGAGCCGCGGTGGGCGGTCCCGCCCGAGGGCGGCTGGACCGCCGATGACCTGGACACACTCCCGAATCTGCCTCCGCACACGGAGCTGATCGACGGGAGTCTCGTTTTCGTGAGTCCGCAGACCTTGTTCCACACCCGGGCGGTCGACTTCTTCAACTGGCAGTTGCAGTCCCTGGCGCCGCCCGAGCTGGAGGTCGTGCGCGAGTTCACCATCGACATCGACCGCTACAACCGGCCCGAGCCCGATGTGATCGTCATCGACGGCGACATCATCCAGGACCCGAACCAGACCCGCTTCCCTGCCGAGTCGGTGCGCCTCGCCATCGAGGTCGTCTCCCCCGAGTCCCGGTCCCGCGACCGGGAGACCAAGCCCGTGAAGTACGCCCGCGCGACGATCCCCCACTACTGGCGGGTGGAGAACCACGACGGGCGGGCCGTGGTGTACGTCTTCGAGCTGGAGCCGGCCACCGGGGCGTACACCTCCACCGGGATCTTCCACGACCGGATGAAGGTGTCGGTGCCGTTCCCCGTGGACCTGGACCTCACCGCGATCACGCCCCGGCGCCGGGCGGCGGACCCGCAGTAGCCCCGCCGCCCGGTCAACCTCACTCGTACTCGGGCGGCTCCTCGTCCCAGGCGAACTCGGGGTCGCCGTACTGCTGCGTGGTCGCCGGGGTCTGCGGGGCCTTGTCGGTGCGGTCCGGGGCGGCCGGGGCCTTCGTACGGGCCGGGGTCGCCGCCGGACGTGGTGCCGGGGTCTCCGGAGCGTCCGCCGCCCCCGGGGACGTCTCCGCCAGCACCTCCAGGACGCCCTCCCCGTACGTCGCGAGCTTCTTCTCTCCCAGGCCGCTGATCCCGCCCAGCTCCGCCAGGGACGTCGGGTGGACCGTCGCGATCTCCCGCAGCGTCGCGTCGTGGAAGATCACGTATGCCGGGACGCCCTGCTCCTTGGCGGTCGCGCCGCGCCAGGCGCGCAGGGCCTCGAAGACCGGCACCGCGGCGGGCGGCAGGTCGGTCGGGGCCGCCTTGCCCTTGGCGCCCCGGGACCCGCCCGCCGCCGACGACGAGCGGGTCGTGGGCTTCTTCGGCTCCTTGCGGAGCAGGACCTCGCGCTCGCGGCCGAGGACCGTGGCGCTGGCGTCGGTGAGGACCAGCGTGCCGTACTCCCCCTCCACCGCCAGCAGGCCCTGGGCCAGCAGCTGGCGGACCACCCCGCGCCACTCCGCCTCGGACAGCTCCTCGCCGATGCCGAAGACGGAGAGCTGGTCGTGGTCGAACTGGATGACCTTGGCGGTCTTGCGGCCCAGCAGGATGTCGATGATCTGGCCCGCGCCGAACTTCTGGTTCCGCTCACGCTTGAGGCGGACCACCGTGGAGAGCAGCTTCTGCGAGACGACCGTGCCGTCCCAGGTCTCCGGCGGGGTCAGGCAGGTGTCGCAGTTGCCGCAGTTCGCCGCCGCGGGCTCCTGGCCGAAGTAGGTCAGCAGCTGGGCGCGGCGGCACTGGACCGTCTCGCAGAGGGCCAGCATCGAGTCCAGGTGCGCGGCGGCCCGGCGGCGGAACGCCTCGTCGCCCTCGCCGCCCTGGATGAGCTTGCGCTGCTGGACGACGTCCTGGAGGCCGTACGCCATCCACGCCGTCGACGGCTCCCCGTCCCGGCCCGCCCGGCCTGTCTCCTGGTAGTACCCCTCGACGGACTTCGGGAGGTCCAGGTGGGCGACGAAGCGGACGTCCGGCTTGTCGATGCCCATGCCGAACGCGATGGTCGCGACGACGACAAGGCCCTCCTCGCGCAGGAAGCGCGACTGGTGGGCGGCGCGCGTGGCGGCGTCCAGGCCCGCGTGGTACGGCACGGCGTCGATGCCGTTGCGGGTCAGATACTCCGCGATCTTCTCGGTGGAGTTGCGTGAGAGGCAGTAGACGATGCCCGCGTCCCCGGCGTGCTCCTCCTGGAGGAAGGTGAGGAGCTGCTTCTTCGGGTCGGACTTCGGGACGATCCGGTACTGGATGTTGGGCCGGTCGAAGCTGGCGACGAAGTGCTTCGCCTCGGGCATGCCGAGGCGGCGGGTGATCTCCTGGTGGGTGGCGTCCGTGGCGGTCGCCGTCAGGGCGATGCGCGGGACGTCCGGCCAGCGCTCACCGAGCACGGAGAGCGCCAGGTAGTCGGGGCGGAAGTCGTGGCCCCACTGGGCGACGCAGTGCGCCTCGTCGATCGCGAAGACGGAGATCTCGCCCCGGGCCAGCAGGGAGAGAGTCGCGTCGAGCCGCAGCCGCTCGGGGGCCAGATAGAGGATGTCCAGCTCGCCCGCGAGGAACTGCGCCTCCATCGAGCGGCGCTCGTCAAAGTCCTGCGTGGAGTTCATGAAGCCGGCCCGCACGCCGAGCGCCCGCAGGGCGTCGACCTGGTCCTGCATGAGGGCGATCAGCGGGGAGACGACGACCCCGGTGCCGCGCCTGACCAGGGACGGGATCTGATAGCAGAGGGACTTTCCGCCACCGGTCGGCATGAGCACGACGGCGTCACCGCCGGCCACCACATGCTCGATGACCGCGCCCTGCTCGCCGCGGAACGCGTCGTACCCGAAGACCCGGTGCAGCGTCCGCAGCGCCTCGGTCTCGGCCCCGCCGCCGACTCCGCCACCGGTCCCGCCGTCGTTCCCGCCGTCGGTGTCGGTCCCGTTGCCGGTCACCGTCCCGGTCACATCCATGGTCACGCCCAATGCTCTGTCCCCGGGGTCCGTGCCCGTCCGGTCCGCCGTCGGTCGCCCGTCGTCCCGGCCGCACGCCCGGCCCCGTCCGTCCTTGCTCCGTCCCCGACCACGATAGGCGGCTCCTACGACAACGCCGGACAGTCTGTGGATATCGACCGTCCGGCGCTGTGCGGCGAGGATTCCGGCTACCGCACGAAGACCCCCGCCTGGCCCGCCAGGTCCAGGAAGTACTGCGGGGCCAGGCCCAGCACCAGTGTGACCGCCACACCCACCGCGATCGTCGTCATCGTCAGCGGGGACGGGACGGCGACCGTGGGGCCGTCCGCCTTCGGTTCGCTGAAGAACATCAGGACGATCACCCGGATGTAGAAGAAGGCGGCGATGGCCGACGAGATCACACCGACCACGACCAGCGCACCCGCACCGCTCTCCGCCGCCGCCTTGAAGACGGCGAACTTCCCGGCGAAGCCCGAGGTCAGCGGGATACCGGCGAAGGCCAGCAGGAACACCGCGAAGACCGCCGCGACCAGCGGCGAGCGGCGGCCGAGCCCGGCCCACTTCGACAGATGCGTGGCCTCGCCGCCCGCGTCCCGTACCAGCGTGACGACCGCGAACGCGCCGACCGTCACGAAGGAGTACGCGCCCAGGTAGAAGAGGACCGAGGAGACCCCCTCCGGGCTGGTCGCGATGACACCGGCCAGGAGGAAGCCCGCGTGCGCGATCGAGGAGTAGGCCAGCAGCCGCTTGATGTCGGTCTGGGTGATCGCGACGACCGCCCCGCCCAGCATCGTGATGATGGCGACCGCCCACAGGACGGGCCGCAGGTCCCAGGTGAGCCCGGGGAGCACCACGTACAGCAGGCGCAGCAGCGCGCCGAAGGCGGCGACCTTGGTGGCGGCGGCCATGAAGCCGGTGACCGGGGTCGGTGCGCCCTGGTAGACGTCCGGGGTCCACATGTGGAACGGGACGGCACCGACCTTGAAGAGCAGGCCGGTCAGGATCAGCGCCCCGCCCATGAGCAGCAGCGCGTCGTTGCCCATGGTGCCGGCGAGGGCGGGGTCGATCTCCAGGACCGCGCCGTCGACGACGTTGGCGATGGTGGCGTACGAGAGGGAGCCCGCGTAGCCGTAGAGGAGGGCGATCCCGAAGAGCAGGAACGCCGAGGAGAACGCGCCGAGCAGGAAGTACTTCACGGCCGCCTCCTGCGACATCAGCCGCTTGCGGCGGGCGACGGCGCAGAGGAGGTAGAGCGGGAGCGAGAAGACTTCCAGCGCGATGAAGAGGGTCAGCAGGTCGTTGGCGGCGGGGAAGACGAGCATGCCCGCCACCGAGAAGAGGACCAGCGGGAAGACCTCGGTGGTGGTGAAGCCCGCGCGGACGGCGGCCTTCTCGCTGTCGCTGCCGGGGACCGTGCCGGCCTGGGCGGCGAAGGAGTCGACCTTCTTGCCGTGGGCCGTGGGGTCGAGCCGCCGCTCGGCGAAGGTGAAGACGGCCACCACGGCGACCAGGAGAATGGTGCCTTGCAGGAACAGGGTGGGACCGTCGGTCGCGATGGCACCCATGGCCGCGATCTGGGCCTTGGTGGTGGCGTATCCGCCGGCCGCGAGGGAGACGACGGCGGCGAACGCGGCGGCCAGCGCCACCAGGGTCAGCAGGAGTTGGGTGTGGTAGCGGGCCCTCCGCGGGACGAAGGCCTCCACCAGGATGCCCAGGACGGCCCCGATCACGATGATGATGACGGGTGCGAGCTGGGCGTACTCGATGGTGGGCGCCGTGAAGCGGTCCCCCGGGGCTGCGGATGTCACCCCGCTCGCCGTCGTCCACAGGCTGTGGACAGCTGTTGCGCTCACTTGGCGGCCTCCACCTCGGGCTGGGGGTCCTTCTTCTGTACGTCGGACATGGTGTGCTGGACCGCCGGGTTGACGACCTCGGTGAGCGGCTTCGGGAAGACGCCCAGGAAGAGCAGGAGCGCGATCAGCGGTACGGCGACCACCAGCTCACGCGCCTTGAGGTCGGGCATGGTGCGGACCGACTCGTTGACCGGGCCGGTCATCGTCCGCTGGTAGAGGACGAGGACGTAGAGCGCGGCGAGCACGATGCCGGTGGTGGCGATGATCCCGGCCACCGGATAGGCGCTGAACGTGCCGACCAGCACCAG
Source organism: Streptomyces sp. NPDC043746 (assembly GCF_056436485.1). NCBI lineage: Bacteria > Bacillati > Actinomycetota > Actinomycetes > Kitasatosporales > Streptomycetaceae > Streptomyces > Streptomyces sp. NPDC043746. Next base: position 79,050 of record NZ_JBWKCM010000017.1, on the reverse strand, counting down.
GAACTCGCTGACGAACGGGGCGAGCCCCGGCAGCGACAGGGTCGCCAGACCGCCGATGAGGAAGGTGCCCGCCAGCACGGGGGCGACCTTCTGCACCCCGCCGTAGTCCGCGATGAGGCGCGAACCGCGCCGGGTGATGAGGAATCCGGCGACCAGGAGCAGTGCGGCGGTGGAGATGCCGTGGTTGACCATGTAGAGCGTGGCGCCCGACTGGCCCTGGCTGGTCATCGCGAAGATGCCGAGGATGATGAAGCCGAAGTGCGAGATCGAGGCGTAGGCGATGAGCCGCTTGATGTCGCGCTGGCCGACCGCGAGCAGCGCTCCGTAGACGATGGAGACCAGCGCCAGGGCGATGACGACCGGGGTCGCCCACTTGCTGGCCTCCGGGAAGAGCCCGAGGCAGAAGCGGAGCATCGCGAAGGTGCCGACCTTGTCGACGATCGCGGTGATGAGCACGGCGACCGGCGCGGTCGCCTCGCCCATCGCGTTGGGGAGCCAGGTGTGCAGCGGCCAGAGCGGGGCCTTGATCGCGAAGGCGAGGAAGAACCCGAGGAAGAGCCACCGCTCGGTGCTGCTCGCCATCGCCAGGTCACCGTTGGCGCGGGCCGCCGCGATCTCGGTGAGCGAGAAGCTTCCCGCAACCACGTAGAGCCCGATGACGGCGGCCAGCATGATCAGGCCACCGGCCAGGTTGTACAGGAGGAACTTGACCGCCGCGTACGAGCGTTGCTTGGCGGCGTTCTCGTCGCTGCCCGCATGGGCCCGGTCCCCGAAGCCGCCGATGAGGAAGTACATCGGGATGAGCATGGCTTCGAAGAGGATGTAGAAGAGGAAGACGTCGGTCGCGAGGAACGACAGGATCACCATGGCCTCGACCATGAGGATCAGCGCGAAGAAGCCCTGGGTGGGCCGCCAGCGCGAGGACGTCGTCTCCAGCGGGTCGGCGTCGTGCCAGCCGGCCACGATGACGAACGGGATGAGCAGCGCGGTGAGCCCGAGGAGGGCCACTCCGATGCCGTCCACGCCCAGTTCGTACCGGACGCCGAAGTCCGCGATCCAGGCCCGGGACTCGGTGAGCTGGTAGCGGTCGCCGCCCGGCTCGAAGCGGGCGAAGACGATGCCCGCCAGGACGAGCGTGGAGAGCGAGAAGAGCAGCGCGACCCATTTGGCCACGGTGCGCTGTGCGGCGGGGACGGCGGCGGTGGCGATGGCTCCGATGGCCGGGAGCGCCGCCGTCGCGGTCAGGAGGGGAAAGGACATGTGATCAGACCGCCCTCATCAGCAGGGTCGCGGCGATGACGATCGCCGCACCGCCGAACATCGAGACCGCGTAGGAGCGGGCGTAGCCGTTCTGCAGCTTGCGCAGTCGGCCGGAGAGCCCGCCGACCGAGGCGGCCGTGCCGTTGACGACGCCGTCGACCAGGGAGTGGTCCACGTAGACCAGCGAGCGGGTGAGGTGCTCGCCGCCGCGGACCAGGACCACGTGGTTGAAGTCGTCCTGGAGCAGGTCGCGGCGGGCCGCGCGGGTGAGCAGCGAGCCGCGCGGGGCGAGCACGGGCACGGGCTTGCGCCCGTACATCCCCCAGGCGATACCGACCCCGACGAGCAGGGCGACGACGGTGGCCGCGGTGACGGTGGCCGCGCTCAACGGGGAGTGGCCGTGGTCGTAGCCGGTGACGGGCTGGAGCCAGTTGACGAAGCGGTCCCCGATGGCGAAGAAGCCACCGGCGAAGACCGATCCGACCGCCAGCACGATCATCGGGATCGTCATGGACTTCGGGGACTCGTGCGGATGCGGCTCACGGCCCTCGGCGTCGGGCTGCCAGCGCTTCTCGCCGAAGAAGGTCATCAGCATCACGCGCGTCATGTAGAACGCGGTGATCGCGGCGCCCAGGAGGGCCACGGAGCCGAGGATCCAGCCCTCGGTGCCGCCCTTGGCGAAGGCCGCCTCGATGATCTTGTCCTTGGAGAAGAAGCCGGAGAGGCCCGGGAAGCCGATGATGGCGAGATAGCCGAGGCCGAAGGTGATGAAGGTGACCGGCATGTACTTCCGCAGGCCGCCGTACTTGCGCATGTCGACCTCGTCGTTCATGCCGTGCATCACCGAACCGGCCCCCAGGAAGAGCCCGGCCTTGAAGAAGCCGTGCGTCACCAGGTGCATGATCGCGAAGGCGTACCCGATCGGGCCGAGGCCCGCGGCGAGGATCATGTAGCCGATCTGGGACATCGTGGAGCCGGCGAGCGCCTTCTTGATGTCGTCCTTGGCGCAACCGACGATCGCACCGAAGATCAGTGTGACCGCACCGACGATGACGACGACCAGCTGGGCGTCCGGGGCGGCGTTGAAGATGGCGCCGGAGCGGACGATCAGATAGACACCGGCGGTGACCATGGTCGCGGCGTGGATGAGGGCGGAGACCGGGGTCGGGCCCTCCATCGCGTCACCGAGCCAGGACTGCAGCGGCACCTGGGCCGACTTGCCGCACGCGGCAAGCAGCAGCATCAGGCCGATCGCGGTCAGCTTGCCCTGGCCGGTCTCGCCGGTCGCCTCCAGCACCGGCCCGAAGGCGAAGGTGCCGAAGGTGGTGAACATCAGCATGATCGCGATCGAGAGCCCCACGTCACCGACGCGGTTGACCAGGAAGGCCTTCTTCGCGGCGGTGGCCGCGCTGGGCTTGTGCTGCCAGAAGCCGATGAGCAGGTACGACGCCAGACCGACGCCCTCCCACCCGACGTACAGCAGCAGGTAGTTGTCGGCGATGACGAGGATCAGCATCGCCGCGAGGAACAGGTTGAGATAGCCGAAGAAGCGGCGCCTGCGCTCGTCGTGCTCCATGTAGCCGATGGAGTAGATGTGGATCAGCGTGCCCACACCGGTGATGAGCAGGACGAACGTCATCGACAGCTGGTCGAGCTGGAAGGCGATGTCGGCCTGGAAGCCCTCCACCGGAATCCAGCTGAACAGGTGCTGGTGCAGGGCCCGGTCGTCGGCGCCCTTCCCCAGCATGTCGGTGAAGAGGACGACACCGACGACGAACGAGGCGGCGGCGAGCGCGGTGCCGAGCCAGTGCCCGGTCTTGTCCAGCCGTCGGCCGCCGCAGAGCAGGACCGCCGCTCCGAGCAGGGGCGCCGCGACGAGCAGCGCGATCAGGTTCTCCACGATTCCGGTCCCCTTACAGCTTCATCAGGCTGGCGTCGTCGACCGAGGCCGAGTGGCGGGAGCGGAACAGCGACACGATGATCGCGAGCCCGACGACGACTTCCGCGGCGGCGACGACCATCACGAAGAACGCGACGATCTGTCCGTCGAGGTTTCCGTGCATCCGGGAGAACGTGACGAGCGCCAGGTTGCACGCGTTGAGCATCAGCTCGATGCACATGAACAGCACGATCACGTTCCGCCGGATCAGCACTCCGCAGGCGCCGATCGCGAAGAGCAGGGCCGCGAGGTAGAGGTAGTACACCGGGTTCACTTGGCGGCCTCCGAATTCTCCGCCGCCGAGGCGGGGTTGGCCCCGCGGGCCGCGGCGTCCGCGTCCTCACGTCCGAGCCGCTCGCCGGAGCGCTGCTCCAGCGCCTTGAGATCGGCGAGCGCCTCCTGCGAGACATCGCGGATCTGGCCGCGGTCGCGCAGCGTCTTCATGACCGTCAGGTCGGACGGGGTGCCGTCGGGGAGCAGACCGGCGATGTCCACCGCGTTGTGCCGGGCGTAGACGCCGGGGGCGGGCAGCGGCGGGAGGTGCTTGCCCTCGCGCACGCGCTGCTCGGACAGCTCCCGCTGGGTCCGGGCCCGCTCGGTGCGCTCGCGGTGCGTGAGCACCATGGCTCCGACGGTCGCGGTGATCAGCAGGGCACCGGTGATCTCGAAGGCGAAGACGTACTTGGTGAAGATGAGGTTGGCGAGCCCCTCCACGTTGCCGCCGTGCAGGGCGTTGGCGGCACCGAGCCCGTTGAACGTGGACAGCGACGCGTTGCCGATGCCCCCGATCAGCAGGATGCCGAAGCCGAGCCCGCAGCCGACGGCCAGCCAGCGCTGCCCCTTCAGGGTCTCCTTGAGGGAGTCCGCGGCGGTGACGCCGACGAGCATGACGACGAAGAGGAACAGCATCATGATCGCGCCGGTGTAGACGATGATCTGGACGATGCCGAGGAAATAGGCGCCGTTGGCGAGGTAGAAGACGGCCAGGACGACCATGGTCCCGGCGAGCGCCAGTGCGCTGTGCACGGACTTCTTCAGCAGGATCGTGGAGAAGGCGCCGATCACGGCGACGGTCCCCAGGATCCAGAACTGGACGGCCTCACCGGTGGAGGTGGTGGTGGCCGCGGCGATCGCGTTCATGCGCCCGCCCCCCTGCCCTGCCGTACGCCGCCCGTGGCCGCGGACTGGGAGTCGGGGTCGGGGTCGGCGGACTCGTCGGGCTTCTCCCGCTCGCCCCTGGAGAGCGTCGGCTGCACCACCGTGCCGGGGGCGGCCTCGGTGACCAGGCCCCGGTAGTAGTCCTGTTCGTCCATGCCGGGGTAGATCGCGTGCGGGCTGTCGACCATGCCCTCCTCCAGCCCCGCGAGCAGCTCGTCCTTGGTGTAGATGAGGCTCTCGCGGCTGGTGTTGGCCAGCTCGAACTCGTTGGTCATCGTCAGCGCCCGGGTGGGGCAGGCCTCGATGCAGAGTCCGCAGAGGATGCAGCGCGCGTAGTTGATCTGGTAGACGCGGCCGTAGCGCTCTCCCGGGGAGTAGCGCTCCTCCTCGGTGTTGTCCGCGCCCTCCACGTAGATGGCGTCCGCCGGGCACGCCCAGGCGCACAGCTCGCAGCCGACGCACTTCTCCAGGCCGTCCGGGTGGCGGTTGAGCTGGTGGCGGCCGTGGAAGCGGGGCGCCGTCACCTTGGGCGTCTCGGGATACTGCTCGGTCAGCCGCTTCTTGAACATGGCCTTGAAGGTCACGCCGAAGCCGGCCACGGGGTTCTGGAACTTCTCCCCCGCCGAACCCGATTCGCCCGAGGACCCAGCGGATCCCGATGAGCCCGTGAGCTCTGGTTTCTCAGACACCGCCGGCCTCCTTTCCGTCACTCGCGTTTCCGTCACTCTGAGTATCGGGTCCACCACTGACAACGAGCTCCCGCTCGCGCCTCGGCACCCGCCTGGGCACCGGCGGCAGGGTCTGCCCGGGCAGCGGCGGCACCGGATATCCGCCCGCCATCGGGTCGAAGGCCGGCTCCGGTCCGGCCGCGGCCTCCTGGGCCCTGGCCCTGCGGTCCCGGAACATGTCGACGACCAGGGAGATCAGTAGGACCGCGAGCACGGCCCCGCCGACGTACAGGACGATCCGGGAGAAGTCGTACCCCTCGTTGCGCAGCGCGCGGACGGTGGCGACCAGCATCAGCCAGCCCACCGAGACCGGGATCAGGACCTTCCAGCCGAGCTTCATCAGCTGGTCGTAGCGGACGCGTGGCAGGGTGCCGCGCAGCCAGATGAAGAAGAAGATCAGCAGCTGGAGCTTGAGGAAGAACCAGAGCATCGGCCACCAGCCGTGGTTCGCCCCCTCCCAGAACGCGGAGATCGGGTACGGGGCGCGCCAGCCGCCGAGGAACAGCGTCACCGCGATCATCGACACGGTCACCATGTGGATGTACTCGGCGAGCATGAACATCGCGAACTTGATGGAGCTGTACTCGGTGTTGAAGCCGCCGACGAGGTCGCCCTCGGACTCCGGCATGTCGAACGGTGCCCGGCTGGCCTCACCGACCATCGTCACCATGTAGATGATGAAGGACATCGGCAGCAGGATCAGATACCAGCGGTCCGCCTGCGCCTCCACGATGGCGGAGGTCGACATCGACCCGGAGTAGAGGAAGACGGAGGCGAACGCGGCGCCCATGGCGATCTCGTAACTGATCATCTGGGCACACGAGCGGATCCCGCCGAGCAGCGGGTACGTCGAGCCGGAGGACCAGCCGCCGAGCACGAACCCGTACACCCCGACCGCGCCGACGGCGAGGATGTAGAGCGCGGCGATCGGCAGGTCGGTGAGCTGCATCGTCGTACGGGTGCCGAAGATCGAGATCTCGTTGCCCGCGGGCCCGAACGGGATGACCGCGACCGCCATGAAGGCGGGGATCGCCGCGAGGATCGGCGCGAGGACGTAGACCGCCTTGTCCGCGCGCTTGACGACGACGTCTTCCTTCAGCATCAGCTTGACGCCGTCGGCGAGCGACTGGAGCAGTCCCCAGGGGCCGTGCCGGTTGGGGCCGATGCGCCGCTGCATCCAGGCGACGACCTTGCGCTCCCACACGATGGAGAAGAGCACGATCAGCATCAGGAACGCGAAGCAGAAGACCGCCTTGAGCAGCACCAGCCACCAGGGATCGGTGCCGAACATCGAGAGATCCTCGGCGGCGAGGACGGCACCCCCGGGCGCCGTCGTGAGTGCGGTGAGGCCCATCACGCTCGTACCTCCGATGGTTCGACGGGAGCGCCCGGTGCGGCGGCGGGGCCGATGCGCACCAGGCCGCCGGGGTTCGCACCGGTGTCGGCGGGGATGCCGCGTCCCACCGAGTTCAGCGGCACCCAGACCACGTGGTCCGGCATGTCGGTGACCTGGAGGGGGAGTTCGACGGTTCCGGTGGGGCCGGTGACGGCGAGCAGGTCGCCGTCCTTGACGCCGGTCTCGGCCGCGGTGGCGGGCGAGAGCCGGGCGAGCGCCGCGTGCCGGGTCCCGGCGAGCGCGGTGTCACCCTCCTGGAGCCGGCCGAGGTCGAGCAGCATCCGGTGGCCGGCGAGGATCGCCTCTCCGTCGCCCGGCCGGGGCAGTGGCTGCGCCGACTCGCGCGGGTCGTCCGCGTGGCCGCCGTCCCAGCCGCCGAGCCGGTCCAGCTCGCGGCGGGCGGCGGTCAGGTCGGGCAGCGCGAAGTGCACGTCCATGGCGTCGGCCAGCATGTGCAGCACGCGGGAGTCGGTCGGGCAGAGCGTACGGGGCATCTGCTCGGGCTTCAGCGCCGCCTGGAACATCCGCACCCGGCCCTCCCAGTTGAGGAAGGTGCCGGACTTCTCCGCGACGGCGGCGACCGGGAGGACCACGTCCGCCCGCTCGGTGACCGCGCTCGGCCGCAGCTCCAGCGAGACCAGGAATCCGACCTGGTCCAGGGCCTCCATCGCCCGGGCCGGGTCGGGAAGGTCCTCGACGCCGACCCCGGCGACGAGGAGAGCGCCCAGTTCGCCGGTGGCCGCGGCCTCGATGATCTGGCCGGTGTCGCGGCCGTGACGGGAGGGGAGTTCGGCGACGCGCCAGACGGCGGCCACCTCCTCCCGGGCCCGCGGGTCGGTGGCCGGACGGCCGCCGGGGAGCAGCGACGGGAGCGCGCCGGTCTCCACCGCGCCCCGGTCGCCCGCCCGGCGCGGAATCCACACCAGGCGCGCGCCGGTCGCGGTGGCGGTACGAATAGCAGCGGAAAGTGCGCCGGGCACCCCCGCCAGCCGCTCCCCGACGATGATCAGGGAGTGCTCGCCGCGCAACGCCTCTGCGGCAGCCGCCCCTTCGGCGTCCAGGCCGACCCCGCCCGCGAGCGCGTCCAGCCACTCGGTCTCGGTGCCGGGGGCGGCGGGCAGCAGGGTGCCGCCCGCCTTCACCAGGCCGCGCGTGGCGTGCGAGGCGAGGGCGAAGGTCTTCTGGCCGCTCTTGCGGTGGGCCTTGCGGAGCCTGAGGAAGACGCCGGGGGCCTCCTCCTCGGACTCGAACCCGACGAGCAGGACCGCGGGGGCCTTCTCCAGCGCGGTGTACGTGACCCCCTCGCCGTCCAGGTCCCGGCCGTGCCCGGCGACGCGGGCGGCCAGGAAGTCGGCCTCCTCGGCGCTGTGGACGCGGGAGCGGAAGTCGATGTCGTTGGTGTCGAGGGCGACCCGGGCGAACTTGCTGTACGCGTAGGAGTCCTCGACGGTCAGCCGGCCGCCGGTCAGGACGCCGGTACGGCCCCGGGCGGCGAGCAGTCCGGCCGCCGCGACCTCCAGCGCCTCGGGCCAGCTCGTCGGCTCCAGGACGCCGTCGGCGTTGCGGACCAGCGGGGTGGTGAGGCGGTCGCGCTGCTGGGCGTAGCGGAAGCCGAACCTCCCCTTGTCGCAGATCCACTCCTCGTTCACCTCGGGCTCGTTGGCCGCGAGGCGCCGCATGACCTTGCCGCGCCGGTGGTCGGTGCGCATCCCGCAGCCGCCCGCGCACTGCTCGCACACCGAGGGGGTGGAGACCAGGTCGAAGGGGCGGGAGCGGAAGCGGTACGCCGCCGAGGTCAGCGCGCCGACCGGGCAGATCTGGATGGTGTTGCCGGAGAAGTACGACTCGAAGGGGTCGCCCTCGCCGGTGCCGACCTGCTGGAGGGCGCCCCGCTCGATCAGCTCGATCATCGGGTCGCCCGCCACCTGGTTGGAGAACCGGGTGCAGCGCGCGCAGAGCACGCACCGCTCACGGTCCAGCAGCACCTGGGTGGAGATGGGGACGGGCTTCTCGAAGGTCCGCTTCCTGCCCTCGAAGCGGGATTCGGCGTCGCCGTGGGACATCGCCTGGTTCTGCAGCGGGCACTCGCCGCCCTTGTCGCAGACCGGGCAGTCCAGCGGGTGGTTGATCAGCAGCAGCTCCATCACGCCCTTCTGCGCCTTCTCGGCGACAGGAGAGGTGATCTGCGACTTGACGACCATGCCGTCGGTGCAGGTGATGGTGCAGGAGGCCATCGGCTTCCGCTGGCCCTCGACCTCGACGATGCACTGGCGGCAGGCGCCGGCCGGGTCGAGGAGCGGGTGGTCGCAGAAGCGCGGGATCTCGATGCCGAGGAGTTCGGCGGCGCGGATGACCAGGGTCCCCTTCGGGACGCTGATCTCGATGCCGTCGATGGTCAGCGTGACCAGGTCCTCGGGCGGGATGGCCGCCTCGCCGCCCCCGGAGGGCGCACTCGTGGTGACTGTCATGCGTTCACCCCCCGGTGAGCGTGTGCGGTCTTGTCGTCGGCCCAGGCCGTGGATTTCGCGGGGTCGAAGGGGCAGCCCTTGCCCGTGATGTGCTGTTCGTACTCCTCGCGGAAGTACTTGAGCGAGGAGAAGATCGGGGCGGCGGCGCCGTCGCCGAGCGCGCAGAACGACTTGCCGTTGATGTTGTCGGCGATGTCGTTGAGCTTGTCCAGGTCGGACATCTCGCCCCTGCCCGCTTCGAGGTCGCGCATCAACTGGACCAGCCAGTACGTCCCTTCGCGGCAGGGAGTGCACTTGCCGCAGGACTCGTGGGCGTAGAACTCGGTCCAGCGGGTGACGGCCCGCACCACGCAGGTCGTCTCGTCGAAGCACTGGAGCGCCTTGGTGCCGAGCATGGAGCCGGCGGCGCCGACGCCCTCGTAGTCGAGGGGGACGTCGAGGTGCTCGTCGGTGAGCATGGGGGTGGAGGAGCCGCCGGGGGTCCAGAACTTGAGACGGTGACCGGGGCGCATCCCGCCGCTCATGTCGAGCAGTTGGCGGAGCGTGATGCCGAGCGGGGCCTCGTACTGGCCGGGGCTGGCGACGTGGCCGCTGAGCGAGTAGAGCGTGAAGCCCGGGGACTTCTCGCTGCCCATCGACGTGAACCAGTCCTTGCCCTTGTTCAGGATCGCGGGAACCGAGGCGATGGACTCGACGTTGTTCACCACAGTGGGGCAGGCGTACAGACCGGCGACCGCAGGAAAGGGGGGCCGCAGCCGGGGCTGGCCACGCCGTCCTTCGAGAGAGTCGAGCAGCGCGGTTTCCTCACCACAGATGTACGCACCGGCGCCCGCGTGCACCGTGAGTTCCAGATCGAGCCCTGAACCCAGGATGTTCGTCCCCAGATAACCCGCCTCGTACGCCTCCCGTACGGCCTCGTGCAGTCGTCGCAGCACGGGGACGACCTCACCGCGCAAGTAGATGAACGCGTGCGACGAACGGATCGCGTAGCAGGCGATCACGATGCCCTCGATGAGGCTGTGCGGGTTGGCGAAGAGGAGCGGGATGTCCTTGCAGGTCCCCGGCTCCGACTCGTCGGCGTTGACAACGAGATAGTGCGGTTTGCCGTCTCCCTGCGGGATGAACTGCCACTTCATCCCGGTGGGGAAGCCGGCCCCGCCGCGTCCGCGCAGACCGGAGTCCTTGACGTACGCGATGAGGTCGTCGGGGTCCATGGCGAGGGCCTTGCGCAGCCCCTCGTACCCCTCGTGGCGGCGGTAGGTCTCCAGGGTCCAGGACTCGGGCTGGTCCCAGAAGGCGGAGAGGACGGGGGCGAGCAGCTTCTCGGGGCTCGTCCCGTTGTGGTCGATCTCGGCGGCCAAGGTCATCACTCCCCCTCCTCGGCGATGGGCCCGGCCGGGTGCTCCGGGTCGGCGGCCGAGGTCTGCTGCGGTGCGTCGTGCGAGCTGAGGTGCTCGGACGGCGAAGGGTCGTGCGGCTGCCCGTCCTTGGGCCGGCCGTCGCGCGGGGCGACGACCCGGGCCTTGGGCAGCGCCTCGCCCTTGGAGAGCCGGAGTCCGACGAGGGAGGCGGGCCCGGCGCCGCCGGTGGCCTCGACGGCGCCGGGGCGCTCGTCGGGGAAGCCGGCCAGGATGCGGGCGGTCTCCTTGTACGAGCAGAGCGGGGCGCCCCGAGTCGGTTCGACGGTCCGCCCGGCGATCAGGTCGTCGACGAGCTGCGTGGCGCTCTCGGGCGTCTGGTTGTCGAAGAACTCCCAGTTCACCATCACGACGGGGGCGAAGTCGCAGGCTGCGTTGCACTCGATGTGCTCGAGGGTGACCTTGCCGTCCTCGGTCGTCTCGTTGTTGCCGACGCCGAGGTGCTCCTTGAGCGTGTCGAAGATCGCGTCGCCCCCCATGACCGCGCACAGGGTGTTGGTGCAGACCCCTACCTGGTAGTCACCGCTCGGCTTGCGCCGGTACATGGAGTAGAAGGTGGCGACGGCCGTGACCTCGGCGGTGGTGAGGCCCAGCGTCTCGGCGCAGAAGGCCATGCCCGTACGGGAGACGTACCCCTCCTCGGACTGGACGAGGTGGAGGAGCGGCAGCAGTGCGGAGCGGCTTCCCGGGTAGCGGGCGATCACCTCCTTCGCGTCCGCGTCGAGCCGGGCGCGCACGTCGGCCGGGTAGGGGGTGGCGGGGAGCTGCGGCATCCCCAGACTGACCTCTTGATTTGCTGCGGTCACCGGTCGACGCCTCCCATCACGGGGTCGATGGACGCGACGGCGACGATCACGTCGGCGACCTGGCCGCCCTCGCACATCGCCGCCATGGCTTGCAGATTGGTGAAGGACGGGTCCCGGAAGTGGACCCGGTAGGGGCGGGTGCCTCCGTCGGAGACGACGTGTGCGCCGAGTTCGCCCTTGGGGGACTCGACCCCGGCGTACGCCTGTCCGGCCGGGACCCGGAAACCCTCGGTCACCAGCTTGAAGTGGTGGATCAGGGCCTCCATGGAGGTGCCCATGATGTTCCTGATGTGGTCGAGCGAGTTGCCGAGGCCGTCCGCGCCGAGGGCGAGCTGGGCGGGCCAGGCGATCTTCTTGTCCGCGACCATGACCGGGCCCGGCTCCAGGCGGTCCAGGCACTGCTCGATGATGCGGAGCGACTCGCGCATCTCGTCCATCCGGATCAGGAAGCGTCCGTAGGAGTCGCAGGTGTCCGCGGTCGGCACCTCGAAGTCGTAGGTGTCGTAGCCGCAGTAGGGGTCGCTCTTGCGCAGGTCGTGCGGGAGCCCGGCGGAGCGCAGGATCGGTCCGGTGGCGCCCAGCGCCATGCAGGCGGTGAGGTCGAGGTAGCCGACGTCCTTCATGCGGGCCTTGAAGATGGGGCTGCCGGTGGCGAGCTTGTCGTACTCCGGCAGGTTCTTCTTCATCGTCCTGATGAACTCGCGCAGCGCGTCGACCGCGCCCGGGGGCAGGTCCTGGGCGAGGCCGCCGGGGCGGATGAACGCGTGGTTCATCCGGAGCCCGGTGATCAGCTCGAAGAGGTCGAGAACCAGTTCACGATCGCGGAGGCCGTAGACCATGATCGTGGTCGCGCCCAGCTCCATACCGCCGGTGGCGATGCAGACCATGTGCGAGGAGATCCGGTTCAGCTCCATCAGGAGCACGCGCAGGATCGTGGCCCGGTCGGGGATCTGGTCCTCGATGCCGAGGAGCTTCTCGACGCCCAGGCAGTACGCCGTCTCGTTGAAGAACGGCGTCAGGTAGTCCATCCGCGTGACGAAGGTGGTGCCCTGGGTCCAGTTGCGGAATTCGAGGTTCTTCTCGATCCCGGTGTGGAGGTAGCCGATGCCGCAGCGGGCCTCGGTGACGGTCTCGCCGTCGATCTCCAGGATCAGCCGCAGCACACCGTGCGTGGACGGGTGCTGGGGGCCCATGTTGACGATGATGCGTTCGTCGTCGGACTTGGCGGCGGATTCGACGACCTCGTCCCAGTCTCCGCCGGTGACTGTGTAGACAGTCCCCTCGGTCGTGGCACGGGGCGTTGCGTGGGGAGTGGTCATCAGGAGTACGACCTCCGCTGGTCCGGAGCCGGGATCTGGGCGCCCTTGTACTCGACGGCGATGCCGCCGAGCGGGTAGTCCTTGCGCTGCGGGAAGCCCTGCCAGTCGTCCGGCATCATGATCCGGGTGAGGGCGGGGTGCCCGTCGAAGACGATGCCGAAGAAGTCGTACGCCTCGCGCTCGTGCCAGTCGTTGGTCGGGTAGACCTCGACGAGGGACGGGATGTGCGGGTCGCTGTCCGGGGCGGAGACCTCCAGCCGGATGATCCGGCCGTGGGTGAGGGACCGCAGGTGGTAGACGGCGTGCAGCTCGCGTCCCTTGTCCCCGGGGAAGTGGACGCCGCTGACACCCGTACAGAGCTCGAAGCGCAGGGCGGGGTCGTCGCGCAGGGTGCGTGCTACCTGGACCAGGTGCTCGCGGGCGATGTGGAAGGTCAGCTCGCCGCGGTCGACGACGGTGCGCTCGATGGCGTTCTCGGGGAGCAGCTCCTGCTCCTCCAGGGCCCCTTCGAGTTCGTCGGCCACCTCGTCGAACCATCCGCCGTAGGGGCGGGAGGCGGGGCCGGGCAGGGTGATGGTGCGGATGAGGCCGCCGTAACCGGAGGTGTCGCCGCCGTTGTTGGCGCCGAACATGCCCCTGCGGACGCGGATGACCTCGCCACCGGTGTCGCGCGGGGCGGGTACGGCGCTGCCGTTCTGCTCGCCGCCGTTCGCGTTCGGGTTCTCGGTCACCGCAGGAGCCCCTTCATCTCGATCAGGGGCAGCGCCTTGAGGGCCGCTTCCTCGGCCTCACGGGCGGCCTCCTCCGCGTTGACCCCGAGCTTGCCGTCCTGGATCTTCTGGTGGAGCTTGAGGATGGCGTCCAGCAGCATTTCGGGGCGTGGGGGACACCCCGGGAGATAAATATCAACCGGGACAATATGGTCAACACCCTGAACAATTGCGTAATTGTTGAACATACCGCCCGATGATGCGCAAACTCCCATGGAGATCACCCACTTGGGGTTCGGCATCTGGTCGTAGACCTGCCGCAGCACGGGCGCCATCTTCTGGCTGACCCGTCCGGCGACGATCATCAGGTCGGCCTGGCGCGGCGATCCGCGGAAGACCTCCATCCCGAACCGGGCCAGGTCGTAGCGGCCGGCGCCGGTCGTCATCATCTCGATGGCGCAGCAGGCGAGGCCGAACGTGGCCGGGAAGACGGAGGACTTCCGCACCCAGCCGGCGGCCTGTTCGACCGTGGTCAGCACGAAGCCGCTGGGCAGCTTCTCTTCGAGTCCCATGGTGTGCTCCTCAGCCCCTCAGTCCCATTCCAGGCCGCCGCGACGCCAGACATACGCATAGGCGACGAAGACGGTGAGCACGAAGAGCAGCATCTCCACGAGCCCGAAGATCCCCAGGGCGTCGAAGGAGACGGCCCAGGGATAGAGGAAGACGATCTCGATGTCGAAGACGATGAAAAGCATCGCCGTCAGGTAGTACTTGATGGGGAAGCGGCCGCCTCCGGCCGGTGTCGGCGTGGGTTCGATGCCGCACTCGTACGCTTCGAGCTTTGCCCGGTTGTACCGCCTGGGGCCGATAAGCGTGGCCATGACCACGGAGAAGATCGCAAACCCTGCCCCCAGGGCGCCGAGCACGAGGATGGGCGCGTAGGCATTCACGCTCCTCGCTCCTTCCAGTCGTCCTTGACCGTTGGACCGCATCGGGCGACCGGCTCGCCACCTCACCAAGATCGTGCACATGTGAGGCAGTTCACAAGCCCGACTGCCCCGCATCCTATGCCCGTCGCCCTGTGATCTGCGACACGGGGTACGACAACGTCTTTGTGATCTCCACCACCTGACGAAGGATCATGAAGTCGTATGAGCGGTGATCTTCATACGCGAAGCGGCGAAGTGATCACGAGACGTGACATTCGCCGGTGTTACCCCTGGTCAAAGAGGTATGGCGCTATCAATAGACAGCCACTACAAGCAAATTGGCGGTGGACGGCGGTGGAGTGATATGCGAGCGGATCTTCATCACCCCTCACCCGGACGAGGGGCGGCGAGGACCGAAGAGGACGTGTGCACGCATTCACGAACTTCCCGGATCACGGACGGGCGACCCCCGGGGGGAGGGAGGGCGACCGGGGCCGACCGCGGGCCGCACCCGCCGGACCGGCGCACCCCGATCGCACGCCGACCGGCAACCCCCGACGGCACCCGCCGGGGGTTGCCCGCCACCGGCCACTCACCCTGTGACCTGCGCCACGGCGGCCGACCCGCACGGAAGCCGGGCTTGGCCATGGGCACGAACGGATGGTAGGTGGCGGGCAATTCGGGCGTATTACCGAAAGCCCGTGATCACGACCTTGATCACGCGTGCCCGTTTTGCCCGTTACGGCGTCAATAAGGGCCTCCGGGAAGCGGATTCACAGATTCCGGACGTAACTGTGTCGCAACACACGTTTCTTGATGGGACCCCTACAGCCCTGATAGCGCTAGTACTCATGTCCCACACCGCTCACATACCCAGCCACCGGAAGCCCCGCCGTCGCGCCTCGAAGTCGGCGCTGCGAGCCGGAGTTGCCGGTGGCGTCCTCAGCACCGTCGCGGTCGCGGGTGCGGCCGGTCCGGCCCAGGCCGAGCCGGTGACCCAGACGATCGAGATGCCCACCATCACCTCCGGGCTCTCCACCGCCGTCGCCGCCTCCGCGCAGGCCACGCAGCAGATCGCCCTCGACCTGGAGGCCCAGGCCCACGAGGACGCAGCGGCGGAGAGCGCCGCGAAGGCCGCGAAGAAGGCCAAGGCCGAGGCCGTCCGCAAGGCGGAGGCCGAGAAGAAGGCCGAAGCCGCCGCCAAGGCAAAGGCGAAGGCCGAGGCAGAGGCCAAGGCGCAGGCCGAGGAGCGCGCCGCGCGCGCCTCCCGCACCACCGAGCGCACCACGCTCAGCGCCCCCTCCCGCTCCTCCTCGGGCAATTCGGCCTCCACCACGGCCTCCGCGCCCGCCCCTTCCACCTCGTCGAACGCCACGGGCTCCGCGGCCTCCATCGTCGCGTTCGCCAAGGCCCAGGTCGGCGACGCGTACGTCTCCGGTGGCACCGGCCCCAACGCGTGGGACTGCTCCGGCCTGGTCCAGGCCGCGTACCGCTCGGTGGGCATCAGCCTGCCGCGCGTCTCGCAGGCCCAGTCGACCGCCGGCACCCAGGTCTCGCTGAGCAACCTCCAGCCCGGGGACATCCTGTACTGGGGCGCCGCGGGCAGCGCGTACCACGTGGCGATCTACGTGGGCGGCGGCCAGTTCGTCGGCGCGCAGAACTCCAGCACCGGTACGGTGCAGCGCTCCATGGACTACGACCGGCCGACCGGCGCGGTCCGCGTTCTCTGATCCACCAGCAGCACCAGCGGTTCGGGCGCGCCCGGCCGTGCACGGCTGAGGGCCGCCACTCCCCGCTCGGGAGTGGCGGCCCTCAGCCGTCGCCACGGTGCGGTCGGGGGCGGGTGGGGCCGCCTCCGGGGCGCGCGTCGCCCATCTGGGGCTCGTCCGGTCGATCATGCGGCTACCTCATGACCGGGTCGGTGAGGTGGACAGGGGGCGGGGTGATCCGGGTGATGCCGTGTGGGAACGGCTGCGGCCGTTCCTGCCGGTCAGCAACGGGTTCGAGCCCGTGCTGGAGAGGATCCGCGTCCTCAGGCGGGGCCCGGGCCGGCCCCGCAAGAAGCCCGACAGCATCGCGGCACACGAGGCACACGAGGCACACGGCAACGGACCCTGCCGCGAGCACCCGCGACGACGCGGCATCCCGCACACCATCCCGAAGACGACCGACAGCCAGGCCGCCCGCCTGCGCAAAGGGTTCACGCGCGGACAGCCACCCGGCTTCGACGAAGAGCGCTACAAGAAACAACACCGTCGAACGAGCGTTCAACCGGCCCAAACCACGCCGAGCCGTCGCGACCAGATACGACAAGCGCGGTTACGTCTTCCCCGGCACCGCAGCAGCCGCAGCCCTCACTGTCTGGCTCCGAGCATGAGCGACCGGACAACTCCGCCCGTCGGCCGTCCGGCCCGGCTCGTCGCCCCAAGAGGCTTGACCTCAAGTCAAGTTGAGTTCCTATGTTCTTCCCATGACCACTTCGAGCAGCACCTCAGCCCCCTTCGCCCCCTCCCCTGACGACGCCGAGCTCATCGCCCAGCCCATCGGATACTGGGCCAACACGGCCGGCCAGACCGTCGTCCAGAACATCCGGTCCGCGCTCGGCGTCCTCGGCCTGACCCAGCCCGCCTGGTGGGTCCTGCACCACCTCAGCGAGCGCCCGAAGGGCTGGGGCCGCGCGGAACTGACCGAATTCCTCCGCTATTACCCGGGCCCCGAGGACGACCTGCCGGGCGACATCGACAGCCTCGTCGCCCGGGGCCTGGTCTCCCAGGACGAGGACGGGCACCTGCTGCGGACCGAGTCGGGCGCGGAGCTGTACTCCCGTGCGGCGGCGCGGCAGTCGGAGCTGCGCCGCCAGGTACACGAGGGCATTCCGGACGAGGAGTACGCCCGCGCCCTCAAGGTCCTCCAGCGCATGATCCACAACGTGAAGGGTGACGCATGGCACCACTGATCCGTGCGGGCGGCCCTGGTTCACCGCTCGCGCCGCCCGGCTCCCCGGACCGGTGCCTGTCCAGCATGGCCCGCCGGTCAGGCTCTAGGCGTCGGGGGTGACGGTAGCGGAGGCAGTGTCCGCCTCGGTGGCCCGGCCGGGGGGCGTGAGAATAAACCAGACTGTGTTGGTTCGGCGGGTGTTCACCTGGCGCATGCTGCTTCCCCAGCTGGTGGCCAGGCCGTCGACGACGAGCAGGCCGCGCCCGCCTTCGCCCTCGGGGCGCTCCGGCGGATCCGGCAGGGGGCCGGGGCCGTCGTCGGTGACGTGGATCGCCACCTGGTCCCGGTCCACCATGACCTCGACCCGGACCAGCTGCGAACTCGTATGGCAGTACACGTTGGCCACCACCTCGCTGACGCAGAGCCGGGCGTCGTCCGCGAGTGCGCAGTGCGCACCGGCCCGCAGGAGCGTCCCGACGAAGTCCCGCGCGATTTTCGCGGCGGCGAGCGAGTTGGGCATCGCGAGCTGGTAGCCCTCGAAGGGGCGGGGGACGTTCGGGAAGGGGGCGGGTGGCGCGATGACGGCCGGCATGGGGGTCTCCCTACATGAGCCAGAGTCGGTGAGCGCGCCATTTCCGTGTTCGGCTGCCGTGGCTCCGGCTGCATACAGGTACCGGTCAAGGCCCCTGCGTACGGCTGCACTTCGGCGTTCATGTCCGGCGCGTCGGTCTCCGGGACAAGCTAGGGTCAATAGATGACCCGGTACAAGAATGCGCTCCATCCATTCACTCGCATGGGTGAACTCGTCGCCGACCGCCCAGAGCCCTGCGACACTGCACAGGCAGACAGGGGAAGGTGACATGCCGCCAAGGGACAACCCGACCGCCCGCCAGGTCCGCCTGGGCGCCGAGCTGAGGAAGCTCCGGGAGCGTGCGGGCAAGACCGCCCGGGAAGCAGCCGGGCGCATCTCGACCGATCAGGCCAGGATCAGCAACATCGAGGCCGGACGCAGCGGCATCGGCGAGGAGCGCATCCGTCGGCTGGCGAGCTTCTACGCCTGTGACGACGAGGCCCTGATCGACGCCCTGTGCGCCATATCCCGTGAGCACCGGGGGCAGTTCTGGTGGGACGAGTACCGCGGGGTGCTCGCGCCCGGCTTCCTGGACATCGCGGAGCTGGAGCACCATGCGCGCTACATGCACAGCTTTCAGCCGGTGACGATGCCCGGTTTGCTCCAGACACCCGAGTACGCGCGAGCGCTGTTCAGCGCAGCCCTGCCCAGGCTGCCCGAGGACGAAGTGGAGGCCCGGGTGGAGCACCGCATGCGGAGAGCGACCGTTTTCGACCGGGACGAGCCGCCGGAGTTCGCGTCCATCGTCCACGAGGCGGCGCTGCGGGTACGGGTCGGCGGACGCAAGGTCGCCCGCGCCCAGTTGGAGTATCTGCTGGAAGCGACGGACCGGCCCAACGTGTCCCTGCGGGTCATCCCATTCGCCAGCGAGCTGCACGTGGACATGACCCACACCGTTCTGTACGCGGGTGGCGTGGTGCCCCAGCTCGACACGGTGCACATCGACGCCCCCACTCGCAGCCCTTACCTGGACGCGGAGGCGGAGTTGCATCGCTTCCGGCTGTTGCTCGATCTGGGCCGGACAGCATCGCTGGACCCTGCGGAGTCACTGAGCTTCATCCAACACCTCGCACGGGATATGTGAGAATTCCCTGCATGAACTCAGCGCTTGAGTGGCAGAAGTCCACCTTCTCCAGCACGCAGGAGCAGTGCGTGGAGATCACCGAGCACGCCGGTCAGATCCTCATGCGCGAAAGCGACGATCCCGGCACCGTGGCCATCACCTCCCGCGAGAAGTTCGCCGCGTTCATCAAGGGCGTCAAGGCAGGCGAGTTCGACCACTTCGCCCAGTAGGGCGTCCCGGACTCTCCGCGCCGCGAAGGCCCTCCACCGCACGGTGGAGGGCCTTCGCACGTATGAGCCAGCATTTTTGTTCCGGAACATGGTTGCGCCGTAGCGACGCGTGACGTTACGGTCACCGCAGTTGGACCGGGCCGCCCTGTCGAGGTGCCCGGCGTCCCGGACGCTGCGATCGGACGGTCGACCATGCGCACTTCTCCCCGTACCACCGCCCCCGTACAGGCCCTGATCCAGCGCGGGTTCCGGTTCGAAGTCCTGCGGTACGGGTCCGCCAACGGGTTCGTCCCCGAGCCGGTCGATCTCCGGCTCCTCGCCAGTCCCCGTGACGCCATCCGTATCCTGCGCGTCCAGCTCCGCTCCAGCCACGTCCTCGGGCTGACCCCGCGCGAAGCCGGACGGGCCCTCTACTGGGCCGACCAGGGCGGTTGGGTGCAGGCCCTCGCGGCACTGCACCGGGGGGAGGGCTGCGGGTTCACCCTGATGCTCCGCAAGGGGCAGCACATGGAGTGGCATGTGCGGCCCCTCACGTACCTGACGCTCAGTCCGATGCCCCCTCACGCTCCCGGGACCGGCCACGCGCACGTCCCCGCAACCTCCGCGCTCCGTCGATGAGCAGCGCCAGGGCCATCAGCGCGGCGCTCACCCAGACCGGCGACCGGTAGCCCGCTCCCGCCTCCAGCGCCAGGCCACCCGCCCACGGGCCCAGCACCGCCCCGAGGTTGAACGCGCTCGTACCGAAGGCCCCCGCCAGCGTCGACGACCGGCCGGCCAGGCCGAGGACCCGGGTGATCAGGGCCGTTCCCGTGCCGAAGGCGAGCATTCCGAGGAGCGGGATCAGGGCGAGGGCGGCGAGCGGGCGGCCCGCCGTCAGGGCCAGGGTGCTCCAGCCGAGGGCCAGGGCGGCCATCCCGTACGCGACGAAGGCCGTGGGCCGGCGTTCGGCGTACCGTCCCGCCGCCCCCACCCCGAGGAACGCCCCCGCCCCGAAGAGCGCGAGGGCGACGGGCACCCAGGTGGTGGTGAGGCCGGTCGTGCGGGTGAGGAGCGGTTCCAGGTAGGAGAACGCGCAGAAGGTGGCGCCCTGGACGAGAGCCATGGTGAGGAGGGTGAGGCGGAGGCGGCGGCCGGTGAGGAGGAGGCCGAGTTCGTCCCGTACGGGGATGGGGGCCGGGACGGGAGCCGGGGCCCTGTCGGGTACTCGGCCCGCACGGGTGGTCCCGCGCCCCCGGCCGCCCGGGATGCCGCCCGGGACCGACCGCGCGATCGCCCAGAGCGCCGGCAAGGACACCACCGCGACCGCCCAGAACGCCGCTCGCCATCCCCACCGCTCCCCCAGCACCGCTCCGGCCGGTACGCCCACGACGCAGGCGATCGTCACCCCGCCGATCACCACCGCCGCGGCCCGGCCCCTCAGCCCGTCGGGGACCATCGCGACCGCCGCCGCCAGGGCGACCGCCCAGAAGCCCGCGTTGGCGAGGGCGCCGACGAAGCGGGCGGCGAGAAGGACTCCGTAACCCGGGGTCAGCGCACCCGCGATGTGCACCGCGATGAACACGGCCAGGAAGAGCAGGAGGGCCCGGCGCCGGGGCCACCTACGGCTGAAGAGGGCCATCAGCGGTGCGCCGATGACCATCCCCACGGCGAAGGCGGAGGTGAGGAGTCCGGCGGCGGGGAGGGAGACGCCCAGATCGGCGGCGATGGCCGAGACGAGGCCGGAGAGCATGAACTCGGAGGTGCCCTGGGCGAAGACCGCGAGCCCGAGGGCGTAGACAGCGAACGGCAGTGGCCGCAGCCGGGACTGCGGCTGCGACTGCGGCTGTGACTTGAGCGTGAATGGCATGAGTGGCAGACCCCTTGACGGAACCGTCGGTGGACAGACGTACCGAAGTGCGGGGATGCGGGGCGTTGCCGAGGAGTGCCGGCCGGGGCGCGGGACAGGGAACACCGGCCGGGGCACGCACGAACCCGACGTGCGTACGGCGGGGAGCCGACGCGTACGCGGGGTGGGAACAGCCCGTACCCGCGGTGAACCGGCGGGGCGCGGCCGTGAAGAGGAGGCTAGGGGCGCCGGAGGCCCTGGGGGCGTCCGGCGGCGCTCGGGCTCCTAGACGTTCAACGGCAGTCGGCCCACCGGTGTCACCGGTGGGCGGACTCTGTCGGACTCGGGGCTGGACATGCCGGGCATGGGATCGAGGCTACCGTCCCGTCAGCGGCGGCGGGCCGGTCGCGCCGGTTCCATGGCGGGCAGGGCGCCGCCCTCGTACCCGTCCTCGTACTCGTCGTCCTCGACCGGGCGCGAGCCCGGGGCGAAGTGCGGTTCCAGGAAGAGGCCGTGGTGCTGGGGCGCGGCGGCGGGCGCGGCGGCGGCCGATTCCGTGCGGGAGGTCTTCCGGGGCAGGGATGCGGTGGTCATGGCTCTGTCCTAGGGGTCGAGCAGCGCTGTGTCGGCTTGTTCCGTACCCCGCCGGCCTGCGTTCGATGGGAGGTGAGGGGGAGGCCTGAGCGTGCGTCATGAAGAGTGCGCGTACGCCCGGCCTGTGAATCATTGCACATGGGCGCGCGGACGGCCCGGCAATATGCGCCGGCTCAGAGCACGGTACGGAAGTGCGTGGTCAGCCGCCGGTCCTCGCCCAGGACGTGGAACGCGAGCCCCGGGGGCTGGTCGCGGTCGGCCGGGCGGTCCCCCTCCCAGGGCATGCGCAGGGTCCAGGTCACGGCGGGCCCGACGATCAGGGGCCGCCCGGCGAAGGTGGAGGCGGCGGCCGTGTGGGCGTGGCCGGTGAGGACGGCGACGACCTGGGGGTGGGCGGCGAGGAGGGCGGCGAGGTGTTCCGGCTCCTCCAGGCGGTGGGCGTCGGGCAGGGGGTGGTGGAGTTCGACGGGCGGCTGGTGGAAGGCGATGAGGGCGGGGCTCCCGTCCGGGAGCGCGGTCAGGGTGGCGTCGATCCAGGCCAGCGTCTCCGTGTCGAGGCGACCTTCGTCGCGGCCGGGGATGGTGGAGTCGCACATCAGGACGGCGGTTCCGGCGATCCGGTGCACGCGGTTGACGGGGCCTTCGGCGGGGGCCTCGCCGAGGAAGGCCTTGCGATAGGCGGGGCGGGCATCGTGGTTGCCGGGGCAGGGCAGTACGGGGAACGGGGCGGTCAGGATGCGAGCCGCCTCCTCGTACTCGGCCTCCGTCGCGTGGTCGGCGATGTCCCCGGTGACGAGGAGGGCGTCGACGGGGCGGGGCAGGGCACGCAGGTACTCCATGGTGCGGGCGGCTCTGCGCGTCGCGCGTTCACTGCCGTCCAGGTGGAGATCGCTGATCTGGGCGAGCAGCATGTCGGACCATCCCCTGTCTAACGTTATTTCCTGATCTTCCATTAGGACTCTAGAGTGGGGACCGGACAGACTTCAAGCCGCCTTCGACGACCGGCGGCCGAGGGCGGTGAAGGGGGCGACCGGTGGCAGAGCGGCCCGTCATGGCGCTGGCCAGCACGATCCACCACGGCGGGGACGACGGCATCGTCGACGACCTGGACACGGTCCGGGGGGTGGCGCGGTGGCTCCAGCAGCAGAGCGGGAGCCTGGCCGTCGACGGCCTGGCCCCCGAAGGCCTCGTGGCCGACGAGGAGTTGCGGGACGGGATCATCGGCGTACGGAGGGCTGTGCGGGCCCTGTTCGCGCGGGTGGTCAGCCCGGCGCCGCCCAGTCCGGCCGACGCCCACCGCCTGATGCCCGCCGACGAGGCCCTCGCCCACCTCAACGCGACCGCCGCCCGGGAGCCCGTCGCCCCGCAGCTGGACTGGCCCGCCGAAGGGGGCCCGGTGGCGCGCCTGCTGTCGGCCGAGACCGACCCGCGCGTACGGCTCGTCGCCGCCCTCGCGCGCGACGCCGTCGACTTCCTGAGCGGGCCCGAGCGCGAACAGCTGCGGGCCTGCCACGCGCCGCGCTGCGTGCGGTACTTCCTCAGGAGCCACGGCCGCCAGGAGTGGTGCAAGCCGTCCTGCGGCAACCGGGCACGGGTGGCCCGCCACTACGAACGTACGCGGGGGACGACGGCCGCTCCGTGAGGGTGCCCGCGACGGAGGACGTCAGCCCCGCGGGGCCGGGGCCCTGAGGCGCTAGGCCTTGGGAGCAACCTTGGAGAGCCCGTTGATGATGCGGTCCATCGCGTCGCCACCCGTCGGGTCGGTGAGGTTGGCGAGCATCTTGAGGGTGAACTTCATCAGCAGGGGGTGGGTCAGGCCGCGCTGGGTGGCGACCTTCATGACCTTCGGGTTGCCGATCAGCTTCACGAAGGCGCGGCCCATCGTGTAATAGCCGCCGTAGGTCTCCTTGAGGACCTTCGGGTAGTTGTTCAGGGCCAGTTCGCGCTGGGCGGGGGTGGCGCGGGCGTGGGCCTGGACGATGACGTCGGCGGCGATCTGGCCGGACTCCATGGCGTAGGCGATGCCCTCGCCGTTGAACGGGTTGACCATGCCGCCCGCGTCACCGACGAGGAGAAGGCCCTTGGTGTAGTGCGGCTGGCGGTTGAAGGCCATGGGGAGGGCCGCGCCCCGGATCGGGATCGTCATGTTGTCCGGGGTGTACCCCCACTCCTCGGGCATCGAGGCGCACCAGGCCTTGAGGACCTCGCGCCAGTCCAGCTCCTTGAAGGCGGAGGAGGAGTTGAGGATGCCGAGGCCGACGTTGGAGGTGCCGTCGCCCATGCCGAAGATCCAGCCGTAGCCGGGCAGCAGCCGGTCCTCGGCGCCCCGGCGGTCCCACAGCTCCAGCCAGGACTCCAGGTAGTCGTCGTCGTGGCGGGGCGAGGTGAAGTACGTACGGACGGCGACGCCCATCGGGCGGTCCTCGCGGCGGTGCAGGCCCATCGCGAGGGAGAGGCGGGTGGAGTTGCCGTCGGCGGCGACCACGAGCGGGGCGTGGAAGGTGACCGGGGTCTTCTCCTCACCGATCTTCGCCTCGACGCCGGTGATCCGGCCGGTGCGCTCGTCCCGGAGGGGGGCGCCCACGTTGCAGCGCTCGTAGAGGCGGGCTCCGGCCTTCTGCGCCTGCCGGGCCAGCTGCTCGTCGAAGTCGTCGCGCTTGCGGACCAGTCCGTAGTCCGGGTAGGAGGCGAGTTCCGGCCAGTCCAGCTGGAGCCGGACGCCGCCGCCGATGATGCGCAGGCCCTTGTTGCGCAGCCAGCCGGCCTCCTCGGAGATGTCGATCCCCATGGAGACCAGCTGTTTCGTGGCGCGGGGCGTGAGGCCGTCGCCGCAGACCTTCTCCCGGGGAAAAGCGGTCTTTTCCAGCAGCAGGACGTCAAGTCCGGCCTTGGCGAGGTAGTACGCGGTCGTGGAGCCGGCTGGGCCCGCTCCGACGACGATCACGTCCGCGCTGTGCTCGGAGAGGGGCTCGGTCACGGTCGGATCTCCCGAAGACTCGAATTCGCGTGCCGCGCGGCACAGGTCCCGTGCAGTCTATGGGGGCCTGCAGAACAACCCTCCGAAGGGCTCCCTCATGTCGATAGCACCTGTTCCGCCGCCCACCGCCCCGGCGCCCGGCGTACGCCTGCGCGTACCGACCGACGAGGACGCCCTGATCTGGCACCGGATCTTCGACGACCCCGAGGTGATGGAGTTCCACGGCGGCCGGAGCGCGGAGTTCTCCGTCTACGAGGAGCTCACCGCCCGCCAGCGGCGGCACGACGCGGAGCTGGGCTTCTGCCTGTGGACGCTCACCGACGAGGACGGCACCGTGCTCGGCTTCACCGGCGCCCAGCCCTGGCCGCACACCCACTTCGGTCCGGTCGGCGCCATCGAGATCGGGTGGCGGCTGGCGCGTACGGCGTGGGGGCGCGGGTACGCCACCGCCGCCGCCCGCACCACGCTGGAGCGGCTGCGGGCGGCGGGGGTGCCGGACGTCGTCGCGATGATCGACTCCCGTAACGCCCGCTCCATCGCGGTGGCGGAACGGCTCGGGATGCGGAACGCGGAGACCTTCACCACCCCAGGCGCCGGGCAGGTGGGGTACTGCTTCCGGTTGGAGCTGTAGGGCCCGTACGGAGTGAGCCGTCGGGGCCCGTACGCCTCGTACGGAGCCGTCAGGCAGGGCCCGTAGGGAGTGAGCCGTCGGGCCTCGTACGCCTCGTACGGAGCCGTCAGGCGCGGGTGGCCCGGTGCAGGGCCACCACGCCGCCTGTGAGGTTGCGCCACGCCACCTTCGACCAGCCCGCCCTCTGAAGGAGTGCGGCGAGGCCGGGCTGGTCGGGCCAGGCGCGGATGGACTCGGCGAGATAGACGTACGCGTCCGGGTTGGAGGAGACAGCCCGGGCGGTGGGCGGGAGCGCGCGCATCAGGTACTCGGTGTAGACCGTGCGGAACGGCGCCCAGGTCGGCTGCGAGAACTCGCAGATCACCACCTTGCCGCCCGGCTTCGTCACCCGGTACAGCTCGCGCAGCGCGGTCTCGGTGTCCTGGATGTTGCGCAGGCCGAAGGAGATCGTGACGGTGTCGAACACCTCGTCCTTGAACGGCAGCCGCATCCCGTCACCCGCCGTGAAAGGCATCCACGGGTGGCGCCGCTTGCCGACCTCCAGCATGCCGAGCGAGAAGTCGCACGGGACGACGTAGGCGCCGGCCCGGGCGAAGGGCTGCGAGGAGGTCGCGGTGCCCGCCGCCAGGTCGAGGATCTTCTGCGCGGGGCGGGCGTCGACCGCCGACGCGACCGCCTTGCGCCACAGCCGGGCCTGGCCCAGCGAGATCACGTCGTTGGTCAGGTCGTAGTTGGCCGCCACACCGTCGAACATCGAGGCGACTTCGTGCGGCTGCTTGTCCAGGGAGGCTCGGGTCACCACTCCATTCAAGCAGCCCGGCCGTACGGACCGGTGGGGGCGGTCCCCGGCGACGGCGACCCGTCCCGGACCCGGCGGTGCGGGTGTGGTCGTGACCGCCCAGCACGGAAGGACCGGGAAATAATCATCAGATATGCGGATAGATCTCTGAAGATGTCGCGACAGGCTTGAGCGACGGGCAGCGCCGGACACTCGGCGAGATCGGCGTGGAGGCCCCCTCCGGCAAGCGATCGGCCCTCACGGCAGCCGCCTCAGCACAGGCGCTCCGCGCTCCACCGGGCTCGTGCCGAGGAATGGGACGTTCCGTCCCGCCGTCCGGAATCACGCATCGGTGGTGATCCGCCTTCAACCTTTTCCGTGCCCGCGAGCTCTGTAAGGGGTGGAACGAGGAGAAGGAGGGCGGATGCCGGCAGGGGCGGAGCCCGAGGGGGCGGCGGCGGACGGCGGGAGCGCCGCGTTCGAGGCGTACGCGCGGGACGGGCAGCGGCGGCTGTACCGCACGGCCTACCTGCTCTGCGGCAACGCGGAAGGCGCCAAGGACCTGACGCAGACCACCCTGGCCAAGCTGTTCCAGCACTGGCGGCGGGCGAGCCGGGCCGACAACCTCGACGCGTACGCCAGGACCGTCCTCGTCCGAACCTATGTGGTGGAACGGCGGCGTATCGTACGTGACTTGCTCGCCCACCGGTCCAACGCACCGCGCCCGCAGGCCGATGTGGCGTCCGGCGCCGACCTCCGCGTCACCCTGCTCGCCCTGCTCGACGAACTCCCGCCCCGGGCACGGGCGATGGTCGTCCTGCGGTACTGGGAGGACCTGAGCGTGGAGCGCGTCGCATCGCTGCTGCGGTGCAGCGAGTCGACGGTGAAGAGCCAGTGCTCGCGTTCGCTCGTCCGGCTGCGCGCCCGTCTGGGCGATGTCCAGCTCTACTCCACCGGAAGCTGAGGGCCGGTCATGACCGCAGAACCACAGCCGGGGCACCCGGCAAGACCGGCCCCGGCCGACGAGGAGCTGTTCCGGGACGCGCTGCTCCGGACCGCCGACGGCCTGCCTCCGCTGCCCGACCTGGTCCCCCACGCCGTACGGGAGGGGCAGCGGCGGCGGGCCCGGAGGCGGGGGCTCGCGGTGGCGGGCGCCTTCGTCGCGGTGACCTCCGTGACGCTCGGCATCGCCCTGCTGGGATCCCTGTCGCGGCACGCGCCCGACGCCGAACCCGCCGCCCCGCCCTCGGGCCCGTCCGTCAC
This sequence comes from Streptomyces sp. NPDC043746, assembly GCF_056436485.1. Classification (NCBI taxonomy): domain Bacteria; kingdom Bacillati; phylum Actinomycetota; class Actinomycetes; order Kitasatosporales; family Streptomycetaceae; genus Streptomyces; species Streptomyces sp. NPDC043746. The sequence continues at coordinate 51,990 of NZ_JBWKCM010000017.1, read as the reverse complement.
CCGGCCCGCGCAGGAGCCCACGCCCACGGCGGGCCCCTCCTCCCCACCACAGCCCTCCGCCACGTCGACCCCCTCACCCACGTCGGAGCCTTCGGACCCACCCGACCCTTCCGCCACATCCGAGCCTTCAGCCAGTCCTGCGCCCTCGTTCACCCGGCCCGCGCCGGACCCCTTCCCCGACCCGACGGAGCCCCTGACCGGCATGCCGACCCCCACCCCCTCGTCCTCGTTCCCGCACGGGACCCCGCCCTCCTCCCCTCCGCCCGGCCCGGGACGGCCCGGCGCCGAGCCGCACGCCGCGATACCGGACCCCGGGGCCGCGTCATGACGGGCCGCCGCGGAGCGGGCACCCTGCCGCGTGACGAACCGGCCCGTGGCGCGGCGTCGGGGCCGCGGGCCCGCCCGGGCGACCGCCCGGGAGCCGGCGGCTCCCGGCGCGCACCGGGAGGAGGCCCCCGGCCCCGGTCTCGCTCCCGTGAGCGGCGCAGACGGCGGAACCGGCGGCGGACGGTGGGGCTGGCCGTGCTCGCCCTGGCGGCCGTGGCCCTGGTGGCGGCACTCGTCGACCCGCCCTGGCAGAGCCGTGACCCGTCCGTCGCCGCCGCCGCGGACCCCGCGAGCGACCGCGCCGCCGGGCCCGGGGACGACAACGCCGAGACCCCGGTCGCCCCGGCACCGCCCCCCGAGGCCGAGCCCACCCCCTCCCCCTCCCTCTCCGAGAACGACGCCGACCGCTCCTCCCGGGCCTCCGATGTGCCCGCCTCCGGCCCCGGTACGTTCACCGTCGCCCGCGCGGGCGTGACCGGGTCCGGCAAGGGCGAGCCCTATCGGGTGGAGGTGGAGGACGGCATCGGCGTCGACCCCGACCGGGCCGCCGAGGAGATCGCCGCGATCCTGGCCCACCCGCGCGGCTGGAGCCGCGGCGGCGAGCGCTCGTTCCGCCAGGTCGCGGACGGGGCGGCTGGGTTGGTGGTCAGGATAGCGACCCCGGAGACCACGGACCGGCTCTGCGGTGCGTACGGCCTCAAGACCCGCGGCGAGGTCAACTGCCGGGGCGGCGAACAGGTGATGGTCAACCTCAAGCGCTGGCAGCTGGGTTCACCGCGGTTCGACGGGCCCGTCACCGAGTACCGGGCCCTGATCATCAACCACGAGGTCGGCCACTGGCTGGGACGCGGCCACGAGACCTGCCCGGGGAAGGGGCGCCCGGCCCCCGCGATGATGCAGCAGATCGACGGACTGAAGGGGTGCGTCGCCAACGCCTGGCCCTACGACACCGAGGGGCGCTATCTGGGCGGGCCTTCGGTGCCGTGAGCCCCGGGCCGCCGCCTGGTCGATGCCCCTGGTGGACTTCGCCCGCGTCAGCGGGCGCGGTGGACGAGGCGGCCCGCCAGCACCGTCGCCACGCACCGCCTCGCCCCGCCCGCGCGCAGGGCCTCCTCGTCGGGCACGTCGAAGACGGCGAGGTCGGCGCGGCCGCCCACGGTCAGCGGGCCGTGGGCGGTGGCGGCCAGGTCACCGCCGTAGGCAAAGGGATCCAGGTCAGCGCCGTACGCGAAGGGGCCCGAGCCGCCGCCGTACGCGACGGGGTCCGGGTCGGCCGTGCCGGAAGGGGCGGCGGAGGTGCTCGGCCCCGCCTCGGTCAGCCCGGACCGGGCCAGCGCCGTCCGCAGGGCGGGCTCCGCCGCGCCGAACGGGCCCACCACATGCGTGGTCCCGTGCCGCAGCATCCGCTGGAGCCCCCGCCGTACGCTGCCGGCCCGCCGGGCCGTGTCCATGGTCGCCGCGATCTGCTCGAACTCCCCGCCCCACAGCGGCTGTTCGCCCAGCTCGTCGGCTTCGCGCGGGTCCGGGTGGTAGCAGCGGGTGAGCAGCGCGCCGGCCCGGTCCTGGCGGAGGCCGGGGGTGAGGAGACCGGGCCAGCGGCGGACCCGGGCGGCCGGGTGCGCGGCGGCGACCTCTTCGTACGGACCGATGGCCGCGATCCGGTCGCCGTCCACGGCCACAGCCCCCTCCGCCACCGCCACCGCGCCGACCGGCAGGACCAGCGGCGCGGCGTGAATCGTCAGCACCGGGGGGCTAGTTGGCGTTGAGGAGCTTCAGCTCCGGGTGGGCCGTGCCGCCCTCGATCGCGGTGGAGGAGATGTGCGAGACCACCCGCTCGTCGACCGGGTCCATCGCCGGGTCGTCGTGCACGACGAGGTGCTCGTACGTCGTGGCGCGCTGCGCCGGGACGCGGTCCGCCTTGCGGATCAGGTCGATGATCTCCAGTCGGTTGGAGCGGTGCTTGGCACCGGCGGAGGAGACGACGTTCTCCTCCAGCATGATCGAGCCGAGGTCGTCGGCCCCGTAGTGCAGGGAGAGCTGGCCGACCTCCTTGCCGGTGGTGAGCCAGGAGCCCTGGATGTGGGCCACGTTGTCGAGGAAGAGCCGGGCGATGGCGATCATCCGCAGGTACTCGAAGAGGGTGGCCTGCGTGCGGCCCTTCAGCTTGTTGTTCTCCGGCTGGTAGGTGTACGGGATGAAGGCGCGGAAGCCGCCCGTACGGTCCTGGACGTCCCGGATCATCCGCAGGTGCTCGATCCGCTCGGCGTTGGTCTCGCCGGTGCCCATCAGCATGGTGGAGGTGGACTCGACGCCCAGCCCGTGCGCGATCTCCATGATCTCCAGCCACCGCTCGCCGGACTCCTTGAGCGGGGCGATGGCGGTGCGCGGCCGGGCGGGCAGCAGCTCGGCGCCCGCACCCGCGAAGGAGTCGAGCCCGGCGGCGTGGATACGGCGGATGGCCTCCTCGGCGGAGACCTTGGAGATCCGGGCCATGTGCTCGATCTCGGAGGCGCCGAGCGAGTGGATGACCAGCTGCGGGAAGGCCTTCTTGATCGCGGAGAAGTGCTCCTCGTAGTACTCCACGCCGAAGTCCGGGTGGTGGCCGCCCTGGAACATGATCTGGGTGCCGCCCAGCTCGACCGTCTCCGCGCAGCGGCGCAGGATGTCCTCGATGTCCCGGGTCCAGCCCTTGTCCTTGGCCTTCGGCGGCGCGTAGAAGGCGCAGAACTTGCAGGCCGTCACACACACGTTGGTGTAGTTGATGTTGCGCTCGATGATGTACGTCGCGATGTGCTCGGTACCGGCGTAACGGCGACGGCGTACGGCGTCGGCCGCCGCGCCCAGCGCGTGCAGCGGGGCCCGGCGGTAGAGGTCGAGCGCCTCCTCCGGGGTGATCCGACCGCCCTCGGCGGCTCGGTCGAGGACGGGCTGGAGGTCGGCCTTCTCGGTCACCGGGCTGTCACCTTTCGGCGGTTTTCTGAGGATCCTCGGACCGGTCCAGCGTACGCCAGCCCCTTGTGCCGTCAGCCGCCGGACCTGGTGAGGGTTCCGTACGGAAGACCCGCGCCGCGCTCCTTCGACTGGTAGTCCAGGGCGCCGTCACCGGTGAGCCTGAAGACGAGGTCGGCCTCGGTGGTGGTGCAGAAGCCCGGGGTGCTCGGGCGGTCCGGGTCGGTGCGCTCGCGGACCTTCAGCTCCTCGGTGGTGCCGGAGGTGAGGGTGCCGACGCTGTTGCAGGTGACGGTGATGCCGAGCTGGGAGATGGTGGTGGACATCCGGACGACCTGGGCGCCCTTCCTGCCCTCGGTGAAGACGGCGGTGAGGGTGCCGTGCGGCTGCCCGCTCGTCCTTTCGGTGAGGGGGCCCCTCCAGGTGCCGACGAACGCCTTCGGCAGCTCGGTCACCGAACCGTCCTCGGCGTCGTCGGGGGCGGACGTGGCCGGTGCCGGGCCCTCGGACGCGGGGGCCGAACCGGACGCGGTCGGGGACGGCCGTTCGGCCCCTGTGTCGTTCCCCCCGCGCCGGTCCGCGTCGCCCGGGAAGAAGCCGTCGAGCAGGCCCGAGCCCAGGGCGACGACCGCGAACGCGCCCGCCACGGCCAGCGCCACCGTGCAGCTCACCCGGCGGCTCCGGCGTGCTCCGGCGCCCGCGTCGGGGGCGGGGCCCGCGCCCGTGCTCGTACGCGTGCTCGTCTGTGAGTCGGCGGTGACGGAGACGGAGAACCGGGGGTCGCGGGCCCGCTGGCCGGGGAGCCCGGCTTCCGGGGGTGTGCCGGGCGGGGGCGGGGTGCCGGGCGGAGTACCGCCGTGCGGTGCGGGAACGAGCGGCGGGCCGAAGCGCCCGAGCGACCCGGAACCCTCCCGCCCCGAGGCACCGGAGCCGGTACGGGAAGGGGGTCCCGGCTCCGTGCCGGAGCCCGCGGGGGAATCGGAGCCCGTACGGGCCTCGGCTCCCGGCCCCTCGTGCGGGCGCGTACCGGAACCCGGGCCGCCGCCGGGGCCCGCCCCGAAGCCCGCTCCCAGTGACGCGCTGCTGAACGGCACCGGGCCCGACCCCACCGGCGCGTCCTGCGGTTCCAGGTCCAGCAGAGCCACCGCCGACCGGCTCACCTCGCCCACCAGCCGGCCCGGCAGCCACCCCGCCGCGACCATCGGCGCCGCCCCGTCCGGCGCCAGCGTGCGGGCGAGGTCGGCCGGGGCGGGCCGCTCGTCCGGGTCCTTGGACAGGCACCCGGCGACCACCTCCCGCAGGTCGCCCTCCAGGTCGCCCAGTTCGGGCTCCTCGTGCACCACCTTGTAGAGGAGTACGGCGGAGGAGTCGCCGGAGAAGGGGGCCCGGCCGGTCGCCGCGTACGCCAGGACCGCGCCCAACGAGAAGACGTCCGCCGCACCCGAGACGTCCCGGCCGCGGATCTGCTCGGGCGCCATGTAGCCGGGGGAGCCGACGGAGACGCCGGTGGAGGTGAGCGAGACGGTCGCGCCGAGGGCCCGGGCGATGCCGAAGTCGATGAGGCGGGGGCCGTCCAGGGCCAGCAGCACGTTGGAGGGCTTCACATCGCGGTGGACGATGCCCTGGCCGTGGACGGCGTGGAGGGCCTCGGCCAGGCCGGCGCCGAGGGTGCGGACCGCGTGCTCCGGCAGCGGGCCGTGCTCGGTGATCGCCTGGGAGAGCGGCGGCCCGGCGACGTAGCCGGTGGCGACCCACGGCACCGGCGCGTCCGGGTCGGCGTCCAGGACCGGGGCCGTCCACTGCGCGCCGATGCGCCGCGCGGACTCCACCTCGCGCCGGAACCGGGCGCGGAACTGCTCGTCCAGCGCGAAGTGCGGGTGGACCACCTTCACCGCGACCGTGCGACCGCCGGCGCTGCGCCCCAGATAGACCCGGCCCATGCCGCCCGCACCGAGCCTGCCGAGCAGCCGGTAGGCACCGATGGTGCGCGGTTCACCCGCCTCCAGCGGCTGCATAGGGACTCCCCCCGATCCTGTGACGCGGTCCGGCTGACCCTGTGACGGTCCGGACCCGGACCGAAGCCTAGGGGGCGCCACCGCCGCGGTCACCGGGAAACGGCCGGACCATTCCCCCTTCTCCGGGCAGGAAGGGGCGTTTTCGCCCCGGGGAAAGGCGTGAATGCGTTGTCCGGTCCGTTGTCCCGCTTGTTCCCCTCCCCTTTCCCCGTCCGGGAAGCGGAAAGCGAATGCGAACCGGACGGACCATTCCCGGCTCAGCCGCCGAGCAGCTCCACATGGACATCCGCCGGGTATCCGGTGTCCGCTCCGGTACGGCGGGCGAACTCACGGACGCCTGCCAACTGGTCCGGGCCGAAGCGGAAGTCCAGGGTCGTGAAGTACCGCTCCAGCACCTCGGCGTCGAAGGCCTCCCAGCGGGCCGCCTGCTCCGCGACCTTGGTGACCTCCTCCAGGGAGAGGTCCCGGGAGGCGAGGAACGCCTCGTGCACCTTGGCGGCCGTCTCGGGGTGCGCGGCGAGGAAGTCCTTGCGGGCCGCCCAGACGGCGAAGACGAACGGCAGCCCCGTCCACTCCTTCCACATCGCGCCCAGGTCGTGGACCTGGAGGCCGAGACGCGGGGCGTCGTGCAGATTGGCCCGCAGGGCGGCGTCACCGATCAGGACGGCCGCGTCCGCCTCCCGCATCATCAGCCCGAGGTCGGGCGGGCAGGTGTAGTAGTCGGGCCGGACCCCGTACCGCTCGGCCAGCAGCAGCTGGGCCAGGCGTACGGAGGTGCGCGAGGTGGAGCCGAGCGCCACCCGCGCCCGGTCGAGCTGCTCGAGCGGAAGCTGCGAGACGATCACGCAGGACATCACGGGCCCGTCGCAGCCGACCGCGATGTCCGGGAAGGCCACCAGGCCGTCGGCGTTGCGCAGGTACTCCACGAGGGTGACCGGGCCGATGTCCAGGTCGCCCCTGATCAGCTGCTCGCTGAGCCGCTCCGGGGTGTCCTTCGACAGCTCCAGGTCGAGCAGGGTCCCCGTACGCGCCAGGCCCCAGTAGAGGGGCAGGCAGTTCAGGAACTGGATGTGGCCGACGCGAGGGCGGCTGCGACGGTCGTCGCCCTCACCGGCCGGGATCTCGCGGGCTGAGACGGTTGAATGGTCCACATCGCGAGGCTAGACCCGGCTCGGACGGCGGGCACCACCGGGGCACCGGCGGGGCGTCTCCGGGAGGTCTCCGGGAACGCCCCCGGGGCCTCGTTCGGGGTATCTCCGGGGCCCGGGGACCAGGGCCCGTCACCTCTCCGGCGGGGCAATCAAACATTCGAGTGAAGTGATCTTTCCCTCTACCGCTCTCCAGAGGCTGCGTGCTAGGCTCGCCCGCAAGTTGCAGTTTGGTTTCCCTTGCAGTACAGAGCCTGCGGAGCATGTAACCCGCAGGCTTTTGTAGTTTTCAGACTTGTTTGCAGGTTCTGGAGCAGGGCAACCCTTTGGCCCAAGGAGGGCTTATGGCTACCGGAACCGTCAAGTGGTTCAACGCTGAAAAGGGCTTCGGCTTCATCGCCCAGGACGGCGGCGGCCCGGATGTCTTCGTTCACTACTCCGCGATCAACGCGTCCGGGTTCCGCTCCCTCGAGGAGAACCAGGCCGTGAACTTCGACGTCACTCAGGGTCCCAAGGGCCCGCAGGCTGAGAACGTCACCCCGGCCTAGTTGCCCGGGTCGGCCGATCGCGGTCGCACCAGCAGTACCCAAGGAGCCCCGCTCACCCGCTTCGGCGGAGGAGCGGGGCTCCTGCCTGTATACGGTCCGGGGCCGGTACCGGGCCGGGCTTGACCTTCACACCGTGTGAAGCCGTGCAGTGGGAGCCATCATGTTCACCATCGGAGACTTCGCCAGGTACGGACGGGTGTCGCCCCGGATGCTGCGTCACTACGACGCCATCGGGCTGCTGCGCCCGGACCGCACCGACCCCACCACCGGCTACCGCTTCTACGGCGCCGCCCAGCTCGCCCGGCTCAACCGGATCATCGTGCTCAAGGACCTCGGCTTCACGCTCCAGCAGGTGGCGGCCGTCCTGGACGAGCAGGTGGGCCCGGAGGAGCTGCGCGAGATGCTGCGGCTGCGCCGGGCGGAGCTGGCGGAAGCGGTGGCGGCCGCGGCCTCGCGGCTGGCCCAGGTCGAGGTGAGGCTCCGGTCGATCGAGAGTGAGGGGCACATGCCTGCAGACGACGTCGTGATCAAGACCGTTCCGGCGGTCCGGGTGGCCGAGCTGACCGGGACGGCCGCCGACTACGAGCCGCACCACATCGGGCCGGTGATCGGTCCGCTGTACGAGAAGCTGTTCCCGCTCCTGGAAGCGGCCGGCATCCGGCCCGCCGGCCCCGGGATCGCCCGCTACGAGGACGCCCCCGAGGGCGGCGGGGCGGTCGTCGTGCACGCGGGGGTGACGGTCTCGGCACCGGTGGGGCCGGTGGGTGGGACCGGGGTACGGGTCGTGGAGCTGCCTCCGTTCGAGGCCGCGACGATCGTGCACCGGGGCGCCATGGACGACGTGCTGTCGACCGCGCAGACCCTGGCCCGCTGGCTGGACGCCCACGGCTACCGCTCCACGGGGTACGCCCGCGAGGTCAACCTGGAGTGCCCGCCGGACCGGAGTCGGTGGGTGACGGAGCTGCAGGAGCCGGTGACGAAGGCGTAACGGCCGCGGTGCACGAAGGGCACCCCTCTCCCCCGGTACACGGAGGGGGAGGGGTGCCCTTTCCCTCCTTGACTGACGAGCTGTCAGCCGACATGCGCGCACCGGCGCCGGGCGCGGGCCCGCACGCGGTTCCCCGATCGTTGTCGAGGGGTTGTGCAGAGCGTCACCCACTGCTGACGAGCCCGCCCGCGACAAGGCAGACTGTTGAGCGCGGTACCAGCGGTACCGAGCAATCCGGATGCACGCCGCACTTCGACGCACGGGCGGACAAGGGGCGGGCAGACGGGGCGCGGACGCGGACGCTCGGAGACCGGCACCACCGGCGGAGCCCGCTGAAGAGCAGGGCCGGCAGGCGAGCAGGACAGGGGGCATCAATGGACCGTGACCGCGGGCCACGCGTGCGCGTACCGGGGCAGCGCGCCCCGGAGGAACCGGGGGCCGCCGACTCCCTCAGGTTCACCGTCCTCGGTCCCGTACGGGTATGGCGCGGCGGGGAACCGCTCCCCTCCGGCTCCCCGCAGCAGCGCGCGCTCCTCGCGGCCCTGCTGCTGCGCGAGGGGCGGACGGCCACGGCGGGCGAGCTGATCGACGCGTTCTGGGGCGAGGACCCGCCCTCGCAGGCGCTGGCCACGATCCGTACGTACGCCTCCCGGCTCCGCAAGATCCTGGGGCAGGAGACGCTGGTCAGCGAGGCCGGAGGCTACGCGCTCCGCATCGGCCGGGGCACCCTCGACCTCACCCTGGCGCAGGATCTGGCCACCGAGGCGGAGAAGGCCCGTGCGAGCGGCGACCGCGTCCAGGCCCGCACGCTGATCAACAAGGTGCTGGGGCTCTGGGACGGCGAGGCACTGGCGTCGGTGCCGGGTCCCTACGCGGAGAACCAGCGCACCCGGCTGGAGGAGTGGCGCCTCTCGCTCATCGAGGCCCGGCTCGATCTGGACCTGGAGGTGGGCAGCCACGCGGAGGCCGTCTCCGAGCTGACCGCGCTCACCGCTGCCCACCCGCTGCGCGAGCGGCTGCGGGAGCTGCTGATGGTGGCGCTGTACCGCAGCGGCCGGCAGGCGGAGGCGCTGGCGGTGTACGCGGACACCCGGCGGCTGCTCTCGGAGGAGCTGGGGGTGGACCCGCGGCCCGAACTGGCCCAGCTCCAGCAGCGCATCCTGCGGGCCGACGAGGAGCTGGCCCGCCCGACGGACGAGCCCGCCCCGGCGCCCGCGCCCCTGCGCCCGGCGCAGCTTCCTGCGACGGTCCCCGACTTCACCGGCCGGGACTCCTTCGTACGGGATCTGGGCGCCCAGCTCGCCACCGCCGAGGGTTCGGTGATGGCCGTCTCCGCGCTGGCCGGGATCGGCGGGGTCGGCAAGACCACGCTGGCCGTCCATGTGGCCCACCAGGCACGACCGCACTTCCCGGACGGGCAGCTCTACGTCGACCTCCAGGGCGCGGGGGCGCGGGCGGCCGAACCGGAGACGGTCCTCGGCTCGTTCCTGCGGGCGCTCGGCACGGCGGACTCGGCGATCCCGGACTCGCTGGACGAGCGGGCCGCGCTCTTCCGCTCGACGCTGGACGGCCGCCGGGTCCTGGTCCTGCTGGACAACGCCCATGACGCGGCCCAGGTCCGCCCGCTGCTGCCGGGGACGCCGGGGTGTGCGGCGCTGGTGACGAGCCGGGTGCGGATGGTCGACCTGGCCGGGGCCCATCTGGTGGACCTGGATGTGATGTCGCCGGACGAGGCGCTCCAGCTCTTCACCCGGATCGTGGGGCCGGAGCGGGTCGGCGCTGAGCGGGAGGCGGCGCTCGACGTGGTGGCCGCCTGCGGTTTCCTGCCCCTGGCCATCCGGATCGCCGCCTCCCGGCTGGCCGCCCGCCGCACCTGGACGGTCTCCGTGCTGGCCGCCAAGCTGGCGGACGAGCGGCGCCGGCTGGACGAGCTCCAGGCGGGCGACCTGGCGGTCAAGGCCACCTTCGAACTCGGCTACGGCCAACTGGAGCCGGGCCAGGCCCGCGCCTTCCGCCTGCTGGGCCTCGCGGACGGCCCGGACATCTCCCTCTCCGCCGCGGCGGCCCTGCTGGACCTGGATCCGCACACGGCGGAGGACCTGCTGGAGGCCCTGGTCGACACCTCCCTCCTGGAGTCGGCCGCCGCGGGCCGCTACCGCTTCCACGACCTGGTCCGCCTCTACGCCCGCGCCTGCGCCGAGCGCGACGAGCGGTCCGCCGAGCGCGAGGCGGCTCTCTCCCGGCTGCTGGACTTCTACCTGGCGACGGCGGCGGGAGTGTACGCGCTGGAGCGGCCGGGGGACCGGCTGGTGGACCACCTGGAGCGGACGGAGAGGGCCGGGCGCACGTTCGCGGACCGGCACGCGGCGCTGGACTGGCTGTACACGGAGGCGGGCAACCTGCTCGCCTGCGTACGCCAGTCCCACGGCCCCGCCACCCTGCGCCGAGGCGTGGACCTGCTCTGGGCGGCCCTGGACCTGGGCGAGTCGGGGGCGAACGCGAAGCAGTACGAGACCGTCGCCCTGGCCCTGCTGGAGGCGGCCCGGGCGGGCGGGGACCGGCGCTCGGAGGTGCGGGCCCTGGTGACGCTGGCCGACGTGCACCACACCTCGGGCCGGTTCGACCAGGCCGAGCAGGAGGCGGAGAACGTGATGCGCCTGGCCGAGACCGACCGGGACCCGCTGCCCGTGTGCTGGGCGGCGAACGCCCGGGGCATCATGGCGCTCTACCAGTCCCGCCACGAGGACGGGGAGCGGTACTTCAACCGGGCCATAGACGACTTCCGCTCCATCCAGGACCGGCCGGGCGAGGCCAGCGCCCTGTGCAACCTCTCGCGGATCCACCTGGCGACCGGCCGCACCGAGAGCGCGGTGGCCCTGGCCGAGGAGGGCACGGCCGTCTACGACAGCATGGGCCATGCCCTGCGCAGCGCCAACGGCCGCTATGCGCTGGGGATGGCGCTCACGCAGAGCGGCAGGTTCGCGGAGGCGTCGGACCGGCTGCTGGAGGCGCTGGACGTCTTCCGGGCCAGCCGGCAGCGGCTGTGGGAGGGGATGACCCACTTCCGGCTCGCGGAGGTGGACCTGGCGGCGGGGAACGCGACGGACGCGGCGGTCAAGGCGGAGCAGGCCCTCACCGCGCTGCGGGGCATCGGCGGCGAGTGGCGCCGGGGCAACATCCTCACGGTGCTGGGTCGTTCCCTCGTCCGGATCGGCCAGTTCGGCCGGGCTGAGGTCTGCTGGCGCGAGGCGCTGGGCATCTACGACGCCCTCGGCTCGCAGGAGGCGGCCGAGGTCCGCTCACTGCTCGCGTCGACGGCGCCGGCGCCGTAACGCCGCAGGTCGGCGTGGCCGCCCGGCCCCTTCCCCGCGCTCGCCCCGCCCTTCCCGCCCGGGGTGTTCATCATTCGTTTATCGCGACCGGCCAGTCTCATGCCTGTTGATCCGTCGCGTCGGGGGGCAGACGGGCTGACGGTGAGGCCGCGACGTAAGGTGAGCGGCCCTGAGGGGCCCGCCCGGCCGTCCACGGGGGAACAGCCGGGCGGGCCCCGTCAACCGGAGAAGAAGCACCGCCCAACTGCCTAGGGGAGAACAGCGATATGGCTGACGCGAAGAAGAACCCGGCCATCAAGCCGCAGGACATGCACGCCACGGGCGGCGAGGCGACCGACGGCGACATGCACGCCACCGGCAGCCCGCTCAAGGCCAAGGACATGCACGCCACCGGCGGCGACACCACCAACGGCGACATGCACGCCACGAGCGAGCCCGCCAACTAGACCTTCACGACGGGGGACGTCGGGGGATACGGGGAACGGGGGGGACGGGGGTACGTACGGGGGAGCAGCCGCGGCGACGCGGAGGGGGAGCCGCCGCGGCTGCCGTACACCGAGAGGCCCGAGCCTGGGGATGGGCTCGGGCCTCTCGGGCGTGTGGGCCGCCAGGGCGCGGACCTGGACCCGGGGTGCGCACGGCTTGGTCAGGTCGTCGGCGTCGGAGGTGAAGACGACCGCCCGGCCGCGCTCCGTCCGCATCCACGCGCCCAGCTCCCCCAGCCGGTCGTGGCCAAAGGTGGTGGCCACGGTCTGCGGCGGGTCGGCGCGGCGGCAGATCGTGACGATGCCGCCCACCTCGAAGAGGGCGTACGCGAGGCCGCGTCCGCCGGTACAGGCCCGGATCAGAGCAGTGGGGCCGTGACCTCCCAGCGGCTGACCTGGGCGACCTCGCGCGGGCTGTCCATCCGCGCGGCGTCCGGCGGCGTCCGCATGGCGGGGGTGATCGCCCCGGCGTAGCGTCGGCCGTACGGGGGTGTTCGCCGTTCGCCGTACGCCCCTGGAGGCTGACGATGATCCGCACCATCCTCGGCTCCCTGGTGGCCCTTGCCGGGGCCGCCTCCGCCGTGCTGAGCCCGTTCCGTGACTGGTACGGCGGGCGGGCCGGGCAGGACTACCGGGTGCGGGACCTCTTCGAGGGCATCACCGGTACGGAGTCGGGGGTGCTGGTCTCGATCCTGCTGCCGTTCCTGTTCGCGGCGCTGCTGGTGATCGCGGGGGTGCTGGTGCGGTCGCGGATCGTGGTCGCGGTCGCGGGGGTCGTGGTGCTGGGCTTCACGATCCTGTGGATGGTCCGCCAGGGGCAGGCCGCGGGATCGCTCACGGTCGGCGGGGACGGGGAAGGGCTCCAGGTGGGGGTCGTCAACGCGTTGGCGGGTGGGGTGCTGATGCTGATCGGGGCGGTGCTGATGAAGGGGCGGTCGCGGGGGGCGGGGTGGGGGCGGAGGCGGTCCCGGAAGCGGACGGTGGAGGAGCCGTACACCGCGCCTGCGGCCGACCAGGTGGACACCTGGCCGCCGACTCAGGAGCCGGGGATGTCGGTGCAGACGTCGCCGTGGCCGGAGCCGGAGGTGGAGCCGTACACAGGGCCGGATCCCCAGGGCCCCCGGGACGCCCCGGACGCCCGTACGCGGTCGTATCCGCAGGCCGAGGAGGATCCCCGGGATCCGGTGCATCCGCCCCATCCCCCGCACCGGCCGCACCAGGATTGACCGTCACCCCGTCGAGGGTTTCCGTCCTCACTCGCCGGACGGGCCGGGAGTCCGCCGCACCGGCCCCACGAGGCCGACGTCCAGCCCCTCCCAGGGTTCTGTCCTCGAACGGGAGATTCCGGGGGTGGCGGGCCGGAAGCGAGGCTCAGGTGCGGGCCCTGTTGCCTGTGCCAGTGCCCTTCAGGGCGTCCAGGGCGTAGACGCAGCGGTCCTTGCTGCACGCGTACACCACACCCGCCTCCGCCACCGGGGAGCCCGTGATCTCGCCGCCCGTCGCGAGCTTCCAGCGGAGCTGGCCGCCCGCCGCGTCCAGGGTGTAGAGGACGTGGTCGGCCGAGCCGAAGTGGACGCGGCCGTCCGCCACGACCGGGGAGCCCACCACGTCGCCGCCCGCCGCGAAGCGCCACTTCGGGGTGCCGGTGACCGCGTCCAGGGTGTAGAGCGCGCTGCCGCTGCCCACGTGGACGTTGCCCACCGCGACGAGCACCGGTTCGAGGGACGCCCGGGCCTCGGTGGCGATGCGCCAGCGGTCCTTGCCGGTCGTCGCGTCGAGCGCGTACACCGTGCCGAGGTAGTCCGCGAGGTAGACCCCGCCACCGGTCACCGCCGGGCCCGGCGCGAAGGCGGGCGGGGAGAGGAAGACCGCCGGGGCCTCGAAGTGCCAGCGCACCAGGCCGGAGGCGATGTCGACGGCCAGCACCCGGGTGCCCGCCGCGATGTAGACGTAGCCGTCGGCGGCCGGGGTGACCCGGACCGGGACGCCGCCGCAGGAGGCCGCGTCACCGATCGGGTACGACCAGCGCTCCAGGCCCGTACGGGCGTCCAGCGCGCGCAGCCGGGCGTCCTGCCAGACGTAGACCGTGCCGTCGTGGATGACGGGCGCGGCCTCCGCCGTCTCGAAGTCGGTCTGCGCGCCGGTGATCTCCCACAGCTTGTCGCCGTTGGACGCCTCCCACCCCTGGACGCCGCCGCCCCGGGTCGCGGTGAGCACCGTGCCCCGGTCGGCCTTGAGCGCGTACACCCAGGCGTCGGTGCGGACCCGCCACTGCTCGGCGCCGGTCGCCGCGTCCAGCGCGTAGAGGGAGGGGCCGTCCGATGCGTGGATACGGCCGCCCTCGACGGCCATCGCCCAGGCCACGTCCCGGGTCTTGAACTGGCGGCGCCCGTTGCCGACGTCCAGCGCGTGGATCTCGAAGGACGTCACGTACAGCAGCTCACCGGAGACGACGGGTGTCCCCCACACGTCGTTGGACATGCGGAAGCGCCAGGGCCGCCAGCGGTCGGGGGCCGCGGGCGCGGGGTCCGGGGCGGGTCCCGGGGACGGTACGGGAGCGGTCGGCGCCGATGCCCCGGGCGAGCCGTTCGGGCCCGCGGGCGGGCGGACCCAGCCGGTCGCGGCGGCGGGGTGGGCCGCAGCGGCCCCCCGGACCTCCCCTACCCGTGGGCCGGGTCCGATCGGCGCCTTCGCACCGGGCAGGTGGACGGGCCCGCCGTCGGGGGCCGGGGCCGACGAGGAGACCGGGGAGGGCGAGGAGAGCGGCGAGGGCGAGCGCAGGTCACCGTTGCCGCGCCAGCCGGGCCCCCGGTTCGGGGCGTGACCGGGGCCCCCGCCCGGGCTGTGACCGGGGCCGTGCCCCGGCCCCCGGCCCGGCGCGTGGTCCGGCGCGTGCTCCGGGGCGCGCGGCGGCTGCGGGGGGCGCGGCGGGGGTGCGGAGGGCGCGGGCGGTGCGGTGCGGCCGCCTCCCCTGCGCCGTTCGATCATGGCCGTGGCCTGGGACGGCAGCCAGGCCGACGCCGTACCGCTGTCGTCGCTGCCGGAGGCGAAGAGGTGCGGGGCCAGCTGGGCCTGGAGGTCGGCGGGGGTGGGCCGACGGGAGGCGTCCAGCTGCATGCAGGACTCGATCAGTGGCCGCAGGTCGTCCGGCAGCCCCTCCAGGTCCGGCCCCTCGCGCAGCAGCATGAAGACCGTCTCGACCGGGTTCGCCCCGTGGTAGGGGGCGTGGCCGGTGGCGGCGAAGACGAGGGTGGAGCCCAGCGAGAAGATGTCGCTGGCCCCGGTGACGCTGCGGGAGTCCCGGGCCTGCTCGGGCGACATGTAGGCGGGGGTGCCGACGGCCACGTTCGTCATGGTCAGCCGGGTGTTGGAGACCCCGGAGGCGATGCCGAAGTCGATGACCCGGGGGCCGTCCTCGACGACGAGCACGTTGGACGGCTTCAGGTCGCGGTGGACGAGCCCGGCACCGTGGATGGACTGGAGGGCCTCGGCGATCCCGGCGGCCAGCCAGCGAACGGCCTGGGTGGGCATGGGGCCGCACTCGTTGACGATCTCTTCGAGCGAGGGCGCGGGCACATAGGCGGTGGCCAGCCACGGCACGGCGGCGCGGGGGTCGGCATCGACCACGGCGGCGGTGTAGAAGCCGCTGACCGCGCGGGCGGCCTCCACCTCGCGCGTGAAGCGGACCCGGAAGAGCTGGTCCTCGGCCAGCTCGGTCCGTACCGTCTTGATCGCCACCCGCCGGCCCGACGCCGACCGGGCGAGATAGACCAGCCCCATGCCGCCGGCCCCGAGCCGTCCCAGCACCTCGAACGGGCCGATCCGTCTCGGGTCGTGCTGCGTCAGCTGCTCCATCACGTGCCTGCCACCTCCCCGTACGGACCTCAGGAACGAAGCCCGCGAATTACCGCCCGTCACCGCCCGGTGCGATTCCCGGCCTCCGCAGCGTCTCACCGCTGGGCACCACCTGGCGGTGCGCACCCTGATTCTTCCTGGCTCGGGCGCCGCTGGCGAACCCGGGGGCGGATGTGGGTGTCTCATGCCACTTCGGCCGATTCTCACCCACAAGGTGTACGGGACGGGGGCACGGCGAGGTTACGGAATCAGCTCGCTCGGCTGCAGTACGGCGAAGAGCGCGCCCTGGTCGTCGTGGAGGACCGCCATCCGCCCGTACGGGATGTCGAAGGGCGGTGCGGAGACCCGGCCGCCGAGCCGTACGGCGAGTTCGGCCGCCGCGTCGCAGTCGGCGACGGCGAAGTAGGTGAGGAAGTAGCTGGGCAGCTCGGCGGGGAACGCGTCCGTGATGACGCTGCGGCCGCCGACGGCGGTGTCCGGGCCGGGTTCGGCGCCCTCGGGCGACCACATCCGGAAGTCGACCAGCGCCTCCGCGTCGCCGGAGACGTCGTTGCCGGCCTCGTCCAGGTCGGTGCCCCGGAAGCCGAAGACCTTCTCGTAGAAGGGATCGACCAGCTCCGGCCGCCGGGTGTGGACCTCGGTCCAGCAGAAGGAGCCGGGTTCGTTCTGCTTCTCGAAACCGGCGCGCTCCCCGGCCTGCCAGAGGCCGAAGACCGCGCCTCCGGGGTCGGCCGCCTGCGCCACGATCCCGGCCTGCCCGGCCCGTACGGGATCGGTGATGATCTGGCCGCCGTGTTCGCGGATGGCGGCGACGGTGGCCCGGATGTCGTCGGTGGCGAAGTGGACGCCCCAGGCGGTGGGCATCCGTCCGTCCTTCTTGGCGGCGAGCGCGGCGACGAGCCTGCCACCGCTCAGGGCGTCCGCGAAGGGCATGCCGTCGCCCGCGCGGAAGGTCCAGCCGAAGAGGCCGCCGTAGAAGCGCTTGCCCGCTTCGAGGTCGGAGAGCTGCACGTCCACCCAGCACGGCGCCGAGTGCGCGAATGCGGCCATGGGGCCTGGTCCCTTCCGTCGCGGTTCTGCGGGGTCGCTTCGGCGACCTTGCAGTGACGCCCGTCACAGTCAACGTAGCGTCGCGCCCGGCCCGGCGCGCCCCGACGCCCGCCGAACGCGGTCCGCGCACGACCCGAACACCACCGAAAGGAACGTCTGCCCGAACAGTGAAGGCCGGTGCGCCCTACGGACGCAAGGTGCCCACCGAGGTTGTCCACAGGCTGTTGACAACACCGTCGCGCGACATGGACAGTGCGGCCCCCTGGCCGGAATCGAGTCCCGGCCAGGGGGCCGTGCGGGCCTCGCCCCAGCAGCCGCCCCGATGGCCGAAAACGTTCGCCCCCACCCCCTCGCACCCCGCCGGTCCTGCGGCGTTCCCCATTTGCAGTCGGCCGAATAGCGCTCCCATCGCCCCTCGGTAAGCTGACGGCATGACAGGACAAGTACGTACCGTCGACGGCCGCGTGGCCGGTCGACGCGGTCAGGCGACGCGGCAGAAGCTGCTCGACTGCCTCAGCGAGATGCTCAGCTCCTCGCCGTACCGGGACGTCAAAGTCATCGACGTCGCCCGGAAGGCCGGGACTTCACCCGCGACTTTCTACCAGTACTTCCCCGATGTGGAGGGCGCCGTCCTCGAGATCGCCGAGGAGGTCGCCAAGGAGGGCGCCGGACTGACCGAACTGGTCGCCGGACGCCCCTGGGTCGGCAAGGCCGGCTGGCACACGGCCGAGGAACTCGTCGACGGATTCCTCGACTTCTGGCGACGCAACGACGCGATCCTCCGCGTGATCGACCTCGGGGCGGCCGAAGGGGACAAGCGGTTCTACAAGATCCGCATGAAGATCCTGAACTCGGTCACCAACTCCCTCACCGATTCGGTGAAGGAGCTTCAGGCCAAGGGCAAGGTCGACAAGGAGGTCAGCGCCGCCGCGATGGCGGGCTCCCTGGTCGCGATGATGGCCGCGGTCGCCTCGCACCAGAAGGGGTTCACCACCTGGGGCGTGAAGCAGGCCGAACTGCGCCCGAACCTGGCTCTGTTGGTACATCTGGGCATCACCGGCAAGAAGCCCACCAAGTAGCCCACCGGCACGTCCTGTCTCACCGACGGCGGACCACCACGCACCTCGGCCGGTGGTCCGCCGTCGGCGTACCCGGACGCGACCCGCTCCAGGCTCAGGAGCCGGATCCGCCGCTCCACCCGCGCCCGGTACGCCGCGTGCGGCGGCCGGAACGCCGGCACCACCCGCCACACCTCCTTCCGCGCCCCCCTCCAGCCGCCGTGCCCGGACCGGGACGGAACGCCGCGAGGGCGAGCAGCATGCGATCACATAGGCACTATGAACGCACCCACCCCGCGCCCCTTCTCCGCCCTCCTGCACGCCCAGCGCGTCTGGGACACCGAGCTGCCGGACTTCGACCCGACCACCGCCCCGCCCGCCCCTCTCCCCCTCTTCCACGCGTGGTTCGCCGACGCCGTGGCGGCCGGGCAGACCGAGCCGCACGCGATGACGCTGGCCACGGCGGACACCGACGGCCTCCCCGACGTACGCACCCTGCTCCTCCATGACGCCGACGAGCGCGGCTTCCACTTCGCCTCGCACGCCACCAGCGCCAAGGGCCACCAGCTCGCCGCCCGCCCGTACGCCGCGCTCGGCTTCTACTGGCCGTGCCTGGGGCGGCAGGTGCGGGTCCGGGGCCCCGTCGCCCGCTGCACCCCGGCAGAGAGCCACGCCGACCTGCATGCCCGGTCCACCGGGGCCCTCGCCGCCGCCCTGACCGGATCCCAGAGCGAGGTCGTGGAGTCGGTGGCCGCCCTCCACCGGGCGTCGGACGCGGCCTGGGAGCGGGCCCGGGCGGAACCGGACGCCGAGGCCTCGACCTGGACCCGGTACGTGGTCGAGCCGACCGAGGTGGAGTTCTTCCAGGGCGACGCCCGGCGCCGGCACATCCGGCTCCGCTACCGCCGTACGGAGGCCGACACGGAGATGGGTTCGCAGACCGCTTCGCAGACCGGCGGCTGGGCCCGCGAGCTGCTCTGGCCCTGAGGCGGCCCCGCCGGTCTCCTCGACCCGGTTTCGACGAGAAGGGGGCACTATGGGAGGGAGGCGAGTCGCTGGAGGTTCCGATGCCACGAGCCCGTTCCCGCTACGCCCCGGACCGGGGCCTGACCGGGCGCATGGTCACCACCATGTTCCTGATCGGTCTGCTGTACGTCGTCTTCGTGGGCGTGCTCCTCGCGGCCCTGCGCGGTTCCTGGCCGATCATCCTGATCATCACCGGCGGCCTGTTCATCGCCCAGTTCTGGTTCAGCGACCGCATCGCGGCGTACGGCATGGGCGCCCGCGAGGTCACCCCCGAGCAGGCCCCCGAGCTGCACGGCACCATCGACCGGATCTGCGCGCTGGCGGACATGCCGAAGCCCAAGGTGGCCATCGCCGAGAGTGACGTACCGAACGCGTTCGCCACCGGTCGCAGCGAGAAGACCGCCCTCGTCTGCGCCACGACGGGCCTGCTCCGCAGACTGGAGCCGGAGGAGCTGGAGGGCGTCCTCGCCCACGAGATGTCGCACGTCGCCCACCGGGACGTGGCCGTCATGACCATCGCCTCCTTCCTCGGCGTCCTGGCGGGCATCGTCACCCGGATCGCCCTGTGGGGCGGGTTCGCGCGCAGCCGCCCCGGCAACGACCCGGCGGGCATCCTGCTGCTCCTGATCCCCCTGGTCAGCGCCGTCGTGTACGCGATCAGCTTCCTGCTCACCCGCCTGCTCTCCCGCTACCGGGAACTCTCCGCCGACCGCGCCGCCGCCCTGCTCACCGGCAGGCCCTCCGCTCTCGCCTCGGCCCTCACCAAGGTCAGCGGGCAGATGGCCCGCATCCCGACCGAGGACCTGCGCAAGGCGGAGCCGTACAACGCGTTCTACTTCCTGCCCGCCTTCTCCGCGAAGGAGTCCATCGGGCGGATCTTCTCCACGCACCCGACCCTGGAACAGCGCCTGGACCAGCTGTCCCGTATCTCCACCGACCTGTCCCGCTGAGCCCGTTCGAAGGAGTGCCGTCCGTGGGCCTGCTCGACGCCATCCTCGGCCGCAGCAAACCCGTCCGTCCCGACCTCGACCAGCTCTTCGCCGTCCCCTCCGCCGCCCTCACCCTCCAGGCCGCCACCGGTTTCACACCGACGGGCCGGGGCTCGGTGTGCTTCGCGGGGGTGGAGGGCGGGGGCTTCGCCCGGCTCCAGGAGGACGTTCGGGAGCTGCTCGACGCGGACACCGGGCGCGGCGGCATCCCGGTGGAGTTCAGCCGGGACCCGTACGGCTACACCTGGCTGCTCGCCCGCCACCCGGCCGACGACACGGCGGCCCTGGTCAACGATCTGCACGCGGTGAACACCCTGCTCCAGGACGGCGGTTTCGGCCCGCATCTGCTCTGCTCCTTGATCGGCTTCCGGGACGGGAAGGAGGCGGAGGGCGCCGGAGGCGCTGAAGGGCGGTCGCTGGCGCTCGTCTACCTCTACAAGCGCGGCACGTTCTACCCGTTCGCCCCGCTCCCCGGCACCGCCGAGAAGCGGGACAACCAGCTGGAGCTCCAGGCGCGCGGCGCCCTCGGCGACGACCTCCGGGTGGAGCGGGACCTGTCCCGCTGGTTCCCGGTGTGGGGCGCGCCCGGGCTGTGACCGCGCCGGGCGCGCCGGGGCGGTGATCCGACCGCCGTCGGCCCAGCGCACACCGAGCGCCCGACGCACGAGGCCTGAAGAAGCCCTGTCGGCCGGTGACGGCAGAGGCCCTGCCTCATGTGGGACGAGAGCCGTGAAGGCCCCCACCACCGCATCACCCCGGACATCGTCTCGCCGCAGTTCCCCGACGGCTCGGACGGCAAGCCCGACGTGACCGGCAAGGCCCGCACCGAGGGCTCCTTCACCCTCTCGCGCGGCAGGGCCACCGGCGTCGCCTCGTACGAGTACTGGACGGAGTGGGCGCCGACGGTCAGGACCGCCAAGCCCGCGGCGGTGGACGGCAGCGTCACCGTCAAGCTCACCCCGCCGTCGGCCGGTCCGGCGCGCGTCTTCGCCCGCTCGCTGAGCCCCGGCGGCAACCGAAGCGCCCTCCAGGCGTACCTCTCCTACGTCGACTCCCCGGAGCTGAAGGACAAGCCCGGCGGCGTCAGCCCGTGAAGAAGCGGAGCAGGGCGAGTGAGCCGATACCGAAGGCGATCGTGAGGTAGAAGTTCCGGGTGCGCCAGGCGAGGAGGAGGGTCGGGACGGCGAGCCAGAGTCCGTAGTTGCCGAGGCTCAGGTCCAGGTGCCCCTCGGGGGCGAAGAGGGACGGGGCGAGCAGCGCGGCGATCACCGCGGGCGGAACCTGCCGGAGCCAGATCACGACGGGCTGGGGCAGTCCGGCCGCCGCGAGGAACAGGGTGGGCAGCAGCCGTGGCCCGAAGGTGACGGCGGCCATACCGGCGATGGTCAGGGCGAGGGCCAGGTCGCTCATCGTCTCCTGTCTCCTTCCAGCGGGGGCCCGGACGGCCGGGCCGGGGTGTTCGGGGGTTCGGTCCCGGGTCCGTCGCCGTCCTGTCCGTCCCGGGCTGCGATGACCAGGCCGAAGGTCGCGGCCACGGCCGCGGCCAGCAGGACCGACCAGTACTGCAGGCCGAGCAGGGTCAGCGCCACCGCGCCGACGCCGGCGACCAGGGCGACCGCGAGGCCGCGCAGGTCCGCGATGACGCCGGCGGCCAGCAGCGCCATGAACATGGCCGGCAAGGCGTAGTCGAGGCCCAGGGCCTCCACGTTGCGCACCAGGTCGCCCGCCAGGATGCCGAGTACGGTCCCGGCCACCCAGGACGCGTGCACGGCCGCGTTGAAGGTGAAGACCTCGGCCTTGGGGCGGTCCGCGCGCTCGGCGTACTGCGCGGAGTGGACGGCGAACGCCTCGTCGGTCAACTCGTAGGAGAACAATGCCTGTTCGTGGCGGCGCCACCGCGCCAGGCGTGGTGCGACGGAGGCCGCGAGCAGCAGGTGGCGGAGGTTGACGACGAAGGTGGTGAGGACCACGGCATAGGGTGCCGCGCCCACGGTGATGAGCTGGAGCGCCGCGAACTGCGACGAACCTCCGTACACGAAGAGGGACATGGCCGCCATGGCCCACCACGGCAGCCCCGCGGTGTGTCCGAGAACCCCGAACGCGAAGGCGACCGGCACGTATCCGAGCATCACCGGCACGGCGAGGCCGAAGCCGACGGTCCACGGCGCCCGCGCGGCCGGCTTCTCCCGCGCCGGCCGGCCGGCCGGGTCGGTCTGCCGCCCGGGAGAGTCGGCTGCTACAGATCGCATTCATAGGTCCTTTCGCCGTCGGCCGGGTCGAAGCCCGCGCCCGTCCACAGGGCGGCGGCGGCAGTGTTGCCGTCGAGGACGGCGAGGGAGATGCGCCGCACCCCCCTGCGGCGGAAGGCGGCGAGCGCGTCGGCTGCCATGACGCGGGCCAGACCGCCGCGCCGGTGGTCCGGGGCGACCACGGCGTGGCTGATGCTGCCGCGCACCCCGAACGAGCCGGCTATCAGCGCGGCCACGACCCGGCCCGTACCGTCGTGGACGACGCGGCACAGCTCGGCCGAGTGCGTGAGGTGGCCGCGCAGCAGCGCCGCGTCCTCCCACTCGCAGTAGGCCGTCTGCGGGGCGGCCCTGAGCAGCTCGATCACCTGGTCGACATCCGCGGGCGCCATGGGGGCGGAGGTCACGGGAGGCCCGGCGGCCCCCGAGGCCACCGCGACGGCGGCGGCCTCGGGCCCGGCCCCGGTGCGGAGCGCGAGAACGGCGGCGCTCATCAGACGAGGGTCTCGTACGGGGAGCCGGGCAGCGAGAAGGAGATCGCCAGGACGTCCCGGTAACCGCCGCGGTCCTCGGCGGCGCTGAGCCCGGTCACGTGGTGCTTCATCCGGCGGTCCTCGAACAGGAGCGAGTCCAGCGGGTTCAGGAACGTGGCCTTGGCGAGCGGCTCCTCCTCCCAGGTGAAGACGGTGCTGTGGCCGCCCTCGACGTCCACGCGGGAGATCAGGTGCAGCCCCGCCCACGGGTAGCCGTCGGAGTGGATTCCCTCGGGCACCAGCTCGTTGTACTTGCCCGGCGCTATCTCGATGCGGATCTGGTGGATCTGGCACTGCCAGGCGCGGTCGCGGAACTCGTCCTCGATCGGCAGGTTCTCGAAGTCGTAGCGCACGAGGGCCCGGAAGAGCGGGTTGAGGAAGGTCTGCTCCTCCACATCACCGAAGTGTCGTTCGATTCCGCCGACGAAGGAGTTCATCTCCTTGCTCTGGAGGTACGCCACGTGGTCGAGCGGCGACAGCTCGCCGGTGGCCGGCACATAGGTGAAGTCGCTGTAGCGGCGTGTGCGCACGGCACGGTCCTCGCCGCCGAAGTGCTCGTCCGGGGTGAGCCGGCCCCAGGACGCCTGGAGGTCGTCGAAGGCGGCGGCGAGTTCGGGGCCGAGCGTCAGGTCGGAGGCCGACACCAGGGCATAGCGCTTCTCGCGCAGTTCCTCGCGCAGGTCGGGGCCCACGGCGGCGATGGTCTCGGGCACCGGTGTCTGAGTGACGGTCATGTCGGGTTCCTCTCCTTGAGTCGGTACGCGTGCGAGTACGGGTGCGGGTACGCGTGCGGGTAGCGGGTGTGGAGACCGCGTGCCGTTCGGCTACTTGAGACCGAAGGAGTCGTACGTGGCGTCGAGTTCGGCCACATCCATCCCGTTGGCCTGGCGTACCAGGCGGATGGCCCGGTAGATCTGGTTGATGTGCGCGATGTCGTGGCCGATGACCTTGCGGATCATGACCTCCATCGTTTCGCCGCCCTGCTCGCCGTGGCGGCCGGTGCGCTGCCAGTCCTCCTTCGGCAGCGCGGCGAGCAGCGCCACGTTGGAGGCGCGCAGCCCCTCCCAGGCGTCGAGCATCCGCCGGAAGGGCAGGCGGGGCAGCGGGGCCCACAGCTGCTCGTCGTAGCCGGGGTAGACCGGGTTGTCCTCGGTGGCCACGAGGCGCCAGCGGAAGCCGTAGACGACGTCGACATCGAAGAGGTGGCCGCAGACGAAGGCGGCGGGCCACTCATCCGGCTCGGGCACGGTCTCGGCGAGCTCGGCCGACAGGTCGCCGAAGAGCTGCTTGGCCCAGACCGGCGTCCTGGGCAGGATGTCGAACGCGTCGCGGTCACCCGCCACTTCGAGGAGCGCGTCGACGTAGGCCGCGGGGTCCTCGGTGGCCGAGGGGATGTCGATGCGGTGCACCTCGGTGTCGGCGACAGGGGTCCGGGGCGAGGAGTGCGTGGTCATGCGAGTGCCTTTCGTCGGTATCGGTCAGCGGGGTCGTACGGGCTGTCGGGGCGCCGTGGCAGGGCGCACCGGCCCGGTCGGAATGGAATGCGGTGGAACGGTGGGTCACTTCGCGGCGGCGGGCTGCGCCGCGGCCCCGGCTCCCGGGGCCTCGACTCCCGGGGCCCCGGCGACGGGGTCGGCCGCCGGGACCGTCTCCGTGTCCCGCGCCGTCCCGCGCGGTTTCGCGCCGAGGACGAGGAGCGCCCCGAAGCTCGCGACGACGGCGCAGACGACCCAGTGCAGCGGGGCCGACATGCCGTAGAGAAGACCGCCGACGGCCGGGCCGAGCGAGGCGCCGAGCGTGTGGGCCAGCCCCTCCGCGCCCTGGTAGCGGCCGCGCAGGTGGGCCGGGGAGAACTCCGCCGGGTAGGCGTTGGCGATCGGCGTGTACACGGTCTCGGCCACCGTCCAGACCACCACGGTCAGGGCGAGGAACCACACCACGTGCGCGGCGCCGGTGAGGGCCATGCCGACACCGAGGAGGAGGAGGCCGAGGGCGATCACGCGGCGCGGGTCGCGGCGCTCCGTACGTTTGGTGAGCGGGAGCTCGATCACGATGCACAACAGCGCGTTCAGGCCGAGCAGCAGACCGTAGACGCTGTTGCCGAAGCCGGCGTCCTTCACATGGAGCGGCAGGGTCACGGTGGACTGTCCGTACACGAAGGTCGCCGCCACCATCGAGCCCAGGAAGAGGAGGTAGGGCCGGTCCGCGAAGACCTCGCGGTAGCCGCCCTTGGGGCGCTCGGCCGGCTCCTCGCCGTCGGCCGCCGGTCCGGGCTTCGGGAGCCCGCCGGGCAGCGTGAACAGCGCCAGCACACCGAAGGAGAAGGCGAACAGGGCGTCGCCGAGGAAGACGTAGGTGTACGAGTGGTCGCTGAGCAGAGCGCCGACGAGCGGGCCGACGGCCATGCCGACGTTGATCGCCAGGCGCAGTACGGCGAAGGCGACCACCCGCTGCTGCTCGGGAACGACATCCACCAGGAGCGCTCCCGCGGCCGGGCGGTACAGCTGCGCGAAGACACCGACCAGGGTGACCAGGGCGGTGGTCGACACGAGGCCGTCCGTGAACGGGACGCAGGCCGTCGCGGCGCTGCTGCCGAACATCGACACGACGATCGCGGTGCGCCGGCCGTAGCGGTCGGCGACCGTCCCGCCGACCGCGTTCCCGATGAACGCCCCGACACCGACCATCCCGAGGGCGACGCCCGCCTGGAACGCGGAGAACCCCTGGGCGACCAGGAAGAGCATCAGGAACACATTGAGAAAGTTGCCGAACTTGACGAGGAACATTCCGGCGAAGATCACCCAGGCGCTCCTGGGGAGTCCACGCAATCGGCTGCGCATGCTTTCCTCGCCGGGCATGAAGGGCTCCTTCTCTTTCGGTCTCTTTCGGTTGCGGGGACGGATCGCACGGTGTCTTCCCCACAGCGATGAAACCCGGACGGCACACCCGCGACCAGGTGACCCGGCTGGCACAGACTGTCCTGGCACGATCCTGCCGACCCGCGGCGGCTGCCCGTATGTGCCAGGGCATCTCTGTGCCACCCGCTGTCCGTTCCGGGGCCCGGAACACATGGGGCAGAGTCCCCGCCATGACCGATCACATGCTTCTCGTCGTCGGCGGCCGGATACAGACGCTGCGCAAGGCGGCGGCCCTGGGAATCCGTTTCGTACTGATCCAGCACAAGGACCAGTTCGTGCCGGAGGCCGCCCGGCTCGCCGAGGCCGTTCTCATCGCCGACTACACCGACTGGACCACCACGCGGCCGCTCGTCGAGGCGGCCCACGAGGCGTACGGATTCACCCGCGTCGTCTCCATCACCGAGCCGGGCCTGGTGCCCGCCGCGCGGATCAGCGACCACCTGCGGCTCGGCGGCACCTCCGAGCGGGTGGGTGAACTCCTGCGGGACAAGCACGCGATGCGCGGCCATCTCGCCGCGCACCCCGACCCCGCGGTGCGGGCGCTGTCCGTGGCCGCCGCCGAGGTGGAGGGCGCCGAGGACCTGGTCGCCTTCGGCACGGCACACGGCTACCCGTTCGTCCTCAAGCCCGCGGACGCGACGGCGAGTCTGGGGGTCGTGCGTATCGAGGGGCCCGAGCAGGCCACCGCCGCCTGGGCGGACGTCGAGGCGCTGCGGGCACGCACGGACCTGCAGTGGGGCTCGTTCTTCACGATCGGCCGCTTCCTCGCGGAGCAGTACATCTCCGGGCCCGAATTCAGCGTCGAGACCTTCTCGTTCGCGGGCCGGCACATCGTGCTGGCCGTCACCGAGAAGCTCACCGGCGACGGGGGCTTCATCGAGCTCGGGCACGCGCTTCCGGCCCGCCTGGAGGCGGCCGACGAGAGCCGGATCGAAGAGTGCGTCGGCCGCTTCCTCGACGCGATCGGGCTCACCGACGGCGCCGCCCACACCGAGCTGCGCCTGTCGCCGTCGGGGCCGCAGATCATCGAGAGCCACAACCGGATGGGCGGTGACCGGATCTTCGACCTGCTCGACGCGGCGTACGGCATCGACGTGGAGGAGTGGATCGTGGCCTGGCAGTTCGGGCTCGTTCCGGCGCTGACCGAGCGCCCGGTCCCGCACCGCTCCGCCGCGACGCGCTTCCTGTCCGCCGAGCCGGGCACCGTCGTGGAGATCCAGGGCGTGTCCGAGGCCAGGGAGCTCGCGGACACCCTCGATGTGGAGACCACCGTCGCGGTCGGCTCCACGGTGGGCGAACTGCGCGGCAACTGGGACCGGGTGGGCCAGGTGCTCACCACCGGAGCCGACACCACGGCCGCCGTCGCCGCCGCCGAGCGGCTGACCGGGAAGATCACCGTCGTCACCCGGGCCACGGCTCCCGCCCCCGCGGCGCCGGCGGCCGGCTCCACCGCCCCGGCCGCCTCCCCGGCCACCGCCACGAGCGAGGACACCGCGTGATGAAGATCCTGCTGATCATGCGGAACACCTACGCGTGGCACTCCGAGCACATCGAGACGCTGGAGCGCATGGGTCTGGAGATCCATCTGGCCACCCAGGTCGCCGAGGCCGAGCGCGACGCCCGGTTCGCCTCCGTCGTCCGGCTCGGGAAGGGCTTGGACACGAAGGAGCTGGCCGACGTCTGCGCGGCCGCCGCGCGGCGGCTCGGCATCGCCAGCGCCCTCACCTTCTACGACAGTGACATCGTCGTCGCCGCGTTGGTCAACCAGCAGCTGGGGCACCGCTGGCCATGCCCCGAGGCCGACGAGATCACGCGCGACAAGCAGCTGCAGCGGGCCTTCCTGGAGCGGCAGGGGCTTCCCGGGCCGCGCGCGGTCGCCGTCGGCGGGGTCGCCTCGGGCCTCGCCGCCGCCGAGAGCTTCGACTATCCGTTCATCGTCAAGCCCAGCGCCCTGGCCGCGAGCATGGGGGTGACCCTGGTCCACGACCGCGCGGAGCTGGAGCGCGCGCTGCACGACGTGACGCGGCTGGTGGGCGAGTGGGGCGGCTACTTCCCCAGCGACAGCCCCGAGATCGCGCTCCTGGAGGAGTTCCTGCCGGGCAAGGAGGTCACCCTCGACGGCGTGGTCCTCTCCGGCCGGTTCCACCTGGTGGGCGTCACCAACAAGATGCAGATGCCGGGGCCGTACTTCGAGGAGGACTTCTACACGCTGCCGTTCCGCACCCCCGAGGAGGAACCGGAACTCGTGGCGGTCGCCGAGGGCATCGTGGCGGGGCTCGGGGTCGAACACTGCCTGTTCAACGCCGAGTTCCGGCAGGACGCCGACGGCCGCTACCGTGTCGTGGAGTTCGCCACCCGGATGAGCGGTGGCCAGAACTACCGCAATCTCCGCGAGGTCCACGGCATCGACCCGGTGCGCCTGTACGCCAAGGCCGTCCTCGCCGGCGACGACCCGGCGGCCCGTGCCGGGATCCTGACCGGCGAGGTGCCCCGGAGCGCCGTGCCCCGCGCCGCCACCTGCATCAAGTTCGCCTACCGGACGGGGACCCTGGTCCGCAACCAGGTGGGAGAGGTCTTCGACTCCCCGTACTTCCGGTCCTACATCCCCGCGGCCACGCCCGGCGCCCGGCTG
Source organism: Streptomyces sp. NPDC043746 (assembly GCF_056436485.1). NCBI lineage: Bacteria > Bacillati > Actinomycetota > Actinomycetes > Kitasatosporales > Streptomycetaceae > Streptomyces > Streptomyces sp. NPDC043746. The sequence goes on along the minus strand of NZ_JBWKCM010000017.1, from coordinate 23,891 downwards.
CGGCGCGCGCCCGAGGGCTGGTACGAGATCGCCGGCTCGCTCGCGGTGGCCGCCCCCTACCGGGAGCCCGCGGACATCGACCGGGTGGAGGGCATCGCCGCCGACCTCGACGAGCGCCTCGACGTGGTCGTCACCCCCTGAGGGCGTCCCGGCCCGGCACCCGACCCGCCCATCCGTCCGCGAGGACGGAACCGGAAAGACAGAGACAGAAGAGGAACCCCCACGTGGACGCTGCCGACCCCGTGTTTCGCATGGGCATCACGGAGCCCACCGCCATCGACCCCTACAAGGCCCAGGAGAGCGAGGGGATACTGGTCTGCAAGGCGCTGTTCACCGGGCTGCTCACGCTGGCCGACGACGGCTCGCCCGCCCCGGCCACCGCCGTCTCCTGGCACAGCGACGACACGGCCACGACATGGACGTTCAGGCTGCGCACCGACACCGTGTTCAGCGACGGCGAGCCGGTCACCGCGCACAGCTTCGTACGCGGCTGGTCCCGGGCGCTGGACCCCGGGGCGAACACGGAGACCGCCTACCATCTCGCGGGCGTACGCTCCTTCACCGCCGCCGACGACGCGACCCTGGTCGTCGAACTCACCGAACCCGACGTCGAGTTCCATCTCAAGACGCTGCAACCCATCTTCAGCCCGGTGCCCGTCGTCGCGGGCCCGGCGCTCGACCCCGCGTACAACGACCGCCCCGTCGGCAACGGCCCGTTCGCGATGGCCGGCCCCTGGCGGCACGGCGAGTCGATCCGCCTGGTGCGCAACGACCGCTGGTTCGGCCCGGCGCCCGAGGTGCGCGAGGTGCACATCGACATCCTCGACCCGGTCACCGCGCTCGACGACGAGTACGAGCGGTTCCTGGCCGGCGACTACGACTACGCGCGCATCCCCCCGGGCCGCACCGCGGAGGCCGCCGCCATGCCCGGCTTCCTGGAGCGGGAGGGGGCGGGCCTCTTCTATCTGATCCCGTTCTGCCACCAGGCGCCGATGGACTCCGTCGACGCCCGCCGCGCCGTGTCCGCCGCCATCGACCGGCAGGCGCTGATCGACACGTACTTCCAGGGGCGGCGCACCGCCGCGCACTCGCTGCTGTCCCCCTGGTTCGGCAAGGCGCACACCGGGCGCGGCGAACTGGCCGCCGCCATCGGCGAGGACTGGACGGCCTACGCGCCGGAGCGGGCCAGGGCCGCGGCGCTGCGCGCCGGTCTGGGCCCGGGGAGCCGCGTGGAGCTCGCGTACAACACCGGGGCGGGGCACGACGACTGGGTACGCGCTCTGGCTCGCGGCTTGGAGGACGTCCTGGGCTGGGACGTGGCACCGCTGCGCACCGATGCCCGCGGTCTGGTGGACCATCGCACATCGCTCGCGGCCGCCGGCCTGTGCCGGGCCGGCTGGGCCTGCGACTATCCGACCCCCGACAACATGCTCTTCCCGCTGCTGCACTCCTCGTGCACCGCTCCGGACGAACGGGGCACGGCGCACGGCGACAACGAAGGCCGTTACGCGAACGCGGAGTTCGACGCCCAGGTGGCACGCGCGCGGGCCAGTGCCGATCCGGCGGAGCGCTGCGACGCCTGGCGGAGCGCCGACCTCGCGGCCATGGCCGACCTGGCGCTGATCCCGCTCTGGTACCGCACCGACCAGCGCGTGCACGCCGTCGACCGGATCGAGGGCCTGCGCGTCGACTTCGACGGCAACCCCACCCTCACCACCGTCAGGCCCCGGCCGGCGGGCTGACCTCGCCGAAGGCCGCAGGGCCCGGGGGGGGGGGGGGGGGGGGGGGGGGGGGGGGGGGGGGGGGGGGGGGGGGGGGGGGGGGGGGGGGGGGGGGTGGGGAGGGTGGGTATGG
>NZ_JBWKCM010000017.1:0-22027 GCF_056436485.1 Streptomyces sp. NPDC043746 | reverse complement strand
CCTCTTGCGTGAGGCCCCCCCCACTCGAACCGAACGTATCCCGACCCGGGAACCCCCCCCCCCCCCCCCCCCTCCCCCCCCCCCCCCCCCCACTGCTGCGGGCGGGGGTGCTCAGGCCGTCTCCCGGACGGCGCGCGCGAGGGTCTCCAGCCCCTCGGTCAGCTCGTCCGCGCTGACGGTCAGGGGCGGCAGGAGCTTGACCACCTCGCTCCGCGGGCCGGACGTCTCGATGAGCAGACCGAGGTCGAAGGCGCGCCGGGCGACGCGGGTCGCCCGCTTCTCGTCGTGGAACCCGATCCCCCGGACCAGACCGCGGCCGCGCACATCGGCGACCTCGGCCGGATGGCGCTCGGCGATCTCGAACAGCGCCGACGCGGCCTGCTGGCCGCGGAGCCGGACCTGCTTCTCGAACCGGTCGTCGGCCCAGTAGGTCTCCAGGGCGGCGGCGGCGGTGACGAAGGCGGGGTTGTTGCCGCGGAAGGTGCCGTTGTGCTCGCCGGGCTCCCACAGGTCGAGCTCTTCGCGGAAGAGCGTCAGCGCCATGGGCAGGCCGTAGCCGCTGATCGACTTCGACACCGTCACGATGTCCGGTGTGATGCCCGCGTCCTCGAAGGAGAAGAACGCTCCGGTACGGCCGCAGCCCATCTGGATGTCGTCGACGATGAGCAGCATGTCCTGCCGCGCGCAGAGGGCGGCGAGTTCGCGCAGCCACTCGGCGCGGGCGACGTTGACACCGCCCTCCCCCTGCACCGTCTCGACGATGACGGCGGCGGGCCGGTCGAACCCGGAGCCGGAGTCGTCCAGCAGGCTCTCGAACCACAGGAAGTCCGGTGCCCGGCCGCGCAGGTAGTTGTCGAACGGCATCGGTGTCCCGTGCACCAGCGGCACACCGGCGCCGGCCCGCTTGAAGGCGTTGCCGGTGACCGCGAGGGAGCCGAGCGACATACCGTGGAAGGCGTTGGTGAACGACACGACCGGCTCGCGGCCCTTGACCTTGCGGGCCAGTTTCAGCGCCGCCTCCACCGCGTTGGTGCCGGTCGGCCCGGTGAACATGACCTTGTACGGCAGATCGCGCGGTCTCAGGAGTACGTCGCGGAAGGTCTCCAGGAAGGTGCGTTTGGCCTCGGTGGCCATGTCGAGGCCGTGGACGACGCCGTCACGCTCCAGGTAGTCGATCAACGCCCGCTTGAGCACCGGGTTGTTGTGCCCGTAGTTCAGCGAGCCGGCACCGGCGAAGAAGTCGAGGTAGGCGCGGCCGCCCTCGTCGTACAGGTACGAACCCCGCGCACGCGCGAACAGGGTCGGCCAGCCACGGCAGTAGCCGCGCACCTCCGACTCCAGGCTCTCGAAGACACTGAGATCGGACTGGGTCAGGTTCACAGCACTCCTGAAAGGGGAAGAGCGCCCCGGAGGGGGCGCGGAAGCAGGGAAAGAGGCGGCCGGAACGGGTCGGGGGCGGGGACGCCACCGGGCCCGCTCAGAGCCACTCCGCGGTCGCGGCCCGTACACCGGCCTGGAACCGGCTGCGCGCCCCGAGCCGGGTCATCAGCTGCGCGCTGATCCGGCGTACGGTCCGCAGCGAGACACCCATCCGCCGTGCGACGGTCGCGTCCGTGGAGCCGTCGGCGAGCTGGCGCAGCAACTCCCGTTCCGTGGAGGTGAGTCCGCGGTCGTCGACCTCGTGCTCGAAGCCGAGCTTCTCGGAGCCGGCCCAGTAGCCTTCGAACAGCGCGCAGAGGCCGGCCACGGTGCCCCTGTGGTGGATCACCACGGCACCGGCCCCGAGGTCCGCCGGGTCGTGCGGCAGGATCGCCGCCCTGCCGTCGAAGATCATCATTTCCAGGGGTAGCACCGGAGCCGTGCGTACCTGGGCGCCCGCGGCGGCGATCCGTCCGGCGGCCGCGCACTGCTCAGGACGGTTGCGGATGCTGCTCAGATGGAGCCGGCGCAGGGTCAGCCCGCGTGACAGTGCCGCGCCGGCCTCGTTCTCGGTGAGCCCGGCGACGATTCCCGCGGACCGGTCGGGAGCCAGGACGCATATGCTCTCCTCGGCGGCCGTCGTGAATTCCAGGACGCGGACCGCCACCGCGCCGGCCCCCCGCACCCTTTCCATTTCCACACCGGCTCCACGGCCCGCGAGGGACTCGTGCACCGATATCAGTTCGGCGACGTCGGCTTCGAGCCGCTCGATCTCCGCCTGCGCCCGCGGGATCCGCTCGCGGCGGCGGGCGAGCGCCGCCGTGAGTCCGGCCTCGGGGCTGACGGGGCGGATCTCCTCGCCGGGCGCGGCGCCCGGGCCGTCGCCGGGGAAGGAGCGGACCAGGACGGAATCGGCCAGTACGGCGAGGGCCGTGTCGACCCGGTCCAGCGGCAGCCCGAGCCGGAGCGCGAGCTCGTCACGGGTGCAACTGCCCAGGTCGAGCGTGGCGTGGTAGATCCGGATCGCTTCCTCGTCGATACCGAGGGGGTTCAGGCGACCGGTCAACTCTGCCACCCGTTGTCGGCGTGGAGGGTGGCGGATCGGGGCGCGGCCGCCGTAACGGACTGCCATCCGTTGTCCGCCTGGGTTTTCTGACCCTTTTCCGCGACACTGCCGAATGCCTCGTTCACCCCCACTCCCGTGAAGGTGAGGAAACCGAGGACCACAACGGAGAAAACGCCGGAGGCGAAACGCATTTCATTCTCCCTGGAGGGGCTGCCACGCGCAGCGGTTCTGTGACGAGTGGAAATCCGGCATTCCCATGCTTGCGGAGCGCCGGGCGATACACTCAATAATTCACAGCACTGCCTGCGGAGTCATGCGTTCCGGCTGACACAAAAGTGCGTGACACTTTTACGCCCGCCCCGGGCGACGGCCCACGGCGGGGCGCCGCCCTCACGGCTCCAGGCGCCAGTCCGCCGGTTTCGCCGCACACTGCACGGCCGCCGAGGCGACGGCCCGCAGCCCCGCGGGCACCCGCTCCGCTTGCGAGGAGCGGCAGAAGACCACCCCGAGCACTCCGCGACGGGTGGCATACACCCGGCTGTGCTCGGCCCAGGGCGCGCGCGCGAACCCCTCCTCCGCGGCCGCGGCGAGCCGCCGCGCCTCCTCGGGGTCCACCCGGGGCGTGGGCCCATTGAGGCGGAAGGTGACGAGATCCATGCGTCCTATCCCATCCCAGAACGGCTGCCGCCGGAAGTCAGAATATGGACACCCAGTTGCACTGGCAGCAAGCTGCCGCAAAAATCCAGCCGGGAAATCTGCACGGAAAACCAGGGGGGCTATCCATGCTTACTGCCTTCGGGCTGACGCCAGACTCGGACATTCTGTATCGAACCATGCTGTCAGCGCCGGATCTAGGGGTGACGAGTCTGGCGGAACACCTTGGCTGGAACGAGGACCGGGTCAAGAACGCACTCGACCAGCTGGCCGATCTGGCCCTCCTCGACTTCACCCACACGACCGGGGACAGGCCGCATGTCGTGAGCCCGCGGCTGGCCTTCGACGCGCTGCACGCCCGTGAGCAGGCCGAAGTGGCCCGGCGCCAGGAGGAGTTGGCCGCGAGCAGAGCGGCCGCGGCCAAGCTCATCGCCGAGTATTCCATGAACAGCCCCGAACCCGAGGAGCACTCCGTCGAGCGGCTGTTCGGGGTCGAGGCGGTCCGGCTGCGGATCGCGGAGCTGGCCGCGAAGGCGCGGCGGGAGACCTGCACCTTCGCCCCGGGCGGGGGGCAGACACCGGAGAACCGCGCGGCCAGCCGTGCCGTCTCCGAGCAGCTGGCCGCCCGCGGGGTGCTCACGCGCACGGTCTATCTGGACAGCCTGCGCAACGACCCGGCGAGCATCGAGTACGGCGAATGGCACGTCTCGCAGCACAACCAGATCCGTATCGTGCCGTCACTGCCCATGCGGATGTACATCGTCGACACCGAGGTCGCACTCGTGCCGCTCGACCCCCAGAACAGCTCCAAGGGGGCCGCTGTCATCCGCGAGCCGGGCGCCGTGGCCGGATTCCACGCGCTGTTCGAGTCGGTCTGGGGGACGGCCGTGCCGTTCGGCGCGGCACCGCGTCGGCGGCTGGACGACCCCGGTTCCCAGTACCGGGACCTGTTGCGGCTCCTCGCCCAGGGCGCGACGGACGAGGCGGCGGCCCGCAAGCTCGGCATCTCGCTGCGCACCGAGCGCCGGCTGATCTCCGACCTGATGGAGCAGCTCGACGCCCGCAGCCGCTTCCAGCTGGGGCAGCGGGCCATGGAACACGGCATGCTCTGAAGGTTCCGCGGCCCCCGCACGGCCGCGGAACAGCGGGCGCGGCACGCTCATGCCAGGGGGAATTAGTGCCGCCGGTCATACGGTGACAGCGTCGTCCCGGCCCGCAAGACTCGTCCCTGCCGCCTTCCGCACGAGAATTCGCGCATCGAGGAAAGACACGACAGCGGCAGAAATCGAGGTCCGCATGAGCGCGTCCCCCCGGACGTGGTCCAGCGGATTTTCCGGACTCCTTGGCGTGGATGAATTCGGCAGGCTCGTTCCGGAATCCGCCTGGCACTGGCAATCCGATGCCACAGCCCGTCGCTGGTCCTTCTCCATCAGGCCCGACCTGTGCGCTCCCGGCACCGGCGGCAGGATCACCGCCCACAGCTTCGAGACGCTGTGGCGGGTGGTCGCCGCCCGGCCGCGGGCCGGCGGGCTGCCGGCGGCCCAGTGCCGCGCGGTCGACTCCTGGAAACTCGTCGTCCTGCTCGACGAGCCCGATCCCGAACTGCCCCATCGGATAAGCCGGTCCGGCCTCGCGATGGACATCGTCCACCTCGACGGCGGCTGCCGGCCGGGCCCGCCCGGCACTCCGTGAACCCTTCGCCCGGCGCGGCACCGCACGCTCCCTCGACATGCTTCCCGCCACACACCGGTGCCCGCGCCGTGGGCCTTCCCGCGTCCGGGCGCCCGTACAACGTCTCAGGAGACCAGCATGCTTGCTCAGGCCCATGTCAACGATGTGCTCGGCATCGGATTCGGCCCCGCCAACCTCGCCCTGGCCATCGCCCTCGAGGAGAAGCACCCGCAGCTGACGGCCCGCTTCCTGGAGTCGCGGCAGCGCCCCGAGTGGCAGCCCGGCATGCTGCTCGACGGCTCCGACATCCAGAACCACCCCAGCCGCGACCTGGTCACTCTGCGCAATCCGCGCAGCCGCTACACCTTCCTCAACTACCTTTACGAACAGGGCAGGTTGCTGCGTCATCTCAACCTGCCCAGCGAGTTCCCGCTGCGCAAGGAGTACGCCGGCTACATACGCTGGGCCGCCCGGTTCTTCTCCCACCAGGTCGACTGCGGCCGACGCGCGGAGCACGTACGCGTGGTGGAGCTCGACGGCGAGCGGCTCTACGAGGTGACCACCGACGACGGCGGCCGCCACCTGGGCCGTACGCTCGTGCTGGCACCGGGCCGCACCCCCCATGTCCCGGCGCCGTACGACACCGCGCTCGGCTCCCGCGTCTTCCACCTCACCCAGTACCTGCCGCGGCTGGCCGAGCTGACCTCCGAGGGCCGCACCCCCGAGGCGGTCGCCGTGATCGGCGGAAGCCAGAGCGCCGTCGAACTCGCCCTCGACCTGCACCGCCGCTTCCCGCGCACGCGGGTCGTCACCTACAGCCGCGCCCACTCGCTGCGGCTCAAGGACACCAGCCCGTTCAGCGAGGAGGGGTACTTCCCCGAGTTCACCGACTACTACTTCAACGCCTCGCCCCGGAGCCGCCGCGCCCTCGACGCGTACATGCAGCCCACCAACTACTCCTCGGCCGACGGCGATGTGCTGCGCGACCTCTACCTGACGATCTACGAACAGGAACTCGACGGCGACCAGAGGGTGTTCGTCCGGGGCAACCACCAGGCCACCGCCGTCGAGGTGGCCGACGACCGGGTGAACCTGCGCTTCCAGGAGCTGCACACCGGTGAACTGATCGATGACACCGTCGACTTCGCCGTCCTCGCCACCGGGTTCCGCAACATGGGTCCCGGCCCGCACGAGGAGCTGTGCCCGCCGCTGATCGCGCCCCTCGTCGGCTCCTTCGGGACCGAGGAGGACGGTCGGCTGGAGGTCGGCCACGACTACGCGCTCACCCCGCGCGCCGGTGCGGACGCGCTGCCGCCGCTGTTCCTGAACGGACTGTGCGAATCGAGCCACGGCATCGGCGACGCCGGTTCGTTCAGCCTGCTCTCCCTGCGCGCCGGGGCGCTGAGCGAGGCGCTCGCCGCCCGGCTGGGCCGCTCCGCCGAGCCGGCCCTGCCCGCCGGCGGGGCACCGGCTCCCGCCCTGGCGCTCTGACCCGCCCGCCACTGACGAAGGGAACCACCGTGCAGATCAACGACGTCGTGGTGGCCGGCTTCGGCCCCTCGGGAATAGCTCTCGCGGCCGCTGTCGAGGACCACGATGACGCCCGGCCGGGCGAACCCGCGCTGCGTGCCGCGTATCTGGAGCGCGCCGGCACCTCCGCCTGGCAGCCCAACCAGGTGCTGCCGGGCACCGACATCCAGCACCACTTCCTGCGCGATCTGGCCACTCCGCGCGACCCCCGGTCCCGCTTCACCTTCCCGAACTTCCTGCTGCAGAGCGGGCGTTTCTACCCGTTCACGCTCCTGGGCGGCTATGTCAGCCGCCTGGAGTGGTCCCAGTACGTGCAGTGGGCGGCCGAGCAGGTCCGCCAGGGCGTCGAGTACCACCGCGAAGTGGTGCGCGTCGAGCCGGTCGTGGACGGCGACGGCACGGTCCGCACGGCGCGCGTGATCAGCCGCGACCCGCGCGACGGCCAGAGCTACGAACACCTGGGCCGCAATGTGGTCCTGGCCACCGGGCACCGCCCGCACGTCCCCGAGGTCTTCCGGGAGTCGCTCGGCGAACGGGTCTTCCACGCCGGCGAGTTCCTGCCCCGGACGGCGGCTCTGCTCGACCGGGGCGCGGGCCCGAAGCGGTTCGCCGTGATCGGCGCGGGCCAGACCGCGGGCGAGATCGTGCTGCACCTGCTCGCCGACGCACCGGGCGCCGAGGTCCACTCGCTGGTGCGGCACGGCGGCTTCAGGATGTACGAGCTCGGGCACTTCAGCAACGAGGTCTACTTCCCCGAGTCGACCGACTACTTCTACGGCCTGGGGGGCGAGGCCCGCAGGCGTGCGCTGGACCAGGCCCGCGCCACCAACTACTCGGCGGTGGACCCCGATGTGTCCACCGCCCTCTACCAGGCCGCGTACCAGGACAGGCTGTCCGGCACGAACCGCCTGCGCATGCACCGGCGTACCGATGTCACCGGTGTGGAGGTGTCCGGCGACACCGTTCGCCTCGACACCACCGAGGTGTTCACCGGTGCGGCCGGAGCGGTGGAGGTGGACGCCGTGATCCTGTGCACCGGATACGACGAGCCGACCCTGCCGGAGCAGCTGGAGCCGTTCGCCCCGTACCTGGTCCACGACGAGGACGGGCTCCCGGCCGTGACGCGCGCCTACGGCGCCGAGACCGACGAGCGCTGCGAGGTCGGCATCTACCTGGACGGCATGACGGAGTGGCGGCACGGCATCGCCAGCGCCACCTCCTTCAGCCAGATGGCCGACAAGGCCGACACCGTCCACCGCGATCTGCGCCGCGTCCTCGGCCACCAGCGCCGCGCCGGACAGCTCGTCGACGCCTGACGACCACCTGACGCACGGAACGCCATGAGAGGAACCACCCATGCACGTATTCACCACCGCCCCCGAGGACATGACGTTCGAGGAGGCCTACAACGTCAGCGGGCGGCGCATCTTCCCCTGGGACGAGGCCGTCAAGGAGCCTTTCTGGGGCGGCGCGTGGGTCGACGTGGCCCCCGGCCAGACCTCCACGCCGCACTCCCACGACGAGAACGAGATGTTCTTCGTCGTGGAGGGCAGCGGGATCATGCGCCAGGGCGACGAGAAGCGTCGTGTGAGCGCCGGTGACACCGTCTTCATCACGCCGCACCTCGATCACGACCTGACCAACGACGGGGAGGGCCGTCTCCGTTTCGTGAGCATCTGGTGGAACGGCACCGAGGCGATCGCCCGTGAACGCGCCTACTGGGCAGCCCGGTTCGGAATCGACGACACGGCGGGCGCCACCGGGGCCGGCCAGTGAGCCGCGGCACCGTACCGGGCGCCGATGCCGTGATCGTCGGTGGCGGGGTGATCGGCGCGGCCATCGCCTACCACCTCGCCCGGATCGGGGTCGGCCGCGTGGTCCTGTGCGACCAGGGCCGTACCGCCGCGCAGGGCGCCACCTCGCGCTCGGGAGGTCTGCTCAGGCTGCACCACACGACCGGCCCCGACACTCTCCTGACCGCCCGCAGCATGCCGGTCTTCGAGCAGTGGGCCGAGGTGATCGGCGGTGACTGCGGCTACCGGCGCACCGGCTTCCTGATGCTGGTGGGCGAGCAGCACACCGACGCCCTGCTGCACAACAGCACGGTCGCGTCCGAGGCCGCCGGCCACCGCCGGGTCGAGGTCATCGACCCGGCCGAGGTGCGCGCCCTGTACCCGGGGCTCGGTACGGACGGCATCGGGGCCGCGGCGTACGAACCGGAGGGCGGCTACGCGGACCCCGCCGCGACCGCGAACGCCCTGTTCACGGCGGCCCGACGGCTGGGTGTGAGCCCTTCCGAGGGGGTGCGCGCCGAAAGCGTGGTGGAACACCGCGGCACCGTCACCGGCGTCCAGACCTCGATCGGTCTGATCGAGTCCCCCCTGGTGATTCTGGCCAGCGGCGCCTGGGGCTCGGCGCCCGCCGCCCATCTGGGCGTCCAGATCCCGGTCACGGCACGGCGGATCGGCCTGGCCCAGGCCTCACTGCCCGGCGTGGGCCGGCGCGGCTCCCCGGTGTCCGTGCCGACCTGCATCGACGACACCACGGGCAGCTACTTCCGGCCCGACGGCCTCGACCGGTTCTTCTTCGGGGTGCCCAGCAGTCCGGATGTGCAGCTCGACCACGACGTGTCCCCGCTGACCCCGAACGAGGTGGACGCCGCCGTCGCGGCCGTCTCGCGCCGGGTGCCGGCCCTGGCGGGCGCGCCCCTGGTGGGCACCCGCTCGGGGCTGGACGGCTACACCCCGGACAGGCGCCCCGTCGTCGGCCCGGCCGGGCCGGAGGGGCTCTACCTCGCGATGGGGTTCAGCGGCGGGGGCTTCAAACTGGCGCCCGCCGTCGCCGAGCTGGCGGCCAGGGAGATCACCGAGGGCGGCGCCGTCATCGGAAAGGCGTCGCAGGAACTGCTCGAACCGTATCGCCCGCAGCGGTTCCTCAACGGCCGCCCCATCGTCCCGGAGTCGCCGTATGACCACATGTGACACCGAGGCGGCGGGACGCTCACCGGACGACGGGAAACCGCCCGCCGGGGAGCGGCGGGCGATCCTCGCGGTGCTGCGCGAGGATCTGGAGACGGTGCGGGCCAAGGACCCCGCCGCGCGCAGCAAGCGCGAGGCCCTGCTCTACCCGCACATCCACGCCCTGTGGACGTACCGGGTCTCCCACCGTCTGTGGCTGCGCGGCCGCCGGGTCACGGCCCGCGCCCTGTCCATGCTCGCGCGGTCCGTCAGCGGTATCGAGATCCACCCGGGCGCGGTCATCGGGCGCCGTTTCTTCATCGACCACGGCACGGCCGTGGTGATCGGCGAGACCGTGCGGATCGGCGACGACGTGATGCTCTACCACCAGGTCACGCTCGGCTCGGTCGGCTGGTGGAAGGACCTGCGCCGCCCGGCGGGCTCGCGCAGGCACCCGGTAATCGGGAACGGCGTGACCGTCGGCACCGGGGCGAGCGTCCTCGGTCCGATCACCGTGGGCGACGACACCCGCATCGGCGCGCACTCCGTGGTCCTGGACGACCTGCCGCCCGGCTCCCGGGTCTCGGCGGCCGTGTCGCGCGTGCAGGAACCGGCGTACGCGCGGACGGTCCCGGAAGCCCCGGAGCCGGAACCGCCCCGTGCGCACCACGCCCCCGCCCTCCCCGTACCCGAAGGAAGCACCGCCCCATGAGCACCTACATCGTCACCAGCGCCCCGCCCAACCCCAACGGCGATCTGCATCTGGGCCATCTGTCGGGGCCGTTCCTCGGCGCCGACGTCCTCTCCCGCCATCTTCGCCAGCGTGGCCACGAGGTGCGCTACGTCGGCTACTCCGACGAGCACTCCTGCTACGTCCCGCGCCGCGCGGCCGAGATCGGCTCCACCGCGTACGAGACGGCGCTGACGTTCGGGTCCAGGATGGAGGAGACCCTCTCGCTGGGCGCGATGCGCCACGACTGGTTCACCCGCCCGCTGACCGACGCCGGGCACACCGAGATCGTGCAGCGCTTCTTCACATCTCTGTGGGAGCAGGGCAAGCTGGAGGTCCACGAGCTGCCGGTCTTCTACTGCACGGAGTGCGCACGCCATCTGTACGAGGCCGAGGTCCGCGGCGAGTGCCAGTTCTGCGGCGACCCCTCCGACGGCGTCTACTGCGAGGCCTGCGGTCTGCCGCAGGAACCCGCCGGTCTCGCGGCCCCGCGCTGCACCTCCTGCCTGCAGGAGCCGGAACTGCGCACGCTGGAGCGGATCTGCTTCCCCCTGGAGACCTACCGTCGGCAGCTCCTGGACTACTACGAGCGCGCCCAGGCCCGCGCCGAGTGGCGCCCGCGGCTGCGTGCCTACCTCCGCACCCTGTTCGACCGCGAGCTGCCGGTCACCCCCGTCAGCCGGCTCGCGGACTACGGCATCCCCGTGCCGCTCGCCGACTGGGACGGGCACATCCTGGACACCTGGTTCAGCGGGATCTTCGGATATGTCGCGGCCACGGCCCGTCTGACCGCGGCACAGGGGCAGCCGGAGCTGTGGGAGGAGCAGTGGACCGACCCGGCGACGAGGATCGTCAACTTCATCGGCTTCGACTGCTCCTTCTCGCACGCGGTCCTGTGGCCCGCGCTGCTCATGGCGCAGGGTGAACTCACGCCGCCGAGCCAGGTCGTGACCAACGAGTTCTACCGCCTGGAGGGGCAGAAGTTCTCCACCAGCCGCGATCACGCCGTGTGGGGAGGGGAGTTCCTGCGCCGGGTCCCCGCCGACGCGCTCCGCTTCCACCTGTGCCTGACCGGGCCCGAGCGGGAGCAGACCAACTTCGCGGCCAAGGAGTTCGCCGACACCGTCGGGACGGTCCTGGTCGAGGGCGTGGAGCAGTGGGCGCGGACGGCCCTCACCCTCCTCTCCGAGAGCTTCGGCGCGGTGGTGCCGGAGACCGGGCAGCACGCGGGGCCGCTCACCGAGGTCCTTGCCGGGCTGCCCGACGGGATCGCCACGGCGCTGGCCGCCGAGTCGTTCTCCCCGCAGGCCGCCGCGGCGTCGCTGGCCGGGGCCGTCGACACCGCCGTCGGCGACCTGCCCGAGCTGCGGCGTCTGCGCGACGACTCCGGTCGCGCGCCGGACCGTGCGGCGTACGCCCAGCGCCTGGTCACCCATCTGGAGGCGCTCGCCCTGGTGACGTCGCTCGCGGCGCCGCTGATGCCGAACTGGTCGGCCTTCCTCGCCAAGCAGCTGGGCGTCCCGGTGGACCCCGGGACGCGTATGCCGCGGTGGCCGAACCCCGACGAGGGCCCGCTGGTCCCGCAGGGCCGTCACCTTGCGGCCGAACTCCCGGTCTTCTTTCACCAGTTGTGAAGGTGACCCGGTCGGTCCTGGGCGCCGGCACCCTGCTCGTACCGGCGGCGCTCGGCTCGGCACCGGGCAGTGCGCCCGCCTCCCTGCTCCTGGCCGCGGCCCTGTGCCTCTGGTGCCTGCTGCTCGCCGGGGCGGGAGGCACCGAGGAGGGCCCCGCCTCGTTCGTCGCACGGCGGCTCGGGCCCCGTGCGGCCCGCGCGGTGCAGAGCCTGTACTTCGGCGGCTTCGCCGTCGGCCAGGCGGCGGTCGCGGCGGCGGCGGGCGAGTTCGCCGCCGGCGGCGGGGAAGCACGGGTGCTGTCGTTCGCGGTCCTCGCCGTGGCGGCGGTCGCCGCCACGGCCGGGGCGACGCTCCCCCGCCGGGCGCAGGGCGTCCGTCTCGCCGCGGTGCTCGTCCTCGTGGCGTTCTGGTGGTCGGGCCTCCTCGCCCTCCCCCCGTCCGCCCCCGCCCCGCTGTACGCGCTCCTCCTGCCGCTGCTCTTCGCCTGGGTCGGCCTGGAGGGGGCGGTGGCGGGGCGAGGGGCCGCGCGGCGGACCGGCCGGAGCGGTGCCGTGTCCGTACCGCTGCGCACAGCCGGCGCCCTGGTGCCGGCCGCCGCGCTGTACGCGGTGCTCCTGGCGCACACCCCGCCCCAGGGCCGCGGGTCCGCCGCCGTCGGCTGGGTGGCCGCGGCCCTGCTCACCACGTACTGCCTGACCAACCTCCGTTCGGCCGGTGACCGTTGGCCTGCCGTCTCGCCGGGCGGGGACCCCCGTCGCGGGACGGCGCTCGCCTCGGTTGCCGCCCTGGCGGTCCTCGTCCTGGCCGCGGCCACCGATGCCGATGTGGCTATGCTGCTCATCGGACCGGGAGCGGCGACGGCGGCGATCTACACGGTCCTGACGGTGGCGGCGATCCGCCGCACCGCTCCGGTACCCGCACCCCTTCCCGTACCGGCCCCGCCCCCCAGGCCCCACGGCAGGCGGCGCACCCCGCCGCCCCTGGACCGGCCCCCCCGCACACCATCTCCCGTACATCCTCGTCCCCTTGTCGAAGGAGCTCTCATGTCCGTCACCGAAACGCCCACGTCCGCCCCCGTCTCCAAGGTCGGCCGCGTCCCTGCCGCCGCCCCCGCCGACGCGGCCGCGCACTTCTACCGCCGGGCCACCTTCGAGGCCGATGTCGCCGATGTGCACGCGGACATCGAGGCCGGCGCGAACGACTTCGTCCTGATCGACTCGCGCGGCCAGGAGGCCTGGGACCAGGGGCACATCCCGGGCGCCCTCCACCTCCCCACGGACGAGATCGCGACGCGCGCCGCCGACCTGGTCGACAGCGGCGCCCTGGTCGTCACGTACTGCTGGGGCCCCGGCTGCAACGGAGCCACCCGCGCGGCCCACGCGTTCGCCACGGCCGGTTACTCGGTGAAGGAGATGCTCGGCGGCTTCGAGTACTGGTCCCGCGAGGGCTTCCCGGTCGAGGACGCCACCGGCACCCGCCGGTCCGCGCCGGACCCGCTGACGGCCCCCACGACGGACGGCGCCGCCTGCGGCTGCTGACCGGACCGGCCCGACTCCCTTCCCCCCGCCGTTCCCCGCCGTTCCCTCACCCGGTGGCTCTCGCGCCGAAGCGCCCCACGCCGGACACTTGAGCCCGGCGCCGGGTCACTGACGTCCGGCGCCGGGCGCTTGGAGGCACACCTCTCGGAGGGGGACACACATGCGGGACGGCCATCGGGCGGAGGCCATCAGGCTGTTGGCGCGCGCCGTCCTGTTCGCCATGCTCCGCGACGGCACCTCCCACGAATCCCGGACACCGAAGGACGTCGAGCTCGCCGCCTAACCCCAACACCCCGAACCACACCAAACCCGACAGGGGCACCTTGACGAAGGACCTAGAGGCACCCCCCGTGATCAATCCGCAATCGATTTCCCCCTTGACCGAGACCCATCAACAGAGCGGGCGATTACGCTCCGAACCATGCCCGACAGCCCGTCCCCCACCGGCCATACCGACGCCATCGCCCTCACCGACCGCACGGACGACCGCCCCGTCTACGTCATCGGCGGCGGACCCGGCGGTCTCGCCACCGCCGCCGCGCTCCGCGCCCGGGGCGTACGGGCGGTGGTCCTGGAGAAGGCGGACCGGATCGGCGCCTCCTGGCGCGGCCACTACGACCGGCTGCATCTGCACACCACGCGCCGCTGGTCGGCGCTGCCGGGACTGAAGATGCCGCGGAAGTTCGGGCGGTGGGTGGGCCGGGACGACCTGGTGCGGTATCTGGAGAGGTACACCGAGCACCACGAGCTGGAAGTGGTGACCGGCGTCGAGGTGACCCGGATCGACCCGCATCCCGACGGCTCGGGCGACTGGCAGCTGACCGCCACCGGCGGCCGGGCCCTGCGGGGCCGGGCGGTCGTCGTCGCCACCGGCTTCAACCACACTCCGCGCATCCCGCGGTGGCCGGGGCGGGACACGTTCACCGGCGAGCTGCTGCACGCGGCGGAGTACCGCGACCCCACCCCGTACGCGGCCAAGGACGTCCTGGTGGTCGGCATCGGCAACACGGGGGCCGAGATCGCGGCGGACCTGGCGGAGGGCGGGGCGGCCCGGGTGCGGATCGCGGTGCGCACGGCCCCGCACATCGTGCGCCGCTCCACAGCGGGGTGGCCCGCCCAGGCGACCGGCATCCTGGTCCGCCGGCTGCCGGTGCGGGTGGTGGACAGGGCGGGTTCCCTGCTGGCCCGGGTCGCGGTGCCGGACCTGTCGGCGCAGGGGCTGCCGCGCCCGGAGAAGGGGCTGTACTCGCGGGTCCGCGAGGGCGCGATCCCGGTGCAGGACGTGGGGCTGATCGACGCCGTGAGGAACGGCCGGGTGGTTCCGGTGGCGACCGTCGCCTCCTTCGACAAGGACGCGGTGGTGCTGGCCGACGGCACCCGGATCACCCCGGACGCGGTGATCGCGGCGACCGGATACAGCCGGGCCCTGGAGCCGCTGCTCGGCCACCTGGACGTGCTGGACGGGCGGGGGCGGCCGGTCGTCCACGGCGCCCGCACCCCGAAGCAGGCCCCGGGCCTCTACTTCACCGGTTTCACCAACCCGATCAGCGGGATGCTCCGCGAGCTGGCCCTGGACGCCGAGAGGATCGCCAAGCGGGTGGCGCGGACACACTGAGGTCGGGGCGGGCCGGGGCCCACTGAAGGAAGGACAGCGGGTACGCGCACGCGTCGGCCTTCCCTCGACGAGCCGCGGCCGGGCCGGGCCACCAGCCGGACGGCTGCCGCGGTCGGGCTGGGGCGCTCCGGATCCCGCTCTGTCGGGCGTCGTTGACGAGGCGTCCGAGCAAGCGAGCCGTGGACTCGACCTCCTGCTCGATGGCGGTGGAGCAGCCGATGCGGCCGGTGCGGTGGCCGGGTTCCCGGTGCAGGCAGCGGGCCAGGCCCCGGCAGACGGGATGGCGGCGCCGGGCCGGCGTTCTTGGACGCGGCCGCCGCCACGAACGGCCTTGATGCCCTCTCCGCGCGGAGGCACAGCACCGACCGGACAGCAGCGCTGTCGGGGACTCGATCACCTTTGAGAAAACCTCACTGCGCCGCCCGAGAAACGGCCTGTGTGCCGCCCGTGTGGCGAATTCCCAGGATGATCCCTTGATCGCACAATGAGTGCGTGAGATTCGGTCGCAAGCTGTCTGGTGTCATACGGGCGATGGCGTTGTCCGGCGTCGCGGTGTGCCTGCTCGGTTCGGTGCCGATGGGAGGTACCAACAGGGACGCACTCAGAATCGCAGTTTCCACCAACAGCGTTAGCACTCCGGGAGTTCAAGTCCGGGAGCGGCAGAAGCTGATTCGCGTATATCAACTGCGGAATCTGGCGGAGTACGGGCTTCGGAATGTCGAGGTGCGCGATGCCCAGGTCGCCGGCGGGACCGTCCGGTGCCCCCGGGCTTCCCTGAAGCCGCTGGGCACGATGACGTGCCGCGCGACGGTGGTCGCTCTGGCGGGCCGTCACATCGGTCAGGTCACGGCAACGGGGGTCGCGGCAAGGAAGGAGTACGGCCGCGCCCAGGCCGCCGCCTCTGCGGGGTACGACGCCCACTCGGCTGCGTTGGCCCTGCACCGTTCCGCGTCGCAGAAGCGTCTCTTCTACCGTGTGGCGTACAGCGGTCCCGCCGGGCTGGAGAACCTGCGGCTACAGGACCCGCTGTTGCGCGAGGCCGGTCCGCTGAAGTGCTCGTCGGGCGCGGGCCTGCCCAGCCGCTTGCCGGCCGGCGGGGATGTCGAGTGCTGGGCCACGGCTCCGGACCG
This sequence comes from Streptomyces sp. NPDC043746, assembly GCF_056436485.1. Lineage (NCBI taxonomy): Bacteria > Bacillati > Actinomycetota > Actinomycetes > Kitasatosporales > Streptomycetaceae > Streptomyces > Streptomyces sp. NPDC043746. Next base: position 6,083 of record NZ_JBWKCM010000017.1, on the reverse strand, counting down.
CCCTGGTCGTCACGCATCCGTGGCGCGGGCATCCGGTACGACGGCAGACCGGGCTGTTTCCGCAACGGGCTCGTTGCTGCCCCCGCTCGCGCTCGCTGCGAAGGCGGCGGCAGAGTACTCCGTGCCCAGCCCGCCAGCGGCGACTCGCCCGAATGGGCCGTCCCGACCCGCGGCCTCTCCCCGCGCCACACCCCGCGCCACACCCCGGGCCGAATCCTCGGCGACTCGCCCGGCCGGGCCGTCCCGGCCCACAGCCCCTCCCGGTGCCGCACCACCCCTCGTCACACCTCTTCCGGGCGCCCCACCCCTCGCCTTGACGGTCCCCGGTCCCGGGCCTGGCGGTGCGGACCCCCTGGACGGAGCGCTTCCCCCGGGCCCCCTGGCGCCGGCCGCCGTATCCGGAGCGGCTGCTGCCGGAGCAGGGGTGGCCGGTGAGTTCCTCGCGCCGCCGTCCCTTGCTGAGCCCGGGCAGGGACTCCCACCGGGAACGAGCCCTGACGGGCCGGTTCCCGGCGACCGCCCCGCCGCCACGGCGACCGCCTCCACCACCTCCCTCCCGCAGGGCGCGGCCCGGTCCGGCCTGCCGTCCCTGCAAACCGATGGCGGACTGGTGAACTCTCTGGACTGGGCGATCATGGCCTTCCTGATGGTCATCATTCCCGCTGTCCTGATGGCGGTGACTCTCGACTCACGCAGTTCGAAATCCCAGAAGAAGGGGAACTGACATGCTCGGCGCGGGTCTCTTGTACGCGTTTCTCGGTGCGGCGACGGCGTGCGGGCTGACGTGGGCGCTGTCCCGCAGCGAGGCTTCCAGGAAGGCGCATCTGGAAGCTCCCGCACTGAGTTTCGTGGGCAGTGCGACACTGGCGTTGTTCGTCCTGACAGCGGCTTTCCTGGTGGCGAGTTCCTGGCAGCAGCGCAACTCCGCCAGCGACCACACGTATCAGGAGGCCAGGAATCTGGAGGCGGCCTATGCCGATGCCCGTGGGCTGCCGCCGGAGGTCCGTTCACAGACCCGTGAGCAGCTGAGGACGTATGCACGGGAGGTCGCCGGGCCTGAATGGTCTCTCATGAGGAATCGGGAGATGAGTCAGCGGGCCGCCGGTGCGCTCGACGAGGCGCGTCTGCTCGTTGTGCACGCACAGACGGCGGACGATGAGCAGAAAGAGGCCAAGGAAGTGGTCAGGGCCGAGCTGGACAACGTGACCGTGGCCCGGAGCCAGCGGTCCAGTGACATGAGATGGTCCGTCCCGGTTCCGATTTTCTACGCCTTGATCTCCACGGCCGTGCTGGTTGTCCTGTTCCCCGCACTGGTCGGTATCAACGCCGGTCCGCGGCATATGCTGGTGATGGTTCTCCTCGGTACCGTCCTGGGATTCGCCGTGTACTTGGTGGCGGGCCTCCGGCACTCCTTCGCGCCACCTCTCGGCATCGAACCGGACGCATTCCGCCAGGCACTGGCGCGGTTCGATCAGCTCGACGCGGCCGGATAGCGTGTGCCGGTGTGAACGTCGGGAACTCTTGGCTGACCACCCGGCTCTGAGCCATTCGGGCCAAGTGTGCCCCTCGCATCAGTGTGGCCGACCAGTCACCGATTCGCACGTTGCATAGTGAGCCGGTGCGAGCCATTCGAACACCGAAGCCTGCCGAGCCGTCCCCGCAGCCCGGTTCCCTATCTCGGCGCGAATTCACCATCGGTTCCGCCGTGGGGGCGGCAGCCATCGTCGGCGCGTCCGTTCCGACAGCGGCCGCCGCCGGGACGAACGTGCTTCCAGCCGTGCCGGCAACCACGTCGTTGTCCCAGCGCTGCCTCCAGCTCGCGCACACGCTGTTGCTGCGCGGCCCTGACGGGCGGGACCTGGTTCCCGCCTACCGCCGGATCCTGGTGGGCGACGGCCTGCCCCGGACATCCGCGCCTCTGAAGAAGGTGCTGGTCGTGGGGGCAGGGCCGGCAGGACTGGTGACGGCGCTGCTGCTGAAGCGGGCGGGGCACACCGTCACGCTTCTGGAGGCCAACGGCAACCGTGCCGGCGGCAGGATCAAGACGTTCAGAGTCGGCGGCCACGAGGGGGCGGCGCAGCCGTTCGAGGACCCGCTCCAGTACGCCGAGGCCGGGGCCATGCGCATCCCGCAGAGCCACCCGTTGGTCATGGCCCTCATCGACCACTTGGGCCTGCAGCGGCAGAAGTTCCGCCTGGTCGACGAGGCCGCCGACGGGAGCCGCACCCAGCGGACCTGGATCCATGTCAACGGCCTGAGGGTCCGCCGGGCCGACTACACCCGCAACCCGCGGCAGGTGAATCGTTCCTTCGGCGTACCCCGGGCACTCTGGGACATTCCCTCCAGCAGGATCCTGGCCGAGGCCCTCGCCCCGATCCGGGACGAGATCAGCACGCGCACCCCCGACGGGCGTCGCGTGGACAAGCCGATCGAGGAGATGATCACCGGCTGGGCCCGCGTCATCCAGCGTTTCGGTGACTGGTCCATGTACCGCTTCCTGAGCGAGTTCGCCAAGCTGGACGACGCCACCATCGACCTGGTCGGCTGCCTGGACAACCTCACCTCACGGCTCCCGCTCTCCTTCGTCCACAGCTTCCTCGGAGCGGCCCTCATCAGCCCCGACACGACGTTCTGGGAGCTGCCCGGCGGTACCGCGCTACTTCCCGACGCCCTGCTGGCGGAGATCGGGGACTCCGTCCGCTTCGACCGCCGCGTCACCAGGATCGAGTACTGGGATCCGTCCCGACCTTCGACCGACACGTCCCATGTGAGCGCGGAAGGCCCTCATGTATGGGTGGACACCGTGTCGGAGGGGCGCGAAGGCATTCCGGTCCGCGAGCAGTTCACCGCGGACCTCGCCGTCATCACCGTCCCCTTCTCGGGCCTGCGACACGTCCAAGTCGCTCCCCTCATGTCGTACGGCAAGCGCCGGGCCATCACTGAACTCCACTACGACAGCGCGACGAAGGTCCTTCTCGAGTTCAGCCGCCGCTGGTGGGAGTTCAGCGAGCGCGACTGGAAACGGGAGCTCGCCACCATCGGCCCCGACCTCTACGACTCCTACCGCAGGGGACAGGCTCCCGCCGACGGCAGCCTGCTGGGCCGCCACGCATCCGTCACCGGCGAGCGACTGTCTCCCGGCCAGCGGATGCGCTACGCCGCCTACCGCTCCGCCAGTCGTGACCAGCCGGACGCGGTCGGCAGCCTCGGCGGAGGATCGGTCAGCGACAATCCCAACCGGTTCACCTTCAACCCCTCCCACCCGGTGCCCGGCAGCAAGGGAGGAGTCGTACTCGCCTCCTACACCTGGGCGGACGATGCCAGGCGGTGGGACGCCTTCGACGGCGACGCCCGCTACCCCCACGCTCTGTGCGGGCTTCAGGAAATCTACGGCCAGCGCATCGAGGTCTTCTACACCGGAGCCGGACAGACACAGAGCTGGGCGCGCGACCCCTACGCGTACGGCGAGGCGGCCGTCCTCCTGCCCGGCCAGCACACCGAAGTGTTTCACGACATCGCCACCCCCGAAGGCCCCCTCCGCTTCGCCGGCGACCACACGTCCCTCAAGTCCGCCTGGATCGAGGGGGCCTTGGAGTCCGCGGTCCGCGCCGCCCTCGAGGTCCACACCGCGCAGGTTGAAGACCGAGCCGAGACACCACGGCGGTGAGGTGCGCGGTCTCGACGGCACCGTCGAGGTCGGCCCGCCGCCGTGTTGGGCGTCCCCCCGCTCCACGCTGTACGGGCACCTCGACGAGGCGACCGTCCCCCGCCGGTCCGAGAAGACCGTGCGAGGCGGCCCGCTGGGTCAGCCTGGGGCATCGTCCGGTGCTCGGCGTGTCCGCGGCCGCAGGTGTGGCAGAACGAGCGGTCCGGCACGGTTCCGGCGTCCGGGCGAATCCAGAGTGAGGCGTCCGCCGCCAGGACCAGCCGGCCGTCCGCGGCCCGGGGCAGCGGTACTCCGGCCAGGACCGCCGCGGCCGGGCGATGTCCACCCGGCCGCGGTTGCGACCGGCGTGGAAGGCGCCGCGGTCCCGGCGGTGCTCGGGCGCCGGGGCGATGTCGACCAGCGGCCGCACCGGCCCGTCGGTGCACAGCACCGCGTCGGCCGGCTCGAACAGCGCATCCGCGCGGGCGGTCGGGCAGGCGGAGAAGTCGGCTTGGAACCGCGACGACACGGCCGGGGGCTCGACGCCGACGAGCACGTGTTCCCAACGCCGGCACCGGACCCGGACGGTCGCTTGCCAGGAGGAGACTTCGCGTCTCTCTGCGGCACCCGGCGTAGATCAAGGACACGCAGGAGTGACTACGGCGGCATGATGACAACTGTGTGACTCAGGAACCGAGTTGCGCCCCAGCTGTTCCCAGGCGGACGGGGAGATCGCTAGCTTCCCCTCACATCGCCCGCTCAACTCGTGAGCACCGGGAAGGACATCTGTGAGCGCCTCCGTTCGAAGATCCGTCGCCGCCCTCGCCTCCGCCGCCCTCGTCGCCCCGCTCCTGCTGGCCTCGGCCTCGCCCGTTTCCGCGCACCGGGACCGGGCGGCCCAGGACGCCGCCGCCCTCTCGCGGACCCTGGTGCGGGACGCGTCCGCCGCGAGCGCCCGCAGCCATCTCGCGGCCCTGCAGGCGTCAGCCCGGGTGGCGGGTGGCCACCGGGTCGCCGGATCGCCCGGGCACGACATCTCCGCCGCCTATGTGCACACCCTGCTCAAGGCGGCCGGGTACGACGTGTCGTACCAGACGTTCGACTTCGTCTACACGGAGACGCTGGCCGAGAAGCTGTCGGTCCTCTCCCCCACCCCGTTCGACGCCGAGATCAAGGCGCTCACCTACACCACCTCGACCCCGGTCGGCGGGATCACCGCCGAGCTGGCCGCCGTACCGGTCGACGAGGACGGCACCACCGGCTGCGAGCCCGGCGACTACGCGGCGGGCGCGTTCACCGGCAGGATCGCGCTGATCAAGCGCGGTGGCTGCACCTTCGGCGCCAAGCAGGAGCAGGCCGCGGCTGCGGGGGCGGTCGGGGCCGTCATCTACAACAACATCGACGCCGGCTACGGCCCGCTCTCCGGCACCCTCGGCGGCCCCGGCGACGGGAGGATCCCCACCGCCGGGATGAGCAAGCCCGACGGCGACCGGCTGGCCGCGGACCTCGCCCAGGGGCCGGTGACCATCTCCTTCGAAGTACGCCAGCTCCAGGAGACCCGTACGACACGGAACGTCATCGCGCAGACGCGGGGCGGCGATCCGGCCAACACCGTGCTCGTCGGAGCCCACTTGGACGCGGTGAAGGCGGGACCGGGCATCAACGACAACGGCTCCGGCTCGGCCGGGCTGCTGGACGTCGCGCTGAAGCTGGCCAAGAAGGAGAAGCAGCCGCGCAACAAGGTGCGGTTCGCCTGGTGGTCGGCGGCGGAGAGCGGTCTGTTCGGCTCCGCGCACTACGTGGGCGCCCTGACGCCGGTGGAGCGGCAACGGATCAAGCTCTACCTGAACTTCGAGATCATCGCCTCGCCCAACTACGGCCTGTTCGTCTTCGACGGCGACAACTCCGACGGCCTCAACTTCCCCGAGGGCCCGCCCGGTTCCGCGCAGATCGAGCGGGACATCACCACGTTCCTGGCCGACCGCGGCCTCCCGACGGCCGGGACGCCCTTCATCGGCCGCTCGGACTACCACCCCTTCGTCCTGGCGGGCATCCCCTCCGGCGGTACGACCACGGGCGCCGAGGCGATCAAGTCGCCCGAGGAGGCGGCGAAGTGGGGCGGCCGGGCGGGGGTCGCGTTCGACCCGAACTACCACGCGGCCGGGGACACGCTGGGGAACATCAGCATGAAGGCGTTCGACATCAACATCGACGTCATCGCGCACGCGGTGGGCGCGTACGCGCACGACCTGGGCGAGCTGGGGAACCCGCGCCCGGCGGCGGGCCGGCAGCAGGCACCCGCGTACGCGACGGGTACGGGTACGAGCACGAGGTGACCGGACAGGGTGCGGGGGGGGGGGGGGGGGGGGGGGGGGGGGGGGGGGGGGGGGGGGGGGGGGGGGGGGGGGGGGGGGGGGGGGGGGGGGGGGGGGGGGGG
>NZ_JBWKCM010000016.1:150026-152404 GCF_056436485.1 Streptomyces sp. NPDC043746 | reverse complement strand
TCCCCCCCCCCTCCCCCCTCTCTCTTCCTTCCCCCCTCGTTTTTTGTGTTGTTGCCCCCCCCCCCCCCCCCCCCCCCCCCCCCCCCCCCCCCCCCCCCCCCCCCCCCCCCCCCCCCCCCGGAGCCGGCGGCCGGGGGCCCGGGGGCCGGATCAGCCGCCGGAACCGGAACCGCCGGACCCGCGCGGGCGGCCGGACCGGAGACCGGAACCACCGCCCCCCGCGATCCCGCCGCCCCCGCCGGCTGGACCCGCCCCCCGTACGGGATCCACCGTCTCCACGTCCGCACGCCCGACCACCACGAAGCCACCGCCACCCTGGTCGTCGCCCCGGCCCGCCTCCCGCAGCCGCCCGAGCGCAGCCACGGCTTCCTGGTCCAGCTCTACTCCCTGCTCTCCGCCCGCTCCTGGGGCATGGGCGACCTCGGCGACCTGGCCGACCTCGCCGCCTGGGCCGGGCGCACCCTCGGCTCCGGGTTCGTCCAGGTCAACCCGTTGCACGCGGCGGTCCCCGGCCGCCCCACCGACCCCTCGCCGTACCGCCCCTCCTCGCGCCGCTTCCCCGACCCCGTCCACCTGCACGTCGAGTCCATCCCGGAGTACGGGCAGATCCACGACCGGGCCATCCTGGACGACCTCCGCCAGGACGCCGCCGCCCTCAGCGAGGCCGTCCTCAACAAGGGCGCCCTGATCGACCGGGACGCCGTCTGGGAGCTGAAGCGGCAGGCCCTGGAGCTGATCGCGGAGGTCCCGCTCACCCCCGGCCGCCGCGCCGCCTACTGCGACTTCCTGGCCGAGCAGGGCCAGGCTCTGGAGGACCACGCCCTGTGGTGCGCCCTCGCGGAGGAGCACGGGCCCGACTGGCACTCCTGGCCCGAACCCCTGCGCGACCCCCGCTCCCCGGCCACCGCCCGCGCCCGCGCCCGGCTGCTGGAGAGGGTGGACCTCCACTGCCGCCTCGCCTGGCTGACGGCCACCCAGCTCGCCGACGCCCAGCGGGCCGCCGAGGACGCCGGGATGGAGATCGGGATCGTCCACGACCTGGCCGTCGGCGTGCACCCGGCGGGCGCCGACACCTGGGCCCAACGGAACGCCTTCGCCCACGGCATGTCCGTCGGAGCGCCCCCGGACGCCTTCAACGCGCGCGGCCAGGACTGGGGGCTGCCGCCCTGGCGCCCCGACGCCCTCGCCGCCACCGGCTACGCCGCCTTCCGGGGCCTGCTGCGCGGCCTGCTGGCCCATGCGGGTGCCCTGCGCATCGACCACGTCATGGGCCTCTTCCGGCTCTGGTGGGTGCCCGAGGGGCGCCCGCCCACCGACGGCACCTACGTCACGTACGACGCCGAGGCGATGCTCGCCGTCCTCGTCCTGGAGGCCCACCGCGCGGGCGCGGTCGTCGTGGGGGAGGATCTCGGCACCGTCGAGCCCGGCGTCCGCGAGGCGCTCGCCCGGCGCGGGGTGCTCGGCACCTCCGTGCTCTGGTTCGAGCGCGACTGGGACGGCGACGGCCGCCCGCTGGCCCCCGAGGAGTGGCGGCGGGACTGCCTCGCCACCGCCACCACCCACGATCTGCCCTCCACCGCCGCCCGGCTGACCGGCGATCACGTGACGCTGCGCCACCGCCTCGGCCTGCTCACCCGCACCCTGGAGGAGGAGCTGACCGAGGACGTCACGGGCACCGCCGAATGGCTCGCCCTCCTCGCCCGGCTGCGGATGCTCCCCGAGGGCGACGGAGACGAGCCCGCCGCCGTCCGCGCGGTCCACCGCTTCCTGGCCGCCACCCCCGCCCGGATGATCGGCGTCTGGCTCCCCGACACCGTGGGCGACCGCCGCCCGCAGAACCTCCCCGGCACCTGGGACCAGTACCCCAACTGGCGGCTGCCGATCGCCGACCCGGAGGGCCACCCCGTCACTCTGGAGGAGATCACCGCCTCGCCCCGCCTGCACGCCCTGATGGGGGTCCTGCGCCCTCCGAGGCCCCGTACGGCACCCCCGGGCGAGCGCCCCGTCTAGCCGTTCGCTACGTTGGCACCGTGGACAAGAAGAACGCTAAGCGCGCCGGCGTCGTTGCGGCCGGGACGACGCTGATGATGATGCTCATGTCGGCCCCGGCACTCGCGCTCGTCCGGGACGACGGTGACGACCCGGGTCCGGGCCTCAGCGCGATGGAGACCATCGGCCTCTACGTCGTGGCGCCCATCGCGATCTTCCTGGCGATCACGGCCCTGGTTATGGTCCTGGACAAGTCCAAGAAGCAGGTCTGACCCGCAGACGTACACGAAGGGGGGGGCCAGGGGGAGCCCCCCGCGGAGCCCTCACCCTTCCCGAGCCCCCCCATGCCAACAGGTGAGGTTTGACCCTGGAAGAACGGGAAGTCCAAA